>JANWXJ010000172.1 GCA_025055335.1 Acetobacteraceae bacterium
GGGAAGCGACCTCGACCCCGACCAGCTCCGCCCGCAGCCGCGCGAGCGCCGCATCGGCCGCGAGGAGCGGCCCGCCGTCGCGCGGCGGCGGCTCGATCGCGGCAAGCCGCGCCCCCGCCGCAACCTCCTCGTCCGGCGACAGCCTGAGCACGCCCTCGGCCGGCGCCCGCAGCGTGATGACGGGCGCCGTCACCACGCCCGGATGCACCTCGACCGCCGCCTCGGAGGCGAGCAGCCAGAGCCCGACGCCGAGGGCAAGGACGCCCGCGGCGACGGCGGCGCGCGGCGGGCTCACGCCCCGGCCGTCTCGGGCTTGAGCACGCCGCGGCGGATCTGGTCCTCCTCGATCGACTCGAAGAGGGCGCGGAAGTTGCCCTCTCCGAAGCCCTCGTCGCCGCGGCGTTCGATGATCTCGAAGAAGATCGGGCCGATCACGGTGGCGGTGAAGATCTGCAGCAGCACGCGCGTCATCCCGCCCTGCACCACGCCCTCGCCGTCGATCAGGATGCCGAGGCGTTCGAGCGCGGCCACGTCCACCCCGTGCCCGGGCACGCGCGCATCCACCTTCTCGTAGTAGGTGGCGGGTGGTGCGGGCATGAAGGCCAGCCCCGCCTGCCGCAGCCCGTCCACCGCGGCGAAGATGTCCCGCGCGCCCAGCGCCACGTGCTGGATGCCCTCGCCGCGGTATTGCCGCAGGTATTCCTCGATCTGGCTCTTGTCGTCGGCGCTCTCGTTGATCGGGATGCGGATCTTGCCGCAGGGGCTCGTCAGCGCGCGGCTGAACAGGCCGGTGAGCTTGCCTTCGATGTTGAAGAAGCGGATCTCGCGGAAGTTGAACAGCCGCTCGTAGAAGCCGGCCCACACGTCCATGTTGCCGCGGCGGACGTTGTGCGTCAGATGGTCGATGTAATAGAGGCCGTGGCCCGCGGGCTTCGGGTCGCGCTCGCCCGTCCAGACGAAATCCACATCCCAGATCGAGCCTTTCGGCCCGTAGCGGTCCACGAAATAGAGCTGGCTGCCGCCGATCCCCTCGATCGCGGGGATGTGGAGCTCCATCGGGCCGATCCGGGTTTCCGACGGCTTGGCGCCGAGCGAAAGCGCCCGCTCATAGGCGTGCTTCGCGTCCACCACCCGGAACGCCATCGCGCAAGCGCACGGGCCATGCGCTTCCGCGAAGCGGCGGGCGAAGGACTCGGGTTCGGCGTTCACCACGAAGTTGATGTCGCCCTGGCGGTAGAGCGTGACGTTCTTGCTGCGGTGCCGCGCCACCGGGACGAAGCCCATGGTCTCGAACAGGCGGCCGAGGGCTTCCGGTTCGGTCGAGGCGTATTCCACGAACTCGAAGCCGTCGGTGCCCATCGGATTGGCCGCCGAGATCGCGGCGGGGGCGGAATCGTGCGGATAGGGACCCATCGGGCGCTCCTTTCGGATTGGGGCGCGCGGCCTCGGCCGCGCCGGATGGGCGGAAGATAGGGCGTCGGCGCCGTGGCCGCCATGCGCGGCCGGGATGCCCTTGCCAGGGCGGCGTCCCGCGGGTGAACCCCGCATCCGCGCGGATCGCGGGATCGGTTCGCCCAGGGAGACCGAAGATATCGGTGCCGCCGGCCGCCGGTCCGTCCTCATCGGGGCCGGTGCCGCCCTGCTCGTCGGTCCAGGGGGCCGCTGCCACGCAGGCCCCGGGCCCCGACGCCACGCCTCCGCCGCCGGCCTCGTGCGCTCGCCGCCCAGAACCACGCGAGGGTGGGATGCCACGGCCGCTCCGCCCTTGCCCCGCAAGCCCCTTGGAAGGGCCGCGGCGCGCCGAAGGCGGACGCGCTGTTCGGGGCCGGCGTGCAGGACACGCGCGGACACCTGCTGCCCACCGCCCGCATCCACTCGTGTACGAGCCGGCCGGCGTCGCGCCGAACCTGGTGCCCGACCACGCGCAGATCTGCATCACCCTCGGCGACGCCGACCTCGACCAAGGTCGTGGCCTCCACCGCCTTGATCCGCGACATCGCCCGCCGCGCCGCGCCGATCCCCTTCGTCCAGAGCGTCTTCGCCGCCGGCTCGACGATGCGGGCATGTCAGCTCCCTCACCCCGACCGGGGGTTCGCGTGCACCCTCGATGCCGCCCCGGGGTCTGGCTGCACATCTGGGCGGCGGCGACCCGCGGCGGCATGAGCATCTGCGGCACGGCGGCGCTCGCCCCTGGCCGCATCATCGCCGCCGCCGCCGGCCTCGACCTGTTGACGGACGCCGCGCTGCGCGAGGAGGCGAAGGCGGATTTCCGCCGCTGCCGCGGGGACAGGCCCCGTGTCTCGCCGCTCCCGGCGAGCCGGACGCAGCCGCCCAGGGTGCCGCCCCACCTCGTGCGCCCGGGGGAGGGCGACGACGTCTCGGCGCTGCAGCCGCCCGGCTGAGGCGGCCGCTACGCCGCCGGCAGGCCCGGCACCTCCGTCGCCGAGCGGATGGGCAGCGGCGTCGTCAGATGTCATGTCGTGCCGTTCCGCCGGACCGAGGCGCGGGCCGGGCGCAGCCCGCGAAGGACATGCGCGATGCGCCTGGGCCGGCCAGCGTCCAAGGGGAACCTGCACACCCGACATCCACCGCATCTGACATTGATCCACGTCAACTCTCTCTGACGCTTAGCGCCCTAACCTTCCTCCGTCCCCCGGCGGAGGCCCGTCCCATGCGCATCCTGCTCGTCCACCCGAACGACCACTCGGGCGGCGCCGAGATCGCCGGCAACTGGCCCCCCGCCTGGGCCGCCTACCTCGCCGGGGCGCTGAAGCGCGCAGGCTACACCGATGTGCGGTTCATCGACGCGATGACCGACCACATCCCGGACGAGACTCTCGCCGGGCTGATCCGCGAGGCCGACCCCGACATCATCGGCACCACCGCCATCACGCCCTCGATCTACAAGGCCGAGCGGGTGCTGGAGATCGCGCAACAGGCCGCGCCGCGGGCGCTGCGCGTGCTCGGCGGCGGGCACGCCACCTTCATGTACAAGCAGGTGCTGGCCGAGGCGCCGCAGGTGGACGTGATCGTGCGCGGCGAAGGCGAGGAGATCCTTTTGAACGTCGTCCGCGCCGTGGAGGCCGGCGCGTCGGAGACCCGCCACAGCACCATCAAGGGCCTCGCCTTCCGCGACGGCGGCAGCCTCGTCGCCACGCCGGCCGCCCCCACGATCAAGGACCTCGACGCCATCGCCCCCGACTGGGGCATCCTGTCGCGGGAGCATCTACCTCCCGCTCGGCCTCCGTGTGGCCATCCCCAACATGGCGCGCGGCTGCCCCTTCCCCTGCTCCTTCAGCAGCCAGTGGACGTTCTGGCGCGACTACCGCATCCGCGACCCCAAGAAGGTGGTGGACGAGATCGAGACGCTGGCGCGCGACCACAAGGTCGGCATCTTCATCCTCGCCGACGAGGAACCCACCATCAACCGCAAGAAGTTCGTCGCCTTCTGCGAGGAACTCATCGCCCGCGGCCTGCCCGAGAAGGTGAAGTGGGGCATCAACACCCGCGTTACCGACATCCTGCGGGACGAGGCGCTGCTGCCGCTCTATCGCCGCGCCGGGCTCGTCCACGTCTCGCTCGGCACCGAGGCGGCGGCGCAGATGAAGCTCGACCGCTTCAACAAGGAGACCAGCATCGCGCAGAACAGGAGGCGATCCGCCTGCTGCGCGAGGCCGACATCTTCACGGAAGCCCGGTTCATCGTGGGGCTCGAGAACGAGACGGCCGAGACGCTCGAGGAAACCTACCGCATGGCGCGGGACTGGAACCCGGACCTCGCCAACTGGGCGATGTACACCCCCTGGCCCTTCAGCCCCCTGTTCCAGGAGCTGCGCGACAAGGTCGAGACCTACGACTTCGAGACGTCCAACGTCGTCACGCCCATCATCAAGCCCGAGGCGATGGACCGCGCCGAGCTGCTCGACCGCGTGATGCACAACGACCGCCGCTTCTACATGATCAAGGCGCTGTTCCACTCCCCCTGGCGCGGCAGCGGCTTCCGCCGCAAATACCTGCTCGGCTGCCTGAAGGCGTTCCTGAAGGCCGGGTTCCGCCGGACCTTCTACGATCTCGGCAGGGTCGGCTACTGGCGCCGGCAGACCAGGAAGACGGTGGATTCCGGCTTCGACGCCAGCCGCCGGATCGCCCCCGAACAGGCCGCCGAATGGGACGCCGCGGCCGACCGCACCGCCGACTACCTGCTCGCGCACCGCCTCCCGCGCCCCGCCCAGTGGCTGCTGCGCGCCCTGCCCGCCCGCCTCGCGGCGCCGCTGCTGCTCCGCGCCATCGCCCGCAACGCCTGGACCTTCGCGGGATCGGGGCGGGTGTTCGTCACGCCCGGCCCCCCGGCGGTGATCGAGATCGAGGCGAACCCCCTCGCCACCGCCCCCTGCCACTTCCACCTCGCGGTGTTCACGCGGCTGTTCCGCACGCTTGTGCATCCGCAGGCCGAGATGCGCGAGACGCTCTGCTGCGGCAGCGGCGCCGCCGCCTGCCGCTTCGCGATCTCCTGGAGCCGCAGATGAGCGACGCCCTCTCCCGCCACGCCGCCCGCGCGGTGCCGCGCTACACCTCCTACCCGACGGCGCCGCATTTCCAGCCGGGCTTCCCGGCCGACACCTGGCGCGAATGGCTTGCCCGCACGCCGCCCGAGGAGCCCGTCTCGCTCTACCTGCACGTCCCCTATTGCAGGCAGATGTGCTGGTACTGCGGCTGCAACATGAAACTCGCCGCGCGCGAGGCGCCCGTCGCCGCCTATGCCGAGACGCTGCGCGCCGAGATCGCGCTCGCGGCCGATGCCCTGCCCGAGGGCCTTGCCGTCTCCCACCTGCATTGGGGCGGCGGCACGCCGACGGCGCTGAGCCCCGAGGATCTCTCGCGCTGCATGGCGCGAATCGCCTCCCGCTTCGACGTCCGCCACGGCGCCGAACTCGCGATCGAGAGCGACCCGCGCACCCTCTCCGCCGAGATGATCGGCATGATCGGCGCTCTCGGCTTCACCCGCGCCTCCTTCGGCGTGCAGGAGTTCGACCCCAAGGTGCAGGCCGCGATCAACCGCATCCAGCCGCCCGGGATGGTGCGCCGGGCGGTGGACGGGCTGCGCGCCGCAGGGGTGGCCGCCATCAACTTCGACCTGATCTACGGCCTGCCGCACCAGACGGTGCGGACGCTGCTCGAGACCATCGCCATCGCCTGCGACATGCGCCCCGACCGCATCGCCCTCTTCGGCTACGCCCATGTGCCGTGGATGGCGAAGAACCAGCGGATGATCGAGGCCGACTCCCTCCCCGGCCCGGCCGAGCGCGCCGAACAGGCCGCCCGCGCCGCCGAAGCTCTGGTCGCCGCCGGCTACGTGCCGATCGGCCTCGACCATTTCGCCCTGCCCGAGGACAGCCTCGCGGTCGCCGCGCGCGAAGGCCGGCTGCGGCGCAACTTCCAGGGCTACACGACCGACCAGGCCGAGACGCTGATCGGCCTCGGCGCCACCGCCATCTCCCGCACGCGCTTCGGCTATGCGCAGAACATCGCCGAGACCAACGCCTGGGCCCGCGCGGTGCGCGCCGGGGTGCTGCCGGTGGCCAAGGGCCGCGCGCTGACGGAGGAGGATCGCCTGCGCGCCCATGTGATCGAGCGCATCATGTGCGACGGCGCGGTGGACCTGGACGAGGCCGCCGCCCGCTTCGGCGCCGCCCCCGGCTGGTGGGACAGGGCGGCGATCGAGGACCTCGCCGCCGACGGGCTGCTCACCCTGAGCGGCGCGCGCCTTGCCCTCACCCCTGCCGGCCGGCCGCTCTGCCGCGTCGTCGCCGCCGCCTTCGACGCCTATCTCCCGCGGAGCGAGGCGAGGCACTCCGTCGCGGTGTAGCATCGCGGCATGGACGGATTCTTCGAGGGCTTCGCCCTGCGCCACGCCCCGGCGGGCGGCATCACGCTTCGGCTGCGGATCGGCGGCGCCGGCCCGCCCTTGCTGCTGCTGCACGGCAACCCCGAGACGCATGCGATGTGGCACCGGGTCGCGCCGGCCCTCGCGCGGCGCTTCACCGTGGTCGCGCCGGATCTGCGCGGCTATGGCGGGTCGGACAAGCCGCCCGTCACGCCCGATGCGCGCCACTACACCAAGCGCGCGATGGCGGCCGACATGCTGGCGCTGATGCGCGGTCTCGGCTTCCCGCGCTTCGCCGTCGCGGCGCATGACCGGGGCGCGCGTGTCGCCCACCGCCTCGCGCTCGATTCGCCCGAGGCGGTGGAGCGCCTCGCGGTGATGGACATCGTCCCCACCCTCCACCACTTCGAGACGGCCGATTCCCGCTTCGCGCTCGGCTACTGGCACTGGTTCTTCCTCGCCCAGCCGCATCCCGGGCCGGAGCGGATGATCCGCGCCGACATCGAACACTGGTTCCGCTTCCAGACCTCGCGCAAGCCGAAGGACGATTCCTTCTTCCACCCCGAGGCCCGCGCCGACTACCTCGCCGCCCTGCACGCCCCCGGCACCATCGAGGCGATCTGCGAGGACTACCGCGCCGCCGCCGGCCCCGACCTCGCGCATGACCGCGCAAGCCGCGCCGAGGGCCTGCGCATCGGCTGCCCGCTGCTCGTGCTGTGGGGCGCGAAGGGGAAGATCGGCCAGTGGTACGAGCCGCTGTCCGTCTGGCGCGGCTATGCCGACGGCCCCGTCTCGGGCGGGCCCGTCGCCTCGGGCCACTACCTGCCGGAGGAGGCGCCGGAGGAGGTGCTGGCCGCGCTGCTGCCCTTGCTCGGGCGCTAGACGGCCAGCGCCGGATCCACGACGAAAGGCAGGTCGGTGTCGCCCGTCTGCTGGCCCGCGCGGGTGATCAGCGCATGCGCTTGGCCGCGGTGGTGCGTCTGGTGGTTGAACATGTGCGCGACCAGAAGCGCCGTCGGCCGAGACACCTCGCGCCCGGCGACGGCGCTGTGCCAGGAGAGCGTGCCGGCGAGGAAGGCGGGGGTGACGCGCGCGGCCCAGTCCTCGATCGCGGCGTCGGTCTCGGCGCGCCTGCGCTTCAGCTCCGCCCAGTCGGGGAAGGCGTCGGGGCTCTCGCGCAGGCTGGCCGAGGGCGCAGGCCAGCCGTCGAAGCGGTGCATCCACACCATGTCCCCCCACAGCAGATGCGACAGGGTGCGGTGGATCGAGCCGAAGAACGCCCCCTCGTCCTCCCGCCGCGCGGCCTCCGTCAGGCGGTCGGCGGCGGCGTAGAGGCGGCGGTTCATCTCGCTGTTGTAGGCCGCCATCACGCGGCAGTAGCGCGGATCGATCATGCGAGGCTCCGGGCGTGGGACACGACGGCGTGCGGCGTGCCGTCGGGCGCGAGAGCATAGTCGGCGATGCGGCCGGCGGCCGTCCAGCCCGCGGCGCGGAGCAGCGCCTCGGCCGCATCGCCCTCCCGCGCCTCGAGGACGAGCAGCCGCCGCCCCGCCGCCCGCGCCGGGTCCCTCCGCCGCGCGCAGCAGCGCA
>JANWXJ010000192.1 GCA_025055335.1 Acetobacteraceae bacterium
CGCGCAGGCCGTCGGCACGGTGCGCGCCCGCGATGCGGTGGTCGTCACAGGCAAGGTCGCCGGCATCGTCACCGCCATCCGCTTCACCGAGGGCGAGCGCGTGGAGCAGGGGCAGGTGCTGGTCGAGCTCGACGACGCCGCGCTCCGCGCCGAGCTCGACCAGGCGCGCGCCCAGCTCGACGATGCGCGCAGCCAGCTCGAGCGGGCGCGCCGCCTGCAGCCGGGCCAGACCATCGCCGAACAGCGCATCACCACGCTCGAGACCCAGGCGCGCCAGGCCGAAGGCAGGGTGCGGCAGGTGGAGGCGCGGATCGAGGAGATGCGGATCGTCGCGCCGTTCTCGGGCCGCGTCGGCCTGCGCCAGGTCAGCCCGGGCGCGCTGATCCAGCCCGGCACCGCGGTCACCACGCTCGACGACACCTCTCGCGTTCGGGTCGAGTTCGCGATCCCCGAGGTGTTCCTGGCCCGCGTCGTGCCGGGCGCGCGCGTCACCGCCCGCAGCGCCGCCTACGGCGACCGGGTGTTCCAGGGGCAGGTCGCGGTGGTGGACACCCGCGTGGACACGGCGACGCGCACGATCCGCGTCATCGCCGAGTTCGACAACCCGGACGACGCGCTCCGCCCCGGCCTGTTCATGACGGTGGACCTGCTGCTCGACCAGCGGCCGAACGCCCTGCTGGTGGCCGAGGAGGCGCTCGACCCGGTCGGGGACCGGGTGTTCGTCTTCGTCGTGCGCGACGGCCGGGCGCGCCGGCAGCAGGTGCGTCTCGGCCAGCGGCTGGTCGGGGAGGTCGAGGTGCTGGACGGCGTCCGCGCGGGCGAACTCGTCGTCGTGCGCGGCGTGCAGCGCCTGCGCGACAACCTGCCCGTCCGCGTGACCGAAACCATGACCCGCCCCACGAGCTGAGGCTTCCCCGATGGTCCTCTCCGACGTCTCGATCAAGCGGCCGGTCTTCGCGACCGTCATCAGCCTGCTGTTGGTGGTGCTGGGCCTCGCCTCGTTCTTCCGGCTGCCGGTGCGCGAGTATCCGGCGATCGACCCGCCGGTAATATCCGTCACCACCGTCTATCGTGGCGCCTCGGCGGCGGTGGTGGACAACCAGATCACCGAGATCATCGAGTCCGCCGTCGCCGGCATCGAGGGCATCCGCGTCATCTCGAGCACTTCGCGCGACGAGCGGAGCCAGGTGACGATCGAGTTCAACCTCTCGCGCAACATCGACGCCGCGGCGAACGACGTGCGCGACCGCATCGCCCGCGCCGCCTCCCGCCTGCCGGCCGAGGCGGAGACGCCGGTGGTGGCCAAGCAGGACGCCGATGCGCGGCCGATCCTGTGGGTGGCCCTCGCCTCCGACCAGTTCTCCGGCCTCGAACTGACCGACCTCGCGCGCCGCCGCATCGTGGACAGGCTGGCGGTGGTGGAGGGCGTGGCGCAGGTGATCATCTCGGGCGAGCGGCGCTTCTCCATGCGCATCTGGCTCGACCGCCAGGAACTCGCCGCCCGCGGCCTGACGGTGCAGGACGTCGAGGAGGCGATCCGGCGCGAGAACCTGGAGCTCCCCGGCGGCCGCATCGAGAGCACGCAGCGCGAACTGACCGTCCGCACCGACACCCGCCTGTCCACCCCCGAGCAGTTCCGCAACCTCGTCATCGCGCGCAACGCGCAGGGGCAGGTGCTGCTCGGCCAGGTGGCGCGCATCGAGGTCGGGCCCGAGGACGCCCGCGGCGAATACCGGATCAACGGCCGCCCGGGCATCGGCATCGGCATCCTGCGCCAGTCCACCGCCAACACGCTCTCGGTCGCGGACGGCGTGAAGGCTGAGATCGAGCGCATCCGCCCGAGCCTGCCGGACGGCATCGACGTGCAGTACGGCTACGACGAGAGCATCTTCATCGCGCAGTCGATCTACGAGGTCGAGCACGCGCTGATGATCGCGCTGATCCTCGTCGTCGGCGTCATCTTCCTGTTCCTCCGCTCCTTCCGCGCCACCATCATCCCCGCGGTGGCGATCCCGGTCTCGATCATCGCCTCCTTCATCGCCATGGCGGCGATGGGCTTCTCGATCAACGTGCTGACGCTGCTCGGCCTCGTGCTCGCGATCGGCCTCGTGGTGGACGATGCGATCGTCGTGCTCGAGAACATCCACCGCCGGATCGAGGAGGGCGAGCCGCCGCTGCTCGCCGCGATCCGCGGCAGCCGGCAGATCGCCTTCGCCGTCATCGCCACCACCGCAGTGCTCGTCGCGGTGTTCGTGCCGCTGTCCTTCCTTGGCGGCAATACCGGGCGGCTGTTCACCGAGTTCGGGCTGGCGCTCGCGGCCTCGGTGGTGTTCTCGGGCCTCATCGCGCTGACGCTGACGCCGATGATGTGCTCGAAGCTGCTCCGGCCGCACGAGGGCGAGAGCCGCCTCGTCCGCTGGACGGAGCCGGTCTTCCTCGCGATGAACAACGCGCTGCGCGTCACGCTGCGCGGCGCGCTGAAGGCGCCGCTGCTCGTGCTCGGCGGCGCGGCGGCGCTGTCGGGGCTGGCGGTCGTGCTGTTCAACGCGCTGCCGAAGGAGTTCACCCCCGTCGAGGACCGGGGAGTGATCATTGTGCCGATGACGGGGCCGGAGGGCGCCTCCTTCGCCTACATGCGCGAGCAGGTGCAGCGCGTCGAGCGCATCGCCCAGCGCTACGTCGACAGCGGCGAGGCGACGGTGGTGTTCGCCACCCTCGGCGGCTTCGCCCGGCCGCCGCAGTCGAACGTGGCGAACGTGTTCATCCGCCTCGCGCCGTGGCACCAGCGGGAGCGCAGCCAGCAGACGCTCGCCGCAGAGATCTTCCCGCAACTCGTGGCGCAGGTGCCCGGCGCGCGTGCCTTCGCCCTCAACCCGCCCTCGCTCGGCGCGCGGGGCTTCCAGCCGCCCGTGCAGTTCGTGATCGGCGGGCCAGACTACAACACGCTGGTGCAGTGGCGGGACCTGATGCTCGAGCGGCTGCGCGAGAACCCGCGGCTGCTCAACGTCAACCACAACTACCAGGAGACGAAGCCGGAGATCCGCGTCGAGATCGACCGTCGCAAGGCCGCGGAGCTCGGCGTCTCGATCCAGGCGGTGGCCCGCACCATCGAGACGATGTTCGGCGCCCGGCAGGTCGGCACCTACGCCGTGGCCGGCGAGGAATACGCGGTGCTGCTGCAGGCCCGCGAGGCCGACCGCGGCACGCCCGCAGACCTGACGAACATCTTCGTCCGCGCCGCGGGCGGCGGCCTCGTGCCGCTGTCCAATTTCGTCCAGATCAGCGAGCGCGCCCGCCCGCAGTCGCTCGCCCGCGAGGACAGGGTTCGCGCCATCACCATCACCGCCTCGCTCGCGCCCGGCTACTCCCTCGGCGAGGCGCTCGAGTACATGGACCGTACCGCCGCCGAGCTGCTGCCCGCCGAGGCGAGGATCTCCTACCGCGGCCAGAGCCTCGAGTTCCGGCAGTCGGGCACCGCGCTCTACGTCACCTTCGCGATGGCGCTGCTCGTCGTGTTCCTGGTGCTCGCGGCGCAGTTCGAGAGCTTCGTGCACCCGCTCATCATCCTGCTCTCGACGCCGCTCGCCGTCACCGGCGGGCTGCTCGCCCTCGTGCTCACGGGTGGCAGCCTCAACATCTACAGCCAGATCGGCATGATCCTGCTGATCGGGCTGATGGCGAAGAACGGCATCCTGATCGTCGAGTTCGCCAACCAGCTCCGCGACGAGGGCAAATCCGTGCACGACGCGGTGCTGGAAGCCACCGTGGTGCGGCTGCGGCCGATCCTGATGACGTCGATCGCCACCGCCCTCGGCGCCTGGCCGCTCGCGGTGGCCACCGGCGCGGGGGCGGAGGCGAGGCAGGCGCTCGGCGTCGTCATCGTCGGCGGCGTGACGCTGTCCACCTTCGTCACGCTCTACGCGATCCCGGCCCTCTACCTGCTTCTCGCGCCGCTCACCAAGCCGATCGGCGCGATCGCCGCGAAGCTCTCCGAGCTCGAAGCCAGCGAGCGCCGCCGCGGGCCCGTCGCGGCGGAGTGAGGCCCGCCCCCTTCCGCGCCGCGCCGCCCCCGGTCTATCAGGGGCGGCGGATGCGGAGGGGACGAACCGATGGCTGACGGCATGCGGCAAGGCGGGCGCATCATCGCCGATGCGCTGGCGGCGCAGGGTGTCAGCCACGTGTTCTCCGTGCCGGGCGAATCCTTCCTGCCGGTGCTGGATGGCTTCCACGCCATAGGCAACCGCATCCGGCTCGTCACCTGCCGGTTCGAGGCGGGCGCGGTGAACATGGCCGAGGCGCACGGCAAGCTCACCGGCCGTCCGGGCGTCGCCTTCGTCACGCGCGGGCCCGGCGCCTGCCACGGCAGCATCGGCGTCCACATCGCCCGGCAGGATTCCACGCCGCTCGTGCTGTTCGTCGGCCAGATCCCGCACGAGGAGACCGACCGCGAATCCTTCCAGGAGGTGGACTACCGGCGGATGTTCTCCCCGCTCGTGAAATGGGTGACGCAGATCGACGACATCCGACGCATCCCGGAGCAGATCGCCCATGCCTTCGATGTCGCGGTGTCCGGGCGCCCGGGCCCGGTGGTGGTCGCGCTGTCGGAGGAGATGCAGCAGCAGTTCGCCGAGCTGCGCGACCTTCCGCCGCAGCGGATCGCCCCGGCTCAGCCCGATCCCGCGGCGATGGCCGAGCTGCGCGAGCGCCTCTCCCGCGCCGAACGCCCGCTCGCCATCCTCGGCGGCTCGTCCTGGAGCGAGGACGGCCGCGCGGCGCTGCACCGCTTCCTGCGCGCCTCCGGCATCCCGGTCGCCGTCGCGTTCCGCCGGCAATCCTGCTTCCCCGGCACCGATCCGCTCTATGCCGGCGATCTCGGCGTCGGGGCGGATCCGGCGCTGGTGAGGCTGGCGAAACAGGCGGATCTCGTGCTCGCCCTCGGCACGCGCCTCGGCGAGCCGGTCTCCCAGGGCTACACCCTGTTCGACCTCGGCGGCGCCACGCCGATCGTGCATGTCTATCCCGACCGCGCCGAGATCGGCCGCGTGCATCGCGTCGCCCTCGGCATCCCCTGCGACCTCGACGCCTTCGCCCACGCCGCGGCCGCGCTGCCGCCGGTGGACGGCGCCCGCTGGGCGGAGTGGAGGCGGCAGCTGCGCGCGGCGCGCGAGGCCGGGCTCGCCCCGGTGCCGCAGGCGGGCGAGCTCAACCTCTCGCAGGCGATGCGCGAGCTCGAGTCGCTGCTGCCGGAGGACGCCATCCTCACCACCGATGCCGGCAACTTCGCCACCTGGGTCACGCGCTTCACCCACCTCAAGGACCGGCAGCGCTTCCTCGGCCCCACCTGCGGCGCGATGGGCTACGCGGTGCCGGCCGCCATCGGCGCCGCCATCACCTGCCCGGGGCGCATGGTGGTGGCCTGCGTCGGCGACGGCGGCTTCCTGATGACGGGGCAGGAGATCGCCACCGCCTTCCACGAGGGTGTGGCGCCGATCGTGCTGGTGTTCGACAACGGCATGTACGGCACGATCCGCATGTACCAGGAACGCGCCTATCCCGGCCGGGTTTCCGGCACGCGCCTCACCAACCCCGACTTCAAGGCCTTCATCGAGGCCTTCGGCGGCCATGGCGAGACCGTGACGCGCACCGCCGAGTTCGCCCCCGCCTTCCGCCGCGCCGCCGCCTCGGGCAGGCCCGCCGTGATCGCGCTGCGCTACGCGCCGGAGCAGATCACGAGCCGCGCGACCATCGCAGATCTCAACGCGCAGGCCACCGCCGCCGCGAGATGACGCGCCCGGTCCTGATCGGATCGGAGATCTACCGCGGCTCCAGCTACGGCGGGAAACACCCGCTCGCGATCCCGCGCGTCTCGACCACGCTCGACCTGATCGCCGCCCTTGGCTGGAAGGATCCCGCCCGCTACCGCGACAGCCCGCAAGCGACCCCCGAACAGCTCGCCCGCTTCCACACCCCGGACTACATCGCCGCCCTGCAGGAGGCCGAGCGCACGCAATCCGTGCCCGAGCACATCCGCGCCCGCCACCGCATCGGCGCCGACGGCAACCCGATCTACCGCGAGATGTTCCGCCGCCCCGCCACCGGCGCCGGCGCCGCGCTCCTCGCCGCCGAGCTCACGCGGCATGGCGGCGTCGTCCATGCGCCTGGGGTCGGCACGCATCACGGCCGGCCCGACCGCGCCTCGGGGTTCTGCTACCTCAACGATTGCGTGCTCGGCATCCTGGCCTGGCTCGACCAGGGGCTGACGCGGATCCTCTACGTGGACCTGGACGCCCACCACGGCGACGGCGTCGAGGACGCCTTCCACGGCGATCCCCGCGTCTTCACCCTGTCGGTGCACGAGGCCGGCCGCTGGCCCGGGACGGGGCGGGAGCACGACACCGCCGGCGGCCACGCCGCCAACCTGCCGGTGCCGGAGGGCTTCCACGACGCCGAGTTCGACGCCCTGCTGCACGAGGCGATCCTGCCGATCGCCGAGGCCTTCCGCCCGCAGGCGATCATGCTGCAGTGCGGGGCCGATGCGGTGGAGGAGGATCCCCTCTCGCGCCTCGCCCTCACCAACGCCGCGCATCGGGCGGCGCTGCGCGCCCTGCTGCCGCTCGCGCCCCGCCTCGTCGTCACCGGCGGCGGCGGCTACAACCCCTGGGCCGTCGCGCGCTGCTGGGCGGGGCTATGGGGGGCTCTCGACGGCCACGACCTCCCCGACCGCCTGCCGCTCGAGGCCGAGGAGGTGCTGCGCGGCATCACCTGGCACCGCGCGGCGGGCCGGAACCCTCCCTGGCACTGGTTCGCCACCCTCGCCGACGCGCCGCCCCCGCCGCGGCCCGTGCGGCCAGCACTCCGCGCGCTCGCCCGCCGCGTCGCCGCCCGTGCGATCGCCGTCATCGGCTGAGCCGCCGGTTGGGGCTGAAGCCGGAGCCGAGGCCGTTGCGCCCGGCGGCACCGCTGCCGAGAGACCAGCTTGCGAGCGGCGAAGGCCGAACCGGTGATCAGCGTCTCCCGGATCCTGCCGGAGCCTCTCTTGCGCCGCGCCCGAGCGCGATGCATGACGCCGCGCTTCGCCCCGGAGCCCGAGACCATGAGCGAACGTTTCTCCCTCCGCAAGGACCGCATCCGCATCCTGCTGCTGGAGGGGATCTCCGACAGCGCCGTGCGGCTCTTCGCCGCCGCCGGCTACACCAACGTCTCGCGCCTGGCGCGGGCGCTCGACGGCGCGGCGCTCGCCGAGGCGCTGAAGGGCGTCCACATCCTCGGCATCCGCAGCCGCACGCAGCTGACGGAGTTCGCGCTGCAGGCGGCCGACCGGCTGATCGCCGTCGGCTGCTTCTGCATCGGCACGAACCAGGTGGACCTGCGCACGGCGAAGGCGCTCGGCGTGCCGGTGTTCAACGCGCCCTTCTCCAACACCCGCAGCGTGGCCGAGCTGGTGATGGGGGAGATCGTCATGCTGCTCCGCCGCATCCCCGACCGTTCGGCCGCGGCCCATGCCGGCAGGTGGGAGAAGTCCTCCGAGGGCAGCCGCGAGGTGCGAGGCAAGACGCTCGGCATCGTCGGCTACGGCAACATCGGCAGCCAGCTCTCGGTCCTCGCCGAGGCGTTCGGCATGCGGGTGATCTACTTCGACGTCGTGCCGAAGCTGCCGCACGGCAACGCCCAGCCCGCCCCGTCCTTGCCGGCTCTGCTGGCCGAGAGCGACGTCGTAAGCCTGCATGTGCCGGAGACTCCCGCGACCGAGAACCTGATCGGCGCGGCCGAGATCGCCGCGATGAAGCCGGGCGCGATGCTGATCAACAACGCCCGCGGCCGCGTCGTGGATCTCGACGCGCTCGCCGCCGCGATCCGCGCCGGTCGGCTCGGCGGGGCTGCGCTCGATGTGTTCCCGGAGGAGCCGGCGCGGAACGGCGACGCCTTCGCCAGCGTCATGCAGGGCCTGCCGAACGTGATCCTGACGCCGCATATCGGCGGCAGCACGGAAGAGGCGCAGGAACGCATCGGCGAGGAGGTCGCCCGCAAGCTGGTGGACTATTCCGATACGGGCACGACCCTCGGCGCGGTCAATTTCCCGGAGGTCTCGCTGCCCACTCGTCCCTCCGGCACCCGCTTCATCCACGTCCACAACAACGTGCCGGGCGTGCTGGCGCTGATCAACGACGTGTTCCGCGCCCACCGCCTCAACATCGGCGCGCAATACCTGCAGACCGACCCGGCGATCGGCTACGTCGTGGTCGAGGCCGACAACGTCCCCGATCCGGACCGCGTGCTGGCCGACCTGCGGGCGGTGCCGGGGACGATCCGCGCGCGCCTCCTCTATGATCGGGGCTGAGCCAACCCATCTCCTCCCCCGGAGGTGCCCATGGTCCGGCTCGACGTGATCGTGACGCGCGGCGGCGACGGGGGGGAGACCTCGCTCGGCGACGGCACGCGCGTGCGGAAGGACTGCCTGCGCGTCGCGGCATTGGGTGCCGTGGACGAGGCGAACGCCGCGATCGGCGTGCTCCGCTGCGAGGTTGCGGCAGGCGGGGAAGCCGATGCGATGCTGGTCCGCATCCAGAACGACCTGTTCGATCTCGGCGCCGACCTTTGCGTGCCCGGCGAGGGCGGCGGCCGGCTCCGCCTGTCGGACGCGCAGTCGGCGCGGCTCGAGGCGGAGATCTCGGCCATGAACGCCGCGCTTCCGCCGCTTCGCTCCTTCGTGCTGCCCGGCGGCAGCCGGGCGGCGGCGGCGGCGCATCTCGCGCGCACCGTGGTCCGCCGCGCCGAGCGCGAGGTGGTGGCGCTGGCCGCGGCGGAGGCGGTGAACCCCGCCGTGATCCGCTACTTGAACCGCTTGTCGGACCATCTGTTCGTGCTTGCCCGCAGGCTGAACGCCGACGCCGCGGGAGACGTGCTGTGGGTGCCGGGCGCCACGCGGGGCTGACCCGCCGCCGCGGACCGTTAGGGCGCCAGCGCGGCGGCGTCCCGCAGCACGGCTTCCGCCTCGGCGCTCCAGCCGGATCCCGCATGCAGCACGAGGCCCGGCAACAGGCGGTCCGGCCCGCGTGCGCCGCGCCGGCCGGAGAGGATGACACGTTTCGCCGCCGTCCCGGCGCGCGGCCAGAGCGGCAGCAGCGTCAGCGCCCCGCAGCCGGCAGCCCGCAATGCGGCCATGCCTTCCGACAGGCGGGCGGCCGGCAGGATCAGCGTGACGCTGCCGCGGTGCCCGAGCGGTGCCGCGCAGAAGGCCGCCCAGGCGCCGAGCGGCACGCGGTCGGCATGGGTCGCCGCGGCACGCAGCGCCTCCGGCGGGCGGGTTCCGCCGGGCCAATAGGGCGGGTTGGCGAAGGCGTGGTGGCAGCGCGGCAGGCCGTCGCGGATCCGCCGATCCGCGATGTCGCCCTCGATCACCGTCAGCGCCGCCCGGTTCGCCGCGGCGTTCGCGCGCGCGAGTTCCGCCAGTTCCGGATCCCGCTCGACGGCGACGCCTGTCAGGCCCGGCACGCGCGCCATCAGGCAGAGGATGGCGGCCCCGGTTCCGGCGCCGGCCTCGAGCACCGTCTCGCCGGGGCGCGCCGGGACGGCGGCGGCCAGCATCACCGCATCGAGCCCCGCGCGCAGGCCCCGCTCCGGCTGGCGCAGGACCACCCTGCCGCCGAGCAGCCTGTCCCCGCTCACGCCGTCTCCTCGCCTGCCGCCGCAAGCAGGCGCAGCGCCGCGTCGGCATCCTCCTCGGCCACTGCGACCCGGCGCGGGAAGATCCCGATCCCGCCCTCGACGGCGGAGATGTGGGCATCGAGCACGACCGCCTCGATCCCGGCATCCGCCAGCAGGGCCAGCAGGAAGCTCAGGCGGACCGGATCGGCCGTGGCGGCGACGATACGCAAGCGGTGCGTTCCCGGGCGGTTACGCTGCGCGGGGCGCGCTTGCCGCCCCCCGACCCCTCGCCTATGGTGCCGCGCCCGCACCGAGGTCAAGCAGCGCGTGGACGTATCAGCCGCGGCAACCGCCGCCCCCCGCCCCGGAGAGGATGCGCTCGCCGCGCTCGCCGCCCTGCTGCGCGACGATCTCGAGGAAACGAACCGCCTGATCGTCGAGCGCATGGACAGCCCGGTGGCGCTCATTCCGCAGCTTGCCTCGCACCTTGTGGCGGCCGGCGGCAAGCGCCTGCGGCCGCTGCTCACGCTCGCCGCCGCGCGCCTGTGCGGCCATGCCGGTCGGCGGCACATCGGGCTCGCCGCCTGCGTCGAGTTCATCCACACTGCGACGCTCTTGCATGACGACGTGGTGGACGAGAGTGCCCTGCGCCGCGGCCGCGCCAGCGCCAACGCGCTGTTCGGCAACAAGCCTTCGGTGCTGGTGGGCGACTTCCTGTTCGCCCGCGCCTTCCGGCTGATGGTCGAGGACGGCAGCCTCGAGGTGCTGCGGATCCTGTGCGATGCCTCCGCCACCATCTCCGAGGGCGAGGTGCTTCAGCTTACGATCCAGAACGATCTCGCGACCGACGAGGCGACCTACCTGCAGGTGATCGAGGGCAAGACGGCGGCGCTGTTCGCCGCCGCCGCCGAGGTCGGCGCCGTCGTCGCCGGGCGTCCGGCCGCGGAACAGGCGGCGCTGCGCGCCTACGGGCACAACCTCGGGATCGCCTTCCAGCTGGTGGACGACGCGCTCGACTACGCGGCCGACCAGACCGCCCTCGGCAAGACGGTCGGCGACGACTTCCGCGAGGGCAAGTTGACGCTGCCAGTGCTTCTCGCCCACGCCCGCGGTGACGCCGAAGAGCGGGCCTTCTGGCAGCGTACCATCGAGAGGCAGGAGCAGACGCCCGAGGACCTCGCCCGGGCGGTGGCGCTGATGGTCCGGCACGGCGCGATCGACGCCACCATCGCCCGGGCGGGGGACTATGCCGCGCGGGCGCTCGCGGCGCTTGCACCCTTCCCGGACGGGGCGGTGAAGCGGGCGATGTCGGACGTGGTCGCCTTCTGCGTGGAGCGCGCGCGCTGACGATCGGCCGCTTGCCGGCCCGCCCCGCTTTCGCGATACCGCAACCGTCCCGAGCGACCAGGCGAGGAGAGGAGACGGCATGACGCGGTTGTCCCGACGCGCGCTGCTCGCCGGCGGCGCGGCACTGGTCGCATCGCCGGCCGCTGCCCAGGGTCTCGCCCCGGCGCGCCTCGTCGGCCGAGCCGACGACTGGGTGGCGCCCGGGCTCGAGCGGTCGGTCGTGATCCGCTGGGGCGATCCGGTGCTGCCCGGGGCGCCTCCCTTCCTCCCGGAGCGGCCCGAGCCCCTCGCCGCCGAGCGCCAGTTCGGCTGGGATGGCCGGATCCTCGGCCTTCTCGAACCGCCGATGGCGGCGGATGGCCTACCGCGCGCGGTGCTCGCCGTCGGGCATCCGCGGGTTGAACCCGCCCATGCGTTCCCGGGCGGGCGCGATCTTCCCGAGGTGGCCGCGGCGATGCAGGGGGCGAGCATCCTCAATCTCGAGTGGCGCGGCAGCAGATGGGTCGTGGTGGAGGGCGGCTTCCAGAGCCGCAAGCTCAACGCCGACACGCTCTGCCGAGTCTCCGGTCCTGCCGCCGCACGGGTCGGGCAGACGGTGCAGGGGCTGCTCGGGCCGCGCGGCGGCTGCGTGACACCCTGGGGCACGCTGCTCCTCGCCGAGAGCGAGGCTGAAGCCTGGACCAACCGGCTGCGCGGCCTCGGCCCCCGTTTCGCCCAGGCCGAGGGCTTCGGCTGGATTGCGGAACTCGACGCCCTCGATCCGTCGGCGCTGCCGGTCAAGCGGACCGCCCTCGGCCGTATCGAGGCCGCCGGCGTGGCTTCGGCCTTGTCCGCCGACGGACGCGCCGTCGTGTTCCTGACCGACCGCCGGGCGCTCGGCCATCTGTTCCGCTTCGTCTCGGCGGGCAGGGCGGCGGAGCCCGACGCCCTCGACCGCGGCACGCTGTCGGTGGCCCGGATGGATCAGGGACGGCTCCGCTGGCTCGCGCTGCCGGCCGAGGCCGCGCTCGATCCGCTGGCGGCGGCGACGGCCCTCGGTGCGACGCCGCTCGAGCTGCCGGACGGCGTTGCGGTCACCGCCTCGGGGCGGCTCTACGTCGCCGTCACGGGCACGCCGGGCCAGCTGGCGCCGCCTGCTGGCCGGCGCGGCGGCAGCCCCTTTGGCCAGGTGCTCGAGATCGAACTCGGCGGCGGCGACCCCGCCGCCCCGACCGGCGCGGTGCGCGTTCTCGTCGCCGGCGGCGACCCGCAGGGCGGGGCGCGCGGCCGCGGCCCCGCACCGGACACGACCTGGCCGCTCTTTCCGGCGACGCTGACGCTCGACGGGGAGGATATGCTGTGGATCGGCACGGATCGCGGCGGCCGCGTCGGCGAGTCTCCGGACGCGCTCTTCGCCTGTCCGCTCTCCGGGCCCTCACGCGGGCTGCCCTTGCCCGCCTATGCCGCGCCCCGCGCGGCCGGGATCGGCGGGGCGGTGCTCTCGCCGCGCGGCGAGACGCTGTTCGCTCTCGTCCGAACGCCAGGCGCCGAGGAGGGCGCGGGCCTCTCGCGGCCGACCACCCGGTGGCCGGAGTTCCGGCCGGGCATCCCGCCACGGACGACGCTGATCGGGCTGTCGCGCCCGGATGGCGGGCGCCCCGGCCGTTAGCGCAGCACGAACAACAAGGGCGGCGGGCCGAGGCCCGCCGCCCCCGCCATCACGCGTGGCGCGGCGTTCAGGTGCCGATCACGCCGCCGTCGTTCTTGGTGATCACCACCGTTGCCGAACGCGGGATGCTGTTGCCGCCGTCCGGCCAGTTGCTGGAGTAGCGTCCGGTGGCGAAGTTCTCGTCCGACGTCGTCGCCCCCGGGTGCTGGACGTTGACGAACATCGTCCGCCCGTCGGGCGTGGTGCAGACGCCGGTGATCTCCTGGCCGCGCGGGCCGGTGAGGAAGCGGCGGATCTCGCCCGTCACCGGGTTGGCGCAGAGCATCTGGTTGTTGCCGAAGGGCGCGAGCGCCCCGCGGAGCTGCTCCGCCTCGCCGATGTCGGTCTGGATCCAGAGCCGCCCGTCCTTGTCGAACCAGAGGCCGTCGGGGCAGGCGAAGATGTTCTCCGGCCCGAGCGGCTGGCCGTTCGGCCCGCGGCTGTCGTTCGGCGGACCGGCGAGGACGAAGATGTCCCAGGTGAAGCGGGTGGAGGTGTGGTCGTCGTTCGCCTCGCGCCAGCGGATGATGTGGCCGAACTGGCTCCGCGCGCGCGGGTTCGCCGGCTCGGTCTGCTCCGGCGTGCGGCGGGTGTTGTTGGTGAGGGTGCAGTAGACCCGCCCGTCGCGCGGATCCACGGCGATCCACTCGGGGCGGTCCATCTTGGTGGCGCCCACCGCATCGGCGGCGGCGCGGGTGTTCACCAGCACCTCGGCCTGGCTGCGGAAGCCGTTGCGGCCGACGAGCGGCCCCTGGCCGTGCACGAGCGGCAGCCACTCGCCGGTGCCGTCGGCGTTGAACTTGGCCACGTACAGCGTGCCCTCGTCGAGCAGGCTGCCGTTCGCGGTGGCCGCGTTGTAGGGCCGGGCGGAGACGAACTTGTAGATGTACTCGTTGATCGCGTCGTCGCCGGCATAGGCGACGATCGGCTGCCCCTCGCGCACCGGCGCGAACTCCACCCCCTCATGGGCGAAACGGCCGAGGGCGGTGCGCTTCACCGGCGTCGAGTTCGGGTTGAACGGGTCGATCTCCACCACCCAGCCGAAGCCGTTCGGCTCGTTGCGGTAGTCCTCGACCGGGGAGGCCGCCTTGGTGGTGGCGTCGAAGCGCTCGAACTCGTCGCCGCCGCCGCGCACCTGGTCCCAGTTGTAGCGGGCCTGGCCGGTCGGCACGCCGTAGCGCTCGTGCTCCCGCGGCAGTTCGGGCTTCTGGTCGATCTGGGTGCGGTTGACGAAGTAGCCGGCCCAGTTCTCCTCGCAGGTGAGGTAGGTGTTCCAGGGCGTCACGCCATGGGCGCAGTTGTTGATGGTGCCGCGCACGCGGGTGCCGTCGGGGCTGTACTTGGTGCGCACGAAGTCCGAACCGCGCACCGGCCCCGAGATCTCCATCGGGGTGGCGGCGGTGATGCGACGGTTGCGCACATCCGGCACCACCTGCCACTCGCCGTTCGCCTGCTTGCGGATGCGCACGATCGTCACGCCGTGGGCGTTGATCTCCTTGCGCACGTGGTCGGGATCGCGCCCGCCTTCGGGAACCGGCAGCCGGCCGTCGCGCACGCGCTGCCCTGCGGCGACCGGGTTCAGCAGGAAGCGGGGCTCGATGTACTCGTGGTTCACCACGAGCAGCCCGTCCTCCGAGGAGCCCTGATAGGGATCGCGGCCCTCGATCGGGAAGAAGTGCATCCCGTCATGGTGCTGGCCGACCTGCTGCGCCTGCTCCGCCGCGGTGTTGTCGGGGCGGAAGGCCGGCATGGAGCCGGTGATCGGCGTGCCCCAGGGGATCAGCACACGGGCGGTGTAGCCCTCGGGCACCACGAGGGTGTCCTCGCTCGACACCGGCACGGGCCGGAAGCCGATGGCGCCCGGGGCGGAGGGGCCTTCGCCCGCCATGCGCGCGGCCTCGGCCTCGCCCGGGCGGACGAGCATCGCCGCCACCGCGGCGCCGAGGCTGCCGAGCAGCGCCGCGCGGCGGGACAGATGCGCCTCGATGATGTCGCGGAAATGCGGGTTCGGCGAATGGTTCGACATCCGCTCGTCGCCCGAGGTGTCCTCCTCGGCGAGGCGGCGCAGATCGTCCGGCATTGTTCGTTCTCCCCAGGAGGCGCGGGGATTGGGGGCCGCGCTTCCCGGGCGGCTTACCCGGCGATCGGCGACAGGCCCGAGACGAACGGATGACAGGCGGATGACGTTGCGCGTCAGCCCCGCCGCAGCCCGTCCGCGACCAGCGTCGCCCCGGCAACCGCCAACATGATGCACAACCCGGGCCAGAGCGCCGCCTGCGGCGCTTCGAACACCGCCTCCTGCGCGCCGGCCAGCATATTGCCCCAGGACGGCGCCGGCGGCGCGATTCCGAGCCCGAGGAAGGAGAGGGTGGATTCCGCCAGGACCGCGCCTGCGACGGCGAGCGCGGTGGCGACCGACACCGGCCCCGACAGCGCCGGCAGCACATGCCGCAGAACCAGCCGCGCCTCCGACACGCCGAGTGCGCGGGCGGCCCGCACATGATCGCGCGCGAGGGTGGAGAGCGCCTGGGCGCGCGCCAGCCTCGCCACGCCGACCCAGCCGAAGGCGGCCAGGATCGCGACGATCCGGATCATGTCGGCGATCGGTTCGCCCCGCGGCAGGCCGACCACCGCGGGATCGAGCCCGGCGAGGATGACGAGCAGCGGCAGCGCCGGCAGCGCAAGCAGCGCATCCGCCACCCGCATCAGCACCGCATCGGCCACGCCCCCGGCCCAGGCGGCGAACAGGCCGATGGCGGTGCCGATCAGCGTCGCGGCCAGCGCCGTCGCCAGCCCGACGGCAAGCGACACCCGCGCGCCATAGGCAAGCCGGAGCAGGACATCCCGCCCGAGATCGTCGGTGCCGAGCGGATTGGCGGCGGAGGGGGGCGCGAAGCGGTTGAACAGGTCGGGCTCCGCGGGATCGAGGCCAAGCAGGGCGGACAGCAGCGGGGCGGCAAGCGCCGCCGCCGCCGGCAGCGCAAGGCAGGCAAGCCCGAGCCGGAGCCTTGCGTTCACGGCGCGTCCCGCAGGCGGGGATCGATCGCGCGCAGCGCGAGATCGGCCGAGAGGGTGGCCGCCATCGTCACCGCGCCGATCAGGAGCAGCGCGACGAGGGCGAGGTTGAGGTCGCTGCCCATCACCGCATCGTAGAGCAGCTTGCCCATGCCGGGCCGGGCGAACACCGTCTCTGTCACCAGCGCGCCGCCGACCAGCGCCCCGGCATCGAGCGCCGCCAGAGTGACGAGCGGCGGTGCGGCGTTCGGCAGGGCATGCCCCCACAGCACCCGCCGGAGCGAGGCGCCGCGCGCGCGCGCCGTCACGATCCAGGGGGACGAGAGCGCCTCGGTCAGTGCCGAGGCGGCGTGCCGCGCCCAGGAGGCGAGCCCGGCGATGGCAAGGGTGGCGACCGGCAGCACCAGGAACCGCACGGCGTCGAGCCCGCCCGCCTCCGACTGCCCGCCCGCCGGCAGCCAGCCGAGCAGCACGGCGAAGAGGATGATGAGCAGGATGCCGATCCAGAAGGTGGGGGCCGAGGCGGCGAGGATCGCCGTCGCATCCACGAGGGCGCGCGCGCCCGGCCGCGCCGCCGCCAGCGCCCCGAGCAGCAGCCCGAACGCCGCCGACAACAGCACCGCCACCCCGAGCAGAAGCAGCGTGGAGCCGAGCGCCGGCCAGAGCAGCTCGGCCACCGGCCGGGCGAACAGCCGCGAATGCCCGAACTCGCCGGACAGGACGGAGGCCGCCCAGGCGAGGTAGCGCTGCAGGATCGGGGTATCGAGCCCGTGCAGGGCGCGCAGCCGCGCCGCGTCCTCGGCCGAAAGCCGCGGATCGCCCGCGATCGCAAGCGCGATCGGGTCCCCGGGCATCAGCCCGATCAGCAGGAACGCGGCGAAGGAGAGCGCCGCGAGCGTGAGGCCGATCTGCGCAAGACGCGAGGCGATCAGGCCGATCATCGCCGCGGGCGCCACTCCTCGGCCCAGAGGGAGGAGGGATTGAGGTGCCCCGTCGGCCGCACGCCCTCGAGCCAAAGCGGCCAGACATGCGCATCCGCCCGGAACCACAGCGGGATCGCCGGCAGCTCCTCGGCGTAGATCGCCTGCACCTCGCGCCACAGCGGCAGGCGGTCCTCGCGCCGCAGAGTCTCGGGCAGGCGTTCCAGCAGTTCGTCCATGCGCGGGTGGCGGAAGCCGGTGTAGTTCTGGCCGGACCAGTTGCGCTCGGGCGTCGGGATCTCGTCGGAATGGAGCGTGCTGCGCGGCACCGATTCCGGGCTCGAGATCCAGGCGAACATGGCAAGCCCGCCGTAGCGGCGGCGGGAGAGGGTCTCGGAGAAGAACACGCGCGGCGGCTCGTTGCGGATGCGCACCTCGATCCCCGCCTGCCGCCAGCCGGCGGCCAGCACCTGCTGCACCTGCTCGCGCGAGCGGTTGCCGGCGGTGGTCATGAAGTCCAGCACCAGCCGCTCGCCGGCGGCGTTGCGGCGGATGCCGTCCGGGCCCTGGCGCCAGCCCGCCTCCTCGAGCAGCGCCCGCGCCCGCGCCGGATCGAAGGGCCATTGCCGCACATTCGCATCATGCACGCCATCGAGCGGATTGACGTTGGAATGCGCGACCGGCTGCCGGCCGTCGAACAGGCGGGAGACGATCTGCGCGCGGTCGGCCGAGAGGATCAGCGCCTGCCGCACGCGCCGGTCGGCGAGGATCGGGTTGTCGAGGTTGAGATCGATGTGCTCGTAGATCAGGCCGGGCTGGAAGTGGAAGCGGAAGCGCTCGCCCGCGCGGCGCTGCAGGGCGAGGGCCTGTTCGAGCGGCAGGCCGAGCTCGCCCGCGATCATGTCGATCTGCCCGGAGAGGAGCTGCGCCTCGAGCGCCGGGGTGTTCTCCACCGTCAGCACGCGGATCCGCCGGAAGGCGGGGGCGGGGCCGTTCCAGTGCGGGTTGGGCTCCAGCGTCACGCCGGCGCCGGGCTGCACGGCGGCGATTCGCCAGGGCCCGTTCCACAGGCCGGGGTTCGTGGTGTCCGTCTCGTAGCGGGTGCGGCTGCGGTAGGCGCGTCGGTCGGCCTCCCAGATGGCGCGTTCGAGATGCGCGGGCAGCGGCTGGAAATCCCCGGCCGAGGCGTATTCGAACGTCACGCGGTCGAACCGCAGCGTCGCTTCGCGCGGGTGGGAGGAGAGGAACTCGTAGGCGCGGCGGTAGAACTCGGCGGGGCCGAAGCCCGTCTCGAAGGCGCGGCCGGCCTCCCAGGCGAAGCGCAGGTCCTCGGCGGTGACGGGCGTGCCATCCCCCCAGCGAAGGCCTTCTCGGATGCGCCACGTCACGCGGATCCCGGGGCGTCCGTCGGGGGTGGTTTCCAGCACGGCAAGCCCGTTTTCCAGGGTGGGCAGCGTCTCGCAGATGCCGCAGGCGAGGTGCCAGTCCTGCCCGTGGAGCGTGAGCGGGCGGCGGACGAAGCCGAGGATGTAGGACTTCGCCGCCATGCTCTCGATGTTCGGGTGGAAGGTGGCCGGGTATTGCGTGATGCCGATCGTCAGCGTCTCCCGCGGCTGGGCGGCGGCGGGCAGGGCGAGCAGCAGCACGGCGAGGATCGCGCGGATCATGCGGCGGCGCCGATCGGGCAATCGGCCTCCCTGCGCTCGAGGTCGGACACGAACGGCATCTTCACCATCCGCGCAGGCGCGTCGGGGGCCATCGCGCGTTCCGCCTGCCGCGCGGCGTCGGAGCGGCCGGGCCGGGCGGCGCGCAACCTCTACTCCACCGGTTCCTTCGGCCGCGCCTCCTCGACGCTGCCGATGCCGCCATGCGCGCGCGACCAGGACACCGGGTCCTCGAGGAACTTCCGCACCTCTGACAGCGCCGAGTCGCCGAAATAGGGCCGTTCCCGGCACACCTCCAGCACGTCCCACCAGGTGCAGAGGTGGTGGAGCGAGAGGTTCATGCGCTTCATCGTCTCGAAGGCGCCGGGGAAGACGCCGTAGAAGAACACGACGAAGGTGTGGTCGCAGATCGCGCCAGCTTCCCGCAGCGCGGTGGTGAAGCGGATCTTCGAGGCGCCGTCGGTCGTCAGGTCCTCAACCAGCAGGGTGCGCCTGCCTTCCGGCACATCCCCCTCGATCTGCGCGTTGCGGCCGAAGCCCTTCGGCTTCTTCCGCACATAGGCCATCGGCGCCAGCATCCGGTCGGCGATCCAGGCGGCGAAGGGGATGCCCGCCGTCTCGCCGCCCACCACCGCCTCGATCGTCTCCACCCCCACATGGCGGTGGATCTTCTCCACCGCCAGGTCGCAGATCTTGCTGCGCGCGCGGGGGAAATAGATGATCCGCCGGCAGTCGATGTAGACCGGCGATTTCCAGCCGGACGTGAAGGTGAAGGGCTCCTCGGGCCGGAAGTTCACGGCCTTGATCTCGAGCAGGATCCGGGCGGTGGTGAGGGCCGCGTCGCGGTCCCAGTCGGAGGCGTGGGTCGTGGTCATGGCGGGCGCTCCTTGGCGCGGCTTGCGTAGCGAAGCGGGGGCGCTTCGTCCATGATGACCGCGTTCCGGCGCTGGCGCACCCGCCTCTACTGGACGTGGCGGGTCTGGCGGTGGGAGCGCGAGCGTCGCCGGCGTCGGGGGCGTTGGGGGCTGGCGCTGGTCGTCGCCGCCTTGGCCGCGGCGGCGGGCTTGGCGGGGCTGAGCGGGGCGTTCCGCGGCGCAGGCGAGATCGTCGGCCCCGCCGCCGTCACCGACGGGGATACGCTCGCCGTCGCCGGACATCCCGTCCGGCTCGACGGGTTGGACGCGCCCGAACTCCGCCAGAACTGCCGCCGCAGCGACGGTTCGCCCTGGCCCTGCGGCCAGATGGCGGCGGAGGCACTTTCGCTGCTGCTGCGCGGCGAGCCGGTGGTCTGCCGCGTCTCCGGCGCCGACCGCTACGGGCGTTCGCTGGCACGCTGCTGGTCGGGCGGGGAGGAGATCAACGCCCGGCTCGTGCGCGAGGGCTGGGCCGTGGCCTATACGCGCTATTCCTGGCGCTACCTGCCGCAGCAGGCGCTCGCCTGGTGGGAGGGGAGGGGGATCTGGCAGGGCCCGTTCGAACATCCCGAGGAGTGGCGGCGGGCGAACCAGCGGTGAGGCCCGGTGCTCGAGCGGCGGATCGGGCGGGCCGAGGTGGTGTGCGTGCCGGTCGATCCTCGCTTCTTCAACCGCTCGGTCGCCCGCTGCTGGGTGGGCGGAACCGAGATCGGGGGGTGGATGGTCTGGGCCGGCTGGGCCGTGGTGTCCGGCCGCTGCAACCGCGTGCAGGAGTACTACCGGTTCCAGGACGAGGCGCAGGCCGAGCGCCGAGGCCTGTGGGGATCCCGCTTCCTCCACCCGGAGGATTGGCGCGCCGGCCGCCGCTGACCCCCTAGCCAAGCCGCCCGCCCCGTGCGACGCAGCGGGCGATGGCGGAGGAGGGCGCGCATGGCAAGGCACTATCGCATTGCGGTGATCCCGGGGGATGGCATCGGCAAGGAGACGGTGCCGGAGGGCCTGCGGGTGCTCGACGCCGCCGCCCGCCGTTTCGGCTTCACCCTCTCCGCCACGCACTACGACTGGTCCTGCGAGACCTACAAGGCCACGGGGCGGATGATGCCCGAGGACGGGCTCGAGCGGCTGCGCGAGGCCGATTCGATCTTCCTCGGCGCCGTCGGCTGGCCGGGCGTGCCGGACCATGTGTCGCTCTGGGGCCTGCTGATCCCGATCCGCCGCGGCTTCGACCAGTACGTGAACCTCCGGCCCTGCCGGCTGCTGCCCGGGGTGCGCACGCCGCTCGCCGGCCGCGGGCCGGCCGACATCGATTTCGTCGTGGTGCGCGAGAACACCGAGGGCGAGTACAGCAGCACGGGCGGGCGCATGTTCGCCGGCACCGAGCGCGAGTTCGTCACGCAGGAGAGCGTGTTCACCCGGATCGGCGTGGACCGGATCCTGCGCTACGCCTTCGAGCTCGCGCGCAGGCGCAGGCGGAGGAAGGTCACCTCGGCCACCAAGTCGAACGGCATCACCTTCACCATGCCGTACTGGGACGAGCGCTTCGCCGCCATCGCCGCGGAATATCCGGACGTGGCGACCGACCAGTTCCACATCGACATCCTCTGCGCCCATGTCGTGCAGCATCCGGACTGGTTCGACGTGGTGGTGGGATCGAACCTGTTCGGCGACATCCTCTCCGACCTCGGGCCGGCGGTGGCGGGCTCGATCGGCATCGCGCCGTCGGCCAACATCAACCCCGAGAAGCGCTTCCCCTCCATGTTCGAGCCGGTGCACGGCTCCGCGCCCGACATCGCGGGGAAGGGCATCTGCAACCCGATCGGTCAGATCTGGTCGGGGGCGATGATGCTCGAGCACCTGGGCGAGACGGAGGCCGCCGCCGCCATCCTGCGCGCGATCGAGTCGCTGCTCGCCGACGGGGGCCCGCGCACGCGCGACATGGGCGGCAACGCCGGCACCGAAGATGTCGGACGCGCGCTCGCCGAGGCGGTGGCGAACGGCGCCTGACGGCGTGCCCTTGCGGCGCAGCACGGCCGGGCGTATAAGCACGTTCGCCAGTTGCGAGCGATTATCAGTTCCGTCTCGCGGGCCGGAGGATCGCATGGGCCGGGACTTCAGCCACATCACGCGGCGCTGCGAGCGTGCGGTCGTGACGGCCTACCGCGAACTGCGGGAGGCGGGGACCACCGATCTCGCCGCCTTCGCCGCCTGCACGGCCCTCTACCGGATCCACCACCCGGAGGCCTCGGTGGACGAGGCGCGGCGACTCGTCGCCGAGTGGGTGGACCACCACGTGATCCGCGGCGAGCGCGTCGAGACGATCGGCTGCGGCTGCCCGGACTGAGCCGGGTCCTCCGCTCCGCCCCCCTTGCCCCTTCCGCCCGGCGGGAGCGGCCAGCAGGGGCCTGCGCTCCGGCTGCCGGACAGAGGCGCCCCTCTCGGCTTGCGCCAGGGGTCGGGGCGGCGCGTGGCGGGCGGGCGAGCCGGGCCTTTCGTCCTGCCCGCGGCCAGGCGGGCTCTGCATGGGGACCTGCGGCCGGCACGCGCCGGGCGTGGCCGCACCCACGGGCGGCAGCGCCGGCGTGACGGCGCGAGGGCCGGCCCCGCACGGGCGATCACCCCTCGGACCCGGACCCCGCTTCCCCTTACGCCGGTTGGCCTGCGCGAGAACGCGCTTGATCCCGCCCCGCGGCGATGGTCCTCCCCCGGCCGGGCCCCGGGGCAGCCTTGGCGCCGGCGGTCGCGAGGAGGACGGACATGCTGATGCTGGTGAAATCCGGCGGTGAAGCGGCGCTGCCCGAGTGGCGGCAGGCCTTCGCCGAGGCCGATCCGCGGCTCGAGATACGCTGGTGGGACGATCCCTCCGTGCGGCCGGAGGAGGTGCGCTTCGCGCTCGTGTGGGATCCGGAGCCGGGGCGGCTCGCCTCCTACCCCAATCTCGGCCTCATCCTCGGCTCCGGCGCCGGGGTGGACGGCATCCTGCGCGATCCCTTCCTGCCGAAGGGCGTGCCGATCGTGCGTCTGGCCACCCCGGGGGCGGCGCAGCGGATGGGCGAATATGTCTGCTGGGCGGTGCTGTCGCTGCTCAAGGGCGCGCGGCGCTGGGCGGTGAACCAGGCGGCCGGCCGCTGGGAGTATTTCGAGCCGCGCTTCGCCGCCCCCGAATGCCGCGTCGGCGTGCTCGGCCTCGGCGTGCTCGGCGGACGGGCGGCGGCGATGCTCGCCGCGCTCGGCTTCCGGGTGGCCGGCTGGTCGCGCAGCCGGAAGGCCATCCCCGGCGTCGAGAGCTTCGCGGGAGACGGCGAGCTCGACCCCTTCCTTGCCCGCACCGACATCCTGGTCTGCCTGCTGCCCGACACGCCGGCCACGCGCGGCATCCTCTCTGCGCCGCTGTTCGCCAAGCTGCCGGAGGGCGCGGGCCTCGTGAACGCAGGGCGCGGCGCGCAGCAGGTGTTCGCCGACATCGTTGCGGCGCTGGACGCCGGGCGGCTGTCCGGCGCGGTGCTCGACGTGTTCGAGGAGGAGCCGCTGCCCCCCGGCCACCCGGCCTGGAGCCACCCCAAGATCCTCGTCACGCCCCATTGCGCCTCCCTCGCCCCCAAGGCGGAGCGCGCGCGCTTCGCCGCCGAGGCGATCCGCGCCTGGGAACGCGGCGAGCCGCTGCCGAACCGGTGCGACCCCGCCCGCGGCTATTGACCGGGCGGGCCTCGGGCGGAACTGTCCGCGGCCGGGAGGACAGGCCGCCATGACCATCGCAACCCTTGTCGCGCCGCGGCTGATGCTGATGGGGCCGGGATCGCTCGCCCGGCTGCCCGAGGTGCTGCGTCGGCTCGGCCTGTCGAAGCCGCTGGTGGTGAGCGACCCGTTCCTTGCCGGCTCCGGGCTGCTCGAGCGGGCGCTCGCGCCGCTGCTGGCCGCCGGGATCGCGCCCGGCCTGTTCACCGACACCGTGCCCGACCCGACGGATACGGTGGTGGAAGCGGGCGTGGCCCGGCTGCGGGCGGGCGACCACGACTGCCTGATCGGCTTCGGCGGCGGCAGCCCGATGGATACGGCGAAGGCGATGGCGATCCTCGCCGCCGCCCCGGAAGGCACCCACATCCGCGCCTTCAAGGTGCCGGCCGAGGCCGACCGCGCCGCCCTGCCGGTGATCTGCGTGCCGACCACCGCCGGGACCGGCAGCGAGGCGACGCGCTTCACCGTCATCACCGACACCGCGCATGGCGAGAAGATGCTGATATCCGGGCTCGGTGCGCTGCCGCTCGCGGCGGTGGTGGATGCCGAGCTCACCCTCGGCCTGCCGCCGCGCATCACCGCCGACACCGGCATCGACGCGCTGACCCATGCGCTCGAAGCCTTCGTCAGCCGGCGCGCCAATCCGGTCTCGGACGAGTATGCGCGCGCCGCCATGCGGCGCATCGCGCCGAATCTCCGCCGCGTCTGGGCAGAGCCCGGGGATCTTGCCGCCCGGGCGGCGATGATGGAGGGGGCGACGCTCGCGGGTCTGGCCTTCTCCAACGCCTCGGTCGCGCTCGTGCACGGCATGAGCCGCCCGCTCGGCGCGCATGTCCACGTGCCGCACGGGCTGTCGAACGCCATGCTGCTGCCGCTCGTCACCCGCTGGTCGCTCGAGGCGGCGCTGCCGCGCTACGCCGAGGCGGCGCGGGTGATGGGCCTCGCGGCGGAGGGGGAAGGCGACCAGGCCGCCGGGGCCGCTCTGGTCGCGGAGCTCGAGGCGCTGAACCGCGACCTCTCGGTGCCCACCCCTGCCGCCTGGGGCATCCCGGAGGCGGAATGGACGGCGCTTTCGCCCCTGATGGCTGACCAGGCGCTCGCCTCCGGCAGCCCGGCGAACAACCCGCGGGTGCCCTCCCGGGCGGAGATCCTCGAGCTCTACCGCGCCGCCCATGGCGGCTGAGCGGCGGCTGTTCCCCTCGGCCCCGGTTCTGCTCTAAACGCCTCCGCCATGGTCACCTTCCTCCTCGTCGTCCACTTGCTCATCACCCTCGCGCTGATCGGCATCGTGCTGGTCCAGCGCAGCGAGGGTGGCGGGCTTGGCATCGGCTCCTCGCAGGGCATGGGGGCGTTCATGTCCGGGCGCGGCACCGCCAACCTGCTCACGCGCACCACCGCCATCCTCGGCACCGCGTTCTTCGTGGTGGCGCTGCTGCTCGCGCTGATCACCCGCGGCACCTCGCAGCAGGGCTCGATCCTCGTCGCTCCGGCGCCAACCGCCCCGGCGCCCGCGGCGCCCGCGGCGCCCGCCGTGCCGGTGAACTGAAATCCGGCGGCGCGGCGCCCGAGTCGCGCCGCGCCGCCGCCCCGAAACCTGAAGCAGGGCAGCCATCCCGGCGCGGCGGGTTCCGCTCCGCCCGCCGCTCGCCTATGAAGGGGGCCCATGGCGCGGTTCGTCTTCATCACCGGCGGCGTGGTCTCCTCCCTCGGCAAGGGCATCGCTGCGGCCTCCCTCGGGGCGCTGCTGCAGGCGCGCGGCTACAAGGTGCGGCTGCGCAAGCTCGACCCCTACCTCAACGTGGATCCGGGGACCATGAGCCCCTACCAGCACGGAGAGGTGTACGTGACGGACGACGGCGCCGAGACCGACCTCGACCTCGGCCACTACGAGCGCTTCACCGGCGTGGCGGCGACGCGGGCCGACGCCTTCACGACCGGCCGCATCTACTCCGAGGTGATCGCCAAGGAACGCCGCGGCGACTATCTCGGCGGCACGGTGCAGGTGATCCCGCACATCACCGACGCGATCAAGGAGGCGATCCAGGCCGAGACAGAAGGCTACGACTTCGTGCTGGTCGAGATCGGCGGCACCGTCGGCGACATCGAGAGCCTGCCCTTCCTCGAGGCGATCCGGCAGATGGGCAACGAGCTCGGGCCGCAGCGCAGCCTGTTCCTGCACCTCACCCTCGTGCCCTACATCGCGAGCGCGGGCGAACTGAAGACGAAGCCCACCCAGCATTCGGTGAAGGAGCTGCTCTCGCTCGGCATCCAGCCGCAGATCCTGCTCTGCCGCGCCGACCGGCCGCTGCCCGAGAACGAGCGCCGCAAGATCGCGCTGTTCTGCAACGTGCGGCCAGAGAGCGTGATCCCCGCCCTCGACGCCGACAGCATCTACAGCGTTCCGCTGCAGTACCACGCCGAGGGGCTCGATCGCGAAGTGCTGCGGCACTTCAACCTCTCCTTCTACGGAGAGCCGGACATGCGCCGGTGGGAGAGGATCGTGCACGCCATCCGCAACCCGGAAGGCGAGGTGACGATCGCCGTCGTCGGCAAGTACACGAACCTGCTCGACGCCTACAAATCCCTGCATGAGGCGCTGATCCACGGCGGCATCGCCCACCGCGTCCGCGTCAAGCTCGACTGGGTGGACAGCCAGATCTTCGAGGGCGGCGACGCCGCGGCCGTGCAGCGTCTGGAAGGCGTGCACGGCATCCTGGTGCCCGGCGGCTTCGGGGAACGCGGCACCCAGGGCAAGATCGAGGCGGTGCGCTTCGCCCGCGAACGCCGCATCCCCTTCTTCGGCATCTGCTTCGGCATGCAGATGGCGGTGATCGAGGCGGCGCGGAACCAGGCCGGCATCCCCGAGGCCTCCTCGACCGAGTTCGGCCCCTGCGCAGAACCTGTCGTCGGGCTGCTGACGGAGTGGCAGCGCGGCAACATGGTGGAGAAGCGGCGCGAGGGTGGGGATCTCGGCGGCACCATGCGCCTCGGCGCCTATCCGGCGGTGCTGGCGGAGGGCTCGCTGGTCCGGGAGGTGTACGGCGGCGTCGCCGAGATCCGGGAGCGCCACCGCCACCGCTACGAGGTGAACATCGCCTACCGCGAGCGGCTGGAGGCGGCGGGGCTCGTGTTCTCCGGCCTCTCGCCCGACGGGGTGCTGCCCGAGATCGTCGAGCGCCCGGACCACCCCTGGTTCATCGGCGTGCAGTACCATCCGGAACTGCGCTCCAAGCCCTTCGATCCGCATCCGCTGTTCGCGGGCTTCATCGGGGCGGCGGTGAAGCAGGCGAGGCTGGTATGACGGCGCCGCGCCATGTGCGGGTCGGGCCCGTCACCATCGGCAACGACCTGCCGGTCGTGTTCCTCTGCGGCCCCTGCCAGATCGAGAGCCGGGCGCATGCGCTGGAGACCGCATCGGCGCTTGCCGAGATGGCGCGCGCGGCCGGCGTGCCGCTGATCTACAAGTCCTCCTTCGACAAGGCGAACCGCACGAGCCTCGACGCCGCGCGCGGGGTCGGGATGGCGGAAGGCCTCGCCATCCTCGCCGAGGTCCGCGAGAGGACCGGCCTGCCGGTGCTGACCGACGTCCACCTCCCCGACCAATGCGCGCCCGCGGCCGAGGCGGTGGATGTGCTGCAGATCCCGGCCTTCCTCTGCCGCCAGACCGACCTGCTTCTGGCCGCGGGGCGGACGGGGCGCGCGGTCAACGTCAAGAAGGGCCAGTTCCTCGCGCCGTGGGACATGGCGAACGTCGCGGCCAAGATCGCGAGCACGGGCAACGAGAACATCCTGCTCTGCGAACGCGGCGCCTCCTTCGGGTACAACACGCTGGTGTCGGATTTCCGCGCCCTGCCCATCATGGCGCGCACCGGCTATCCGGTGGTGTTCGACGCGACGCATTCGGTGCAGCAGCCGGGCGGGCAGGGCACGAGCAGCGGCGGCCAGCGGGAGTTCGCCCCGGTGCTGGCTCGCGCCGCCGCCGCCGTCGGCTGCGCGGCGCTGTTCCTCGAGACGCATCCCGATCCGGATCGCGCCCCGTCGGACGGCCCGACCATGATCCCGCTCAAGGAGATGCCGGCGCTGTTCGCGCGGCTCAAGGCGTTCGACGCGCTGACGAAGGCGGGCTGAGGCTCAGCGGCCGAGGGCGGGGAAGGCGAGCAGCAGCGCCTCCGCAAGCAGCCCGGCAAGCACGGGCAGGGCGGCGCCGCTCGCCACGCGGAGCAGCGCGAAGCGCCGGCCGAGGATCGCGATCTCCCACACCAGGATGCGGTGCAGCCCGAGCACCGACCAGGCGCTGATCAGCGCCACCATCTGCGCCGGCCCGGCGCCGGCGGCGAGGAACGCCAGCACCAGCGGGAAGGTCACGAAGGGCCCGCCCGGCAGCAGCGATCCGGCGGCGGTGGCGATCAGGATACCGGCAAGCCCCGACTCCCGCCCGAGCGCGCCTTGCGCGACATCCGGCGGCACCAGTTCCGCGAACAGCGTCGCAAGCGGCAGGGCGACGGCGATCATCGGCAGCAGCCGCAGCAGCGAGGCGCCGGTGTCCCGCAGCGCGCGCCGCGCCGGCGCGAGGCCGCGGCGACGGAGCAGCAGCCCGAAGGCCGCGACCGCCATCGCCCAGACGAGCATCTGCGTCGGGCTCATCGCGCCTCCGGCTGCCAGGAGGCCGGCATCCGCCGGGCGATGAGACCGCCCGCGACGGCGAGAGGCAGGCAGGCCAGGAAGCGCAGGGCCGAGAACTCGAGCCCGAGCAGCGGGATCTCCCAGATCAGGATGCGCTGGAAGCCGTTCAGCGCCCAGGAGAGGATGAAGGCGACCACCGCGCCGCGGTCCGCGCCCGCGCGGAGCAGCACGAGCACGAGCGGGAAGGCCGCGATCGGCCCGCCCGGGGTGACGATGCCGGCGAGCGAGGCGAGCAGCAGCCCCCGCAGCCCGGACTCCGCGCCGAGCCAGCGGGACAGCGCGCCCTCCGGCAGCAGTTGCCGCATGGTGGCCGCGAGCAGCAGCCCGGCCCCGAGCACCGGGAAGATGAACGCCGCGAGGTCGAGCGCGCCGGACAGCGCGCGCCGCAGCGCCGCCTCGCCCTTCAGCAACGCGACGGCGACGGCGGCGGCGAGCGTCAGGCAGGACATCACCGCGAAGGTCGCGTGGCGGGCGAGGAGGCGTCGCATCGCGGCCACGCTTGCCCCGCGCGGCGGCCCCGGGCAAGCGCCGCCGGTCAGACCCGCGCGGCGAAGGCGATCGCGGCCGGGGCGGCCGGGGCCCGCCGCTCGCCCTGCCGGTCATAGGTGCCGGGGCCGGCGGCGGGGAGGGCGGC
>JANWXJ010000208.1 GCA_025055335.1 Acetobacteraceae bacterium
CGGCGCGGCGCGCGCGCCGGGCGACGGGGCGGCGACGCTCAGGCTGCTCGCGCTTCTCTGGCTGCTCGCGGTCGGCGCGGCGCCGGTGCTGCGGCTGCTGGCCGAAGTCGGCAACGGCGCCGCGCTGGCCGGGCTGTGGGGCGATGCGCCGGTGTGGCGCGCGGCGGGGCGTTCGCTCTTCGTCGCGCTCGGCGGCGCGGCGGTGGCGGCGGCGATCGGCGCGGCGCTCTCGGCCGTGCTGCTGCTGCGCGAGGTGCCGCTGCGGCGCACCCTGATCTTCCTCGTCATCCTGCCGCTGCTGGTGCCGGCGCAGGTGCTGGCGCTGGCCTTCATCTTCGTGGGCGGCCCGTCCTCGCCACTGCTGCTCGCCCTCGGCCTCGCGCCGCCGCTCGGCACCACGAACCCGATCTACTCGCCGGGCGGCATCATCCTGCTGCTCGGCGTGCAGGGGGCGCCGCTCGTGTTCCTCTCGGTCGCGGCGGCGGTGCGGCGGCTGCCCGGGGATGCGGTGGCGGCGGCGCGGGGGCTCGGGGCCTCGCCCGGGCGGGCGCTGCGCGAGGTGGCCTGGCCGATCCTGCTGCCGGCGGTGGCGGCGGGGACGGGCCTCGCCTATGTCGCCGCACTCGGCAATTTCGGCATCGCCGCGCTGATCGGCATCCCGGCGCGCTACCCGCTGCTGACGGTGCTGATCTGGGAGCGGCTGTCGGGCATCGGGCCGTCGGCGCTGACGCAGGTGGCGGCGCTGTCCATCCTGCTCGCGGCGATGGCGCTGCCGGGGCTGCTGCTGCAGGCCTATGCCGCGCGGGCGGCGTCGCTCGCGTCCTCCGTGCCGTTCCGGCCGCTGCCGATGCGGGGCGGCTGGGCAGCAAGCGGCGCGGTGCTGCTCTATGTCGTGCTGGTGCTGGTGGTGCCGATGATCGCGCTCCTGTCGGCGGCGCTCGTGCCGGCGATGGGCATGGAGATCGGGCCGGGCACCGCGACGGCGCGGAACTTCGCCGCCATCTTCGCCCCCGGCGCGCATACGCTCCGGGCGCTGACGAACTCGCTGCTGCTTGCGGCCGGCGCGGCTGCGGTGCTGGCGCTCGCCGTGGTGCCGGTGGCGCTGGCGCTCCGCTCGCGGCTGGTGCGGAGCGTCTCGGCGGTGGCGGACCTGCCCTATGCGCTGCCCGGCGCCTGCACCGGCGTCGCCGCCATCCTGCTCGCCTTCCTGATCCCCGGGGCGGCGGCGCTGTACGGCACGCTGTGGCTGATCGGGCTCGCCTACCTCACGCGCTACCAGGCGCTGGCGCTGCGGCCGGTGGCGGCGGCCGCGGCGCGGCTCGACCGGCGGATCGAGGAGGCGGCGCAAGGGCTCGGCGCCGGTCCGTGGCGGCGGCTGGCCGAGATCCAGGCGCCGCTGCTGGCGCCGGCGGTCGCGGCCGGGGCGATCCTGGTGATGCTGCTGTCTGTCAACGAGGTCACGGTGTCCTCGCTGCTCTACGGCCCCGGCTCGCAGACGCTCGGGGTGCTCGTGTTCACCTTGCAGGATTCCGGGCAGAGCCCGATGGCGGCGGCGGTGTCGACGGTGTCGCTCGTGCTGGTGGGCGCGCTGATGGCGGTGGCGACCCTGGCCGGCCGGGGCCTGCCGCCCGGAACCCTGCCCTGGCGTCCGTGAGGGTTGCGCCGCGCCGCCTGGCGTGACTGCATGGCGCGATGCCGGAGCCCTCGTCCCGCCCCCTCGCCTCGGCCCGCGCGCGGGCGATCCTGCTCGTCATCGCCGCCGGCGCCACCTTCGCGATCGCCTCGGCCTCGGTGAAGGCGGTCGGGCCTGACATCCCGCTGTGGCAGATCGTGCTGTTCCGCAACCTGATCGGCTTCGCGGCGCTGGTGCCCGTCATCCTCGCCGCCGGCGGCTTCCGCGTGCTGCGCACGCGGCACCCGTTCGGCCACGCCCAGCGCATCGTCTGGGGCCTGATCGGCATGGTGACGGTGTTCTACGGCTACATCCGCCTGCCGCTCGCCACCGTCACCGCGCTCGGCTTCACCATGCCGCTGTTCCTGACCGCGCTCGCCATGCTGCTCTTGAAGGAGAAGGTGGGCTGGCGGCGGCGCACGGCGGTCGGTGTGGGGTTCCTCGGCGTGCTGTTCATGGTGCGGCCGCAGGCGGGGGAGGAGACGGACCTCGTCGCCGTCGGGCTCGTGCTGTTCGGCGCCTTCGCCTGGGCGATGGCGATGCTCTCCATCAAGGCGCTGGGCGACAAGGGGGAGCCGGCGATCGCGATCGTCGCGTGGTTCGCCCTCGGTTCGGCGGCGATCGCGGCGGTGCTGACGGTGCCCGTGTGGGTGACGCCGAACTGGTGGCAGCTTGCCCTGCTGCTGACGATCGGCGTGGTGTCGGCCGGTGCGCAGCTGATGATGACGGAGGCCTACCGCACCGGCGAGACCACGCTGATCGCGCCCTTCGAGTACTGCCAGATCCTGTGGACGGCGGCGCTCGGGGCGCTGATCTGGTACGAGATGCCGGATGCGTGGGACGCGCTCGGGGTGGCTCTGCTCGTCGGCGCCGGGCTCTACATCTGGCACCGCGAGGTGCGGCTCGGCGTGCGGCGCTGAGCCGCGCGCCTCATTCCGGCTGGATGCCGAGGGCGCGCACCAGCGGCTCGACCACCGAGAGTTCCGCCCGCAGCCGCTCGGCCAGCGCCTCGGGCGTGCCGGGGATCGGGTGGAAGCCGTTCTGCGCCAGGATCGGTACCAGCGCCGGCTGGGCGAAGGCCGCGCGCACCGCTTCGTTCCAGCGCGCGATGCGCTCGGGCGGGGTGCCCGCGGGGGCGACGAAGGCCGTCATCGCCGCCGGGCCGTTGACGAAGCCCGGCACCGTCTCGCGCAGCACGGGGATGTCGGGTTCGGCCGGGTAGCGCTCGTTCGACGTCAGCGCCAGGATCCGCACGCGCTCGCGCGAGGGCAGCACGGGGGCGAGCGAGAGGATCGCCGCCGGCAGCTGCCCCGCCGCAAGGTCCGTCACCGCCTGGGCGCCGCCGCGGTAGGGCACATGCGTCATGTCGGTGGACGTGAGCCGCTTCAGGAACTCGCCTGCCAGATGGTGGGGCGATCCGACGCCTGGCGTGCCGAAGCCGACGCGGCCCGGGTTGGCGCGGAGATGGGCGAGGAACTCCGCCACATTCGCCGCCGGCAGGCTGCGCGCGACGACGAGGCACATCAGCCCCTCCGCACCGGCGGAGATGGGGGCGAGCTCGGTGTCGGGGTTGAAGCCGAGGTCGCGCATGAAGAAGCGGTTCGTCACGAGCGGCGCGTTGGTGGTGAGCGCCACGGTGTAGCCATCCGGCGCCGCGCGGGCGACGCGCTGGGTGCCGATGTTGCCGGACGCGCCGCCGCGGTTCTCGATCACCACCGTCTGGCCGAGCGAGGCCTCGAGCCCGGGCGCGAGGGCGCGGCCGAGGATGTCGATCGTGCCGCCCGGCGGGTAGGGGATGACGAGGGTGACGGGGCGGTTCGGGAACGCGCCCTGCCCGAGTGCCGGCGCGGCGAGCGAGGAGGCCCCGAGGGCGAGGGCGGCGCGGCGGGGGATGCGGGCGGACATCGGCGGCCTCCGGCTGGCGCGGGATTTATAAATACCCTACCGGCGGCGTGGGGGGTGGCGCCAGCGGAATCCTTGACCGCGCCTGCGGCCGGGCGTAAGGGCTGCCGCTCCCGGGACCAGTCCCGAACGTCACGCCGGCCCTTTGCGGGCGGGCGCCCGCCGCTCCGCGAAGGCTCGCGCAGCGGCGCGTTCGGCTTTGGGCGTCGGGGCGGAAGGAGCAAAGCGGCCCGATGTTCGAGGCCCTGGGCAACAGGCTGACCGGCATCTTCGACCGGCTGCGCCGGCGCGGCGCGCTGTCGGAGGCAGACGTCTCGGAAGCGCTGCGCGAGGTGCGCGTGGCGCTGCTCGAGGCCGATGTCGCCCTGCCGGTGGTGAAGGACCTGATCGCCAAGGTGCGCGAACGGGCGGTGGGGGCGGAGGTGATCCGCTCCGTCCAGCCCGGGCAGCAGGTGGTGAAGATCGTCCACGACGCGCTGACCGAGGCGCTGGGGGGCACGACCACCAGGCTCGACCTCAACGCGCCGGCGCCGGTGGCGATCCTGATGGTCGGGCTGCAGGGCTCGGGCAAGACGACCACGACGGCGAAGATCGCGCTCCGCCTCCGGACGCGCGAGCGCAAGAAGGTGCTGGTGGCGAGCCTCGACACCCGCCGCCCCGCGGCGCAGCAGCAGCTTGCGGTGCTGGCGGAGCAGGCGGGCGTCGCCTCCCTGCCGGTCGTGCCCGGGGAGGATCCGCTCGCGATCGCCGCGCGCGCGATGGATGTGGCGCGGCGGGAACTCTACGACGTCGTGCTGCTCGACACCGCCGGGCGGCTTGCCATCGACGAGGAGCTGATGGCCGAGGTGGCGGCGGTGAAGGCGGCGACGAAGCCGCACCAGACGCTTCTCGTCGTGGACGCCATGACCGGCCAGGACGCGGTGAACACCGCCCGCGCCTTCCACCAGCGGCTGACGGTGTCCGGCATCGTGATGACGCGGGTGGACGGGGATGCGCGCGGCGGCGCGGCCCTTTCGATGCGGGCGGTGACGGGGGCGCCGATCGTGCTGCTCGGCGCGGGCGAGAAGCTCGATGCGCTGGAGGAGTTCCACCCCGACCGCATCGCCAACCGCATTCTCGGCATGGGCGACATCGTCTCGCTGGTGGAGCGCGCGGCCGAGACGATCGACAGGGAAGAGGCCGAGAAGCTCGCCGCCAAGCTGCAGAAGGGCGGCTTCGACCTCGAGGACTACCGCAAGCAGCTGCTGCAGATCGGCAGGATGGGCTCGCTCCAGGGGATGCTCGGGATGCTGCCCGGGGTGGGCAGGATCAAGCAGCAGCTCGCCGAGGCCAACCTGGACACCGCCATCCTCAAGCGGCAGGCGGCGATCATCTCCTCCATGACGATGGCGGAGCGGCGCAACCCGGACATCATCAAGGCCTCCCGCAAGCGGCGGATCGCCGCCGGCTCCGGCACCACGGTGCAGGAGGTGAACCGGCTGCTGAAGCAGTTCGACGAGATCTCCGCGATGATGAAGCGGATGAACAAGCTCGGCCAGAAGGGGCTGATGCGGGGGGGACTCTCCGCGCTGCTCCCTGGCCTTTCCAACCGACGACCCTTCTAGAGAAAGGACTTCCGCATGGGCCTCAGGATCCGGCTGGCGCGCGCGGGCGCCAAGAAGCGCCCTTACTACCACATCGTCGTGGCCGACAGCCGTGCCCCGCGCGACGGGCGCTTCATCGAGAAGCTGGGCTCCTACAACCCGATGCTGCCCGCCGACCACCCGGAGCGGGTGCGCCTGTTCGCAGAGCGCGTGATGCACTGGAAGGCGCAGGGCGCGTTGCCGACCGAGCGCGTGGCGAAGTTCCTCGGCCGGGCCGGGCTTGCCCCCATGCCGCCGCTCCGGCCGCAGCCCAAGCAGTCGGCCCCGAAGAAGAAGGCGCAGGAACGCGCCGCCGCGGCGGCGAAGGGCGCCTGAGCGGCCGCGGATGCCGAACGCGCTCGTCCTGGTCGGAGAGATCGGCCGCCCGCATGGGGTGCGCGGGCTCGTGCGCCTGCGCTCCTTCACCGCGGATCCGGCGGCGATCGCCTCCTACGGCCCGCTCTCGGACGAGGGCGGCGGGCGGCGCTTCGTGCTGGAGTGGCTGGGCAACGGGCTTGCGCGCATCGAGGGCGTGGAGGACCGCGACGCGGCGGCGCGGCTGACGGGGCTGCGCCTCTATGTGCCGCGCGACAGGCTTCCGCCGCCCGGGCCGGGCGAGTTCTACCTCGTGGACCTGATCGGGCTTGCCGCCGAGGACGAGGCCGGCGTTCCGCTCGGCACCGTGCGGGCGGTCGAGGATTTCGGGGCGGGCGCCTTCCTCACCCTCTCCGACGGGGGGGAGGAGCGGCTGATCCCCTTCACCGAACTTGCCGTGCCGGTGGTGGACATCCCCGGAGGCAGAATCGTGGTGCGGGTGCCGGAGGAGCGGGTGATCCGCCCGGAGGAGGAGGCCGAGGCCGGGCTTTCGCCCGCGCCGCCGCGCGCCCTCCCCCGCCGGCGCGAGGG
>JANWXJ010000218.1 GCA_025055335.1 Acetobacteraceae bacterium
AACCTCATCGAACGATGCTTCAATCGCCTCAAGCATTTCCGCCGCATCGCCACACGCTTCGACAAGCTCGCACGCAACTACCTCTCCACCGTCGCCCTCGCCGCCATCCGGCTGTGGACACGGTTTGAGTCCAGGACCTAGGGGCCTTTCCGCCCGGCAGCACCGCAGCTGCGGTTCTGGCCGCCCGCGGGCCAGCGGCTTCGCGCGGATTGCCGCACCGGCCTTGCCTGATCCGCTTGCCTGAGATGCGCGAAGGGCCCGGCCCGGCAGCCCGCGGCCGCCGGCCCTGAGATCCGCGCCGCCGGAGCATGCGGGCGGGAGGGAACATGTGGGGCGGAACCGCCCCGGGGCTATGGCAGGCGGCCGCGCAGGCGCCTCCGGAACGGGAATGCCATCCGGGTGGCGCCATCCGGTGTGCTTCACCGGGCTGTGGCGAGGGCGCCGACGGGCAAGTCCGGCTTGCCGCCCTGAGTCCTCGGCTGCGGGGCTGCCCGGCCTGTCCCGAGAGATGCTGCGGCCGGCAGATCAGTCCGCGTGCTGTTCGGGGGCGGGGGCGCTGTTGAGGTGGATGTAGCGCTCGAGGCCGAGGGTGCGGATCATGTGGAACTGGGTCTCCAGGAAGTCCACGTGCTCCTCCTCGGCGGCCAGGATCTTCAGCAGCAGATCGCGGCTGACGAAGTCCCGCACGCTTTCGCAGTAGGCGATCGCCTCACGCAGATCCGCCGTCGCCTTCTCCTCGAGCTTCATGTCGCAGCGGAGCACCTCCTCGACATCCTGGCCGATCAGGATGCTGTTCAGCCGCTGCACGTTCGGCAGCCCTTCGAGGAACAGGATACGACGGATAAGCTCGTCGGCGTGCTTCATCTCGTCGATGCTTTCACCGTATTCATGCTTCGCGAGCTTCGTAACTCCCCAGTTCTCCAGCATACGCGCGTGCAGGAAATACTGGTTGATGGCGGTGAGCTCGTTGGTAAGCTGCACGTTCAGCCATTCGATGACCTTCGGATCAGCTTTCATGGTGGGCTCCTGTGGCTGTGGTTCGAAAGGCTTTCGAACGATACTCCGGAGCCTTAGCATATGAAAAAAAAGGACCGGAACCGACAATGGTTCAGGTCCAAGGTTCCGGACGGTGGGAGTCAGGTCCGGGGAGCCCCCTCCCTTGCATCACGCAAGAGGGAGAGGATGGTCGGGGTGCAGCTGCCACACTGGGCCTTGCACCCGCATCCCTGATAGACCTCGCACGGGCGGGAGGCACCGGCCTCGATCGCCGATTGCACGGCGCGGTCGGTGATGCCGTTGCAGAGGCAGATGTACACCGCGTCCTCCAGCGCCCGATCCGGTCCGTTCACCGCCAGCCGGCGCGCTGCATGATCTGCAGCGACTGGGCCGAAAGGGCGCCGTAGCGGGCGGCGTTCAGCGCATCCTCCCGGAATTCGCCGAGGGCGGCGAGCGCCGGGTGCGGCGGAACGCCGGCCACCACGGGATACTCGAAGTTGCCGTTGGCGAAGAGCCGCTGTGCCTCGTCCGAGACGAGATACTCGAGGAAGGCGATGGCCGCCTCGCGGTTCGGAGCGGTGCGGACGACCCCGGCGCCCGAGACGTTCACATGCGCCCCGCGATCCGCCTGGTTCGGGAAGATCACGCCGACGCGCTCGTAGACCGCCCGCTCGGCCGGGTTCTGCGAGGCGCCAAAGCGGGCGAGATAGTAGGTGTTGGCGATGGCGAGCCGGCACTGGCCGGCGGGGATGGCCTGGAACTGCGGCGTATCGCCGCCCTGCGGGGGGCGCGCCATGTTGGCCACCACCCCGCGCGCCCAGGCTTCCGCCGCCTGTTCGCCGTTGGCGGCGATGATCGAGCCCATCAGAGACAGGTTGTAGGGGTGGGAGGAGGAGCGGACGCAGATCTGCCCGCGGAAGCGCGGATCGGCGAGATCCTCGTAGCGCGCGAGGCCCTGCGGGGGGTTCTGCCGGTCGAACATGATCACCCGCGCGCGCTTGGAGATGCCGAACCAGTGGCCTTCCGGATCGCGCAGATGGGCCGGGATCCGTCCCTCGATCACGGCATTGCGCACGGGCTGCAGCAGGTTCGCCGCCTGGGCGCGATGGAGCCTTGCGGCGTCCACTGTCATCAGAACGTCGGCGGGGGAGTTGGCGCCCTCGTTCCGGATGCGCTCTATCAGCTGGTCGGCGTCGCCCTCGATCAGGCGGATCCGGATTCCGGTCGCGCGGGTGAAGCCGTCGTAGAGCTCGCGGTCGGTGTCGTAGTGGCGGGAGGAATAGATGTTCACCACCCTCTCCTGGGCGCCGGCCGGAGGGGCGGCCGGCAGGGCGAGCAGCGCGGCGGGGGCAAGAACAAGCAGCGATCTGCGGAGCATCGGCGTCTGTCCCGTGCAAGTGGCGGTGGTTGACTGATAACGCGACTGAGAACCGTTCGCAAGTCCACTCTGCGAGCGCTTCGCATTCGCTCCTCTGGAAGGGCCCGGCAGACGCCCCGTCAGCCGGCAGCTCCCTCTTCCGCCGGCAGCCAGCGTTCCAGCGCGGCGATCCGGTCCGCCTCCGCCGCCGGCTTGTCGGCCCTGAGCCGCGCGATCCGGGGAAAGCGCAGCGCGAGGCCCGAACGGTGCCTGCTGCTCCGCTGCACCCCGTCGAACGCCACTTCCAGCACCAGCGCCTTCTCCACCTCCCGCACCGGCCCGAAGCGGGCGACCGTGTGCTCCCGGATCCAGCGGTCGAGCCAGGCGAGCTCGGCGTCGGTGTAGCCGGAATAGGCCTTGCCGACGGGCACGAGCTCCTCTCCCCCCGCCCCGTCCGGCCGCCATAGGCCGAAGGTGTAGTCGGAATAGACCGAGGAGCGCTTGCCGTGCCCGCGCTGGGCATACATCAGCACGGCATCCACGGTGAGCGGCGCTCGCTTCCACTTCCACCACAGCCCCTTCACCCGTCCGGCGACATAGGGGGCGTCGGCGCGCTTCAGCATCAGGCCCTCGATCGCGGCGGCGCGGGCGCCCTCCCGGATGCGGGCAAGATCCTCGGGCGTGTCGAAGGGGATGAGCGGCGAGAGGTCCATGCGCTGCGGCGACACGCGCGCGAACCACGCCTCGAGCCGCGCGCGGCGCGCATCGGTCGGCAGCGCGCGCAGGTCCTCGGCGCCGTCGAACAGGATGTCGTAGAGGCGGACATGCGCGGGGTAGTCCCGCAGCAGCCTGGGCGGCACGGCCCGGCGGTTGAGCCGCTGCTGCAGATCGCCGAAGGGGGCGACCTCCCCGCCCCGCAGCACCAGCAGCTCGCCGTCCAGCACGGCGTGGAAGCCGAGGTGTTCGGCGATGTCGGGGAAGGCGGCGGTGATGTCCTCGCCGCTGCGGGAGAAGATTCGCGCCCCACCCGGCGTGGCCGCGATCTGCACGCGGATGCCGTCCCATTTCCACTCGGCGCGCCAGTCGCGGGGGTCGAGCGCGGCAAGATCCTCCTCCTCCAGCGGATGCGCCAGCATGGGCGGGCGGAACACCGGGGCGGTGCCGGGATCAGGCCGCGGGCCGCGGCCCTCGAGCCAGGCGAAGAGCGGCAGGTAGGGCGGCTCGAGGCCGTGCCACACCTCCTCCACCTCCTCGACCGGCCGGCCCGCCCATTCCGCCAGCGCCACCTTGGCGAGCCGCCCGGACGCGCCGACGCGGAGCCCGCCGGTGACGAGCTTGATCAGCGCCAGCCGCGCCCCGGCCTCCAGCGTGTCGAGCCAGCCTGCGATCAGCCCCGGCAGGGCGGGCTTCGGCGTCGCGGCGAGGCCCGCCACCACTTCGGAGACCAGCGGCGGCGAGGCTTTGCCGCCGCGCTGTTCGGGCCAGAGCAGCGCGACCGTCTCGGCCAGATCCCCGACATAGTCGTAGGAGAGGGCGAACAGCACCGGGTCGGTGCGGGCGGCGGCGAGTTCGCGGATCATGCCGGCCTTGGCGGCGGCGAAGGACAGCTCGCCGGTCAGCGCGGCGAGGCCGAGGCCGCGCTCGGGGTCCGGTTGTGTTGCGAACCATTCGCGCAGCAGCGCCAGTTTCGCCGTGCGGGCCGGCGTGAACAGGAGCCCCTCGAGCAGCGCGGCGAAGGCGGAGAGGCTCATGGCACGGGGGGCGCGGGCGCATCCGGCGCCGCCGCCTCGTCCGCCGCCTCCGGCGCCTCGGCCTCGCCCTCCTCGCCGCGGCCGACGAGGTGCAGCGCCCGGCCGCGGATGCCCCTCTGCGCCAGCGCGTGGATCAGCGCATCCTCGCGCCCATGCGTCACCCACACCTCCGGCGCGCCCACCTCGGCGCAGGTGGCGAGAAGCTCGTCCCAGTCGGCGTGGTCGGAAACCACCAGCGGCAGTTCCACCCCGCGTGCCTTCGCCCGCTGCCGCACCCGCATCCAGCCCGAGGCGACGGCGACGACGGGATCGGCGAGCCGCCGCGCCCAGGGCGTCGCCTCGGCCGAGGGGGGCGCGATGACGATCTCGCCCGCCAGCACGGTCCCGCCGCGCTTGGCCGGCGCGGGCACCGGCCGGAGTTCGCCGAGGGCAACGCCGTGGCGTCCGTACAGGTCGCACAGGCGCTGCAGCGCGCCGTGCAGGTAGATCGGCCGGTCCCAGCCGGCCTGCCGCAGCAGCGCGATCATCCGCTGCGCCTTGCCGAGCGCATAGGCGCCAAGCAGGTGGCAGCGCCCGGGGAAGCGCGCGACCGAGGCGCACAGCCGCGCCACCTCGCCGGCCGCGTCGGGGTGGCGGAACACCGGCAGGGCGAAGGTGGCTTCCGTCACGAACACGTCGGCCTGGGCGGGTTCGTAAGGCGCGCAGGTGGGATCGGGGCGGCGCTTGTAGTCGCCCGAGATCAACACCCGGCTGCCCCGCCATTCCAGCAGCACCTGCGCCGAGCCGAGCACATGGCCGGCCGGCAGCAGGGTGATGCGGACGCCGTTGTGCTTGAGCGTGCGGCCGCAGGGTGCCGCCTGCATCACGCGCGCAGCGCCTTCGCCGTGGCGGGTGCGCAGGATGTCGAGGGTTTCGGCGGTGGCGAGCACGGCGCCGTGGCCCGCACGCGCATGGTCGGCGTGGCCGTGGGTGAGCACGGCCCGCGGCACCGGGCGGGCGGGATCCACGAAGAATCCCCCGGGCTCGCAGTAGAGGCCCTGCGGCGTGACCTTGAGCCAGGTTCCGGGGTGCGGCGCCATGGCCCGAAGGTGGCCGGGCGGGGCGGGGGGTCAAGCGGCGGCGGCCGGGCGGCGGGCTCATGCGCAGGCGCGCGCCGGCGGCCCTCAGCACCCGGCGGCAGGCCCCGCCGCGGCCAGCGCCGCCCGCGCCGCGGCGCTGTCGGCGGCGATCTGCGCGCGGAGATCCTCGAGCGAGGCGAAGCGCCGCTCCGGGCGCAGATAGGCGACGAGGCCGACCCCGATCTCCTGCCCGTAGAGATCGCCCGAGAAGTCGAACAGATGCGCCTCGACCCGGAGTTCGGTGCCATCCACCGTCGGGCGGCGGCCGATATTGGCCACACCATCCGCCACCCGCCCGTCGGGGAGGCGCACGCGCACCGCATAGACGCCGCGCGCCGGCTCCAGGTGGCCGTCGAGCGGGATGTTGGCGGTCGGGAAGCCGAGGAGCCGCCCGCGCTTGTCGCCGTGGCTGACGATGCCGCAGATCTCCCAGTGGCGGCCGAGCATGGCGGCGGCGCGGTCGGGATAGCCGTCCTGCAGCGCACGGCGGATGCGCGAGGAGCTGATGGGGCCTGCGGCATCCGCCACATGCGGCACGACCGAGAGCCCGATGCCGCGCGCCTCCGCGGCGCGGCCGAGGAAGGCCACATCGCCGCCGCGGCGGCGGCCGAAGGCGAAATCGGCGCCGCAGGCGAGGTGCCGCGCGGCGATGCCGCGGTGCAGCACCTGCTCGACGAACTCCTCCGCCTCCAGCGCGGCGAGTGCGGCGTCGAAGCGCACGGCATAGAGGATGCGCGCGCCGGCCGCGCCGAGCGCGCGGGCCTTGGCGGGGAGGAGCGTCAGGCGGAAGGGCGGATCCTCGGGGCGGAAATGCTCCCGCGGGTGGGGTTCGAAGGTCAGCGCCGCGAGCGGAAGGTCGGGGCGGGCGGCGTGGGCGGCGCGCAGCACGGCCAGGTGGCCTATATGCACGCCGTCGAAATTGCCGATGGCGACGGCGCAGCCGCGCAGCCGGTCGGGCAGGCCGCGCCAATCGAGGACGATCTCCGGCGCGGGCATCAGATGTCGGCCGCCGTGGCCCAGACCGGCGCATCGGCGGGCGGGACGAAGGCGGCGAGCAGGTCGAGCGCGGCCTCCGGCCCGTCGGCCAGCATCGCGAGCCGACGGGTGTCCGGCTTGAGGAAGCCCTCGGCCAGCATGCGGTCGAGCAGGCGATCGAGCCCCTGCCAGTAGCCGAGCACGTCCACGAACACGAGGCCCTTCCGATGGATTCCGAGCTGGCTCCAGGTGAGGGTCTCGAACGCCTCGTCCAGCGTGCCGAAGCCGCCGGGAAGTGCCAGGAACCCATCCGACAGCGAGGCCATCAGCGCCTTGCGCTCGTGCATCGTCTCCACCACGCGCAGGTCGCGTATCCGGCGCTCGTGCACCTCGCGCGCGATCAGCAGGCGCGGGATCACGCCGATCACCTCGGCCCCCGACTCCTGCGCCGCCTGCGCCACCACCCCCATGAGCCCGACGGAGCCGCCGCCATAGACGAGGCCGAGCCCGCGCGCGGCGATGGCGCGGCCAAGCGCGGCGGCGGCCTGGGCGTAGGCGGGATCGTGCCCCGTCGAGGCGCCGCAGAACACGCAGACGCGCTTCATGTTCAGGCGCTCGCCTCGCGCGAGGGGACGAGCACCACCGCCTCGCCCTCCAGCACCGTCTTGCCGTTCACGGTGCAGATCGTGGCAAGCGTCGCGCGCTTCTTCGCCGCATCCAGCGCGGAGACGGTGGCGGTTGCCGTCACCGTGTCCCCGATGCGGACGGGGGCGCGGAACTTCAGCGTCTGCGAGAGGTAGATGGTGCCGGGCCCCGGCAGCCGCGTGCCGAGCACGGTGGAGATCAGCCCCGCCGACAGCATGCCGTGGGCGATTCTTTCCTTGAACATCGTGCCGGCGGCGAACTCGGCGTTGATGTGGACGGGGTTGGTGTCGCCCGAGACGGCGGCGAACAGCAGGATGTCGGCCTCGGTGATGGTCTTGCCGAAGCTGGCCGACTGGCCGACCGACAGATCCTCGAAATACAGCCCGTCCGACATGGGAATCGCCTCTTCCGCGCAGGGTTTCGGCGTCCCTCCTAGACCAGACCCGCGCCCGATGGACAGGGGCGGGGCGCTGCGCGAGAAGCATTGCGGCGCGCGACAGGCAGGAGACGGCATCATGCCGCAGACCGAGATCGGCAGTTCCGAACGGCTTCTCGAGGAACTCAAAGGCTGGGTCCTGGAGGAGACGCCGACGACCGACGCGGCGGCGGTGAACCGCCTGATCGGCCGGGCCGAGGCGGAACTTGCGGCCGCCGGCGCCTCCATCACCCGCATCCCCGGCCGCGGCGGCTTCGGCGACACGCTGATCGCCCGCACGCCCGGAGAGGGCGCGCCGATCGTCGTCGCGGGGCACCTGGATACGGTGTGGGACCACGGGACGCTCGCCGGACCCATGCCCTACCGGGTGGAGGGGGATCGCGCCTACGGCCCCGGCATCTACGACATGAAGGCCGGCTCCTTCCTGGCGTTCCACGCGGTGCGCGGGATCCTGCGGCAGAAGGTGAAGACCGCCCGGCCCATCACCCTGCTGCTGACACCCGACGAGGAGGTGGGCAGCCCGACCAGCCGCGAGATCATCGAGCGCGAGGCGCACGGCGCGCGCGCCGTGCTGATCCCGGAACCGGCCGCGCCGGATGGCGCCTGCGTCACGGCGCGGAAGGGCGTCGGGCGCTTCGAGGTGCGGATCGAGGGGCGTTCGGCCCACGCGGGCGGCAACTGGCAGGACGGGCGGAGCGCCGTGGTGGCGCTGGCCCGGCTCATCCTGCAGGTGCACGGCATGGTGGACCTTGCGCGCGGCATCACCACCAATGTCGCGCCGATCCGCGGCGGCATCCGGCCGAACGTGATCGCCCCCGAGGCGTGCTGCGAGATCGACCTGCGCGTGCCGGACCTCGCCACCGGCGCGGAGATGGAGGCGAGGATCCTGGCGCTCGCCGGGGAGCCGGAGGAGGGCATCCGCATCACCGTCACCGGCGGGATGAACCGCCCGGCCTTCGCCGAGACGGAGGCGATCCTCGAACTCTACGCCCGCGCGGCGGCGGCGGCGCAGCGCAACGGCTACTCCCTCGGCCGGCAGCACCGCGGCGGCGGGTCGGACGGGAACTTCACCGCCGCGCTCGGCATCCCGACCCTGGACGGGCTCGGCTGCCCGGGCGGGGGCGCGCATGCGCCGCACGAGCACATCCTGTGGCGGGAGCTCGCCCCGCGGGGCGCGACGCTCGCCGAGTTGCTGGAGACGCTGGAGTGAGGCCGCAGGCGCTGATCGTCGGCGCGGGCGCGGGGCTCTCGGCCTCGCTCGCGCGGCTGCTCGCGGCCGAGGGATACGCCCTCGCGCTCGCTGCGCGGAACGTGGAGAAACTCGCGGCGCTCTCCGCCGAGACCGGCGCTTCGCTGCACGCCTGCGACGCCTCGGACCCCGCGGCCGTGGCCGCGCTGTTCGCCGCCATTCCGGCGCCGGAGGTGGCGATCTACAACGCCTCCTTGCGCCTGCGCGGGCCGGTCGTGTCGCTCGATCCGGCCGAGGTGCGGCGGGCGCTCGAGATCACCGCCTTCGGCGCCTTCCTGACGGCGCGGGAGGCGGCGGCGCGGATGGAGGCGGCCGGATGCGGAACAATCCTCTTCACCGGAGCATCCGCAAGCGTGAAGGGGTTCCCCGGCTCCGCGCCCTTCGCCATGGGCAAGTTCGCGCTGCGCGGCCTGGCGGAGAGCCTCGCGCGGGAACTCCACCCGAAGGGCGTGCATGTGGCGCATATCGTCGTGGACGGGGCGATCCGCGGCGCCGGGCGGCCGGATCCGGGCGACGATTCCACCCTCTGCCCCGACGCCGTCGCCGCCGAATACCTGCGGCTGATCCGCCAGCCGCGCAGCGCCTGGAGCCACGAGATCACCCTGCGCCCCTGGGTGGAAAGATTCTGACGGCGGGTTGATCTGGATCAATCCCGCGCCTGCCCTTCCGCCTTACCCGCATCTGTGCGAATATACGAACATTTACGGGAAGGGACAGCCTCATGACGGCACCAGGGGTTCAACTCGGCCGGCGCGGCCTGTTCGCGCTCGGCGCGGGCGGCATCGCCGCAGCCACGCTGCCCCAGGCGGCGCGGGCGCGGGAGCGCACCACCGCCCGAATCGTCATCGCCGGCGCCGGCGCGGCCGGCATCACCATGGCGGCGCGGCTGTCGCAGCGGCTGGAGGGCGCGCGCATCACCGTCCTCGACCGGCGGGAACGGCATGTCTATCAGCCGGGCCTCACCCTCGTCGGCTCCGGCGTCTGGACGCCGGAGAAGGTGATCTCGACGAACGCGCAGTGGATGCCGCGCGGGGTCGCGTGGATCCGCGAGGCGGTGGCCGAGTTCGACCCGGTCGGCAACAAGGTGGTGACCGACACGGGACGCCAGGTGCCCTACGACTTCCTGGTCGTCGCCGCCGGCATCGAACTCAACTACGCCGGCATCGAGGGCATGAGCGAGGCGCTGATCGGCCGCGAGGGGATCGGCAGCGTCTATGCCGGGCCGGAAGCGGCCGCCGCCACCTGGCGGGAGATGGCGCGCGTGGCCGAGCGGGGCGGCGTGCTGCTGCACGGCCGCCCGGCCACCGAGATGAAGTGCGCCGGGGCACCGCTCAAGCTCGCGCTGCTCTCTCACGCGAGGCTGGCGCGGGCCGGCACGCGCGGCCGCTCGGAGATCGTCTACAACGCCCACAACGACGCGACCTTCTCCGTCCCCGCCATCCACCGGCGCGTGGTGGAGCTGTTCGGCGAGCGTGGCATCCGCATCAACTACGGCCATGTGCTGAAGGCGGTGGACCCGGGGCGGAAGATCGCCACCTACCGCACCGCCAACGGCGAGGTGGAACTGCGCTACGACTTCATCCATGTCGTGCCGCCGCAGCGCACCCCGGCGGCGCTGCGAAACTCGCCGCTCGCCTGGCAGTCCGGCCCGCTCGCGGCCGATGGCTGGGTGGAGGCGGACCGCCGGACGCTCCGCCACCCGCGCTTCCCGAACGTCTTCACGGTCGGGGACGCGACCGGCGTGCCGCGCGGCAAGACGGCGGCGACCGTGAAGAAGATGACACCCGTCGCCACCGACAACCTCGTGGACGTGATCGCGGGCCGGGAGCCGCGCGCGGCGTTCAACGGCTACACCTCCTGCCCGCTGATCACCGACATCGGCCGCGCGATGCTGGTCGAGTTCGACTACGAGGGGCGGCTCGTCCCGTCCTTCCCCTTCGTGGATCCGCTGCGGGAATCCTGGTTCGGCTGGCTGGTGAAGGACCAGCTCATCCACGCCGTCTACGAAGCGATGCTCGGCGGCTGGGTCTGAGGGAGGACGACGATCATGGACATGCTCACCCCCGCCGGCATCCTCGGCATCTCGCTCGCGCTGTTCGGCCTGCCGCTGATCGCGGCGGGCGGCGCGGTGGCGCTGGCCGGGCTGATCGCCTGGATCGGCATCGCGCGGGCCGAGGGCGGGCGCGCCCGGCTCTGCGCCGCGCGGCTGCCCGCGGTGGCGATCGGCGCCGTCGTCGGCGTCGGCATGGCGGTCGCGCTGCTGGCCGCGACGCAGTCCGGCCTCTCATCGCTCAACGGCGTGCTGGACTGGGTCGTGTTCCTCGCGCCGGCGGCCGGCGCAGGGGTCGGCGCCGCGCTGGTGGCTTGGCCGGTGCTGGCGCTCTTGCGCCCGGCCTCAGGCCGCCCGGCGCAGCAGCCTGCGGTAGAGGGCGACGGCCTCCGCCATGTCTGACAGGCGGGCGCATTCGCGCGGCGTGTGGGCCGTGGCGATCGAGCCCGGCCCGATCACGACGCAGGGCGCTATCGCCTGCAGCTCCGCTGCGTCGGTGCCGTAGGGCACGGTCTCGGCGGGGCGGCCCGTCTCGGCCTCGACCATCCGCACGAGCGGATGGTCGCGCGGCAGTTCGGGGGGCGCGCCGTCCTGCTCCATCGTCAGCGCCAGCCCCGCGCGCTCCGCGGCCGCGCGCACGGCGGCCACCACCGGCGCCGGATCTACCTTCGCGGTGTAGCGGAACTTGATGCGCGCGGTGGCGCGGGCGACCGTGACGTTGATCGCGGTGCCGTGGTTGTCGAGCACCAGGTTGAAGTCGGGGAAGGGGGGATCGTAGTCGGCGTCGTGGAAGGCGGGATCGCGCAGCAGGCGATCCCGCAGCGACGCCATCTCCGACAGGAACGGGATCAGCGCCCAGTTGGCGTTCACGCCCTTGCGGGTGGAGGAATGCGCCTGCACGCCCCGCGCCTCGGCGTAGAAATGGATGTGGCTCCGGTGGCCGCGGACAGGCGTGAGGCCCGTCGGTTCGCCGACCAATACGCCGACGAGTGCCGAGTCGCGCGCCAGTGCCGAGTTCTGCGCGATCATGCGCGCTCCGGCCTTGGTCGTCTCCTCGTCGGTCGTGATCAGCAGCGTCGCCGGCACATCGGCGGGCAGGCCCTTGGCGGCGACGATCATGGCGGCGAGGGCGCCCTTCATGTCGACCGCGCCGAGGCCGCGCATCAGCCCCTCGTCGTCCACCCGGGCGGACCACGGATCCTCCTGCCAGCCGGTGTCGGGCACGGTGTCCATGTGGCCCGAAAGCCCGAGCCCGCCCTTCGGCCCGCGACGCGCGACCAGCACCCGCTTCGCCACCCCGGCGGGGTCGGTGTAGTCGAGGCGCTCCACGGCGAAGCCGGCCAGCTCCGCCTCGATCCGCTCGGCGAGCGGGAGGTTGGAGCGCGAGGACCGGCTGTCTATCCGGACGAGGTCTGAGGCGAGGCGCGCGACGGCCTCGAGGTCCGTCACGCGCGCCCCCGGGACAAGGCGTGCGACATGTCCGGACACTATGCCGGCTTGGGCGGGCCGACAATACGGGGGGGCGGCGGTTTGCCGATCGCGCCGGCTGGCCTAGGGTCCCGGCAAGACCTGGGAGAGCCCGCGATTCCCGCCCATCTCACCGACCCGCGCTCGGGCGCCCGCTATCCCTTGGAACAGCCGCGCTGGCGCGGCGACGACGGGGCGCCGCTGCTCGTCTCCGACTTGCCGGGCATCGGGCGCGACGACATCGCGCGCGGGGTGCGGAGCCTGTGGCGCTACGCCGCGGCGCTGCCGCTTCCCCTCCCGCGCCCGATCAGCCTCGGCGAGGGCTGCACGCCGCTGGTCGAGGCGGCGATCCCGGGCGGGACCGCGCTGCTCAAGTGCGAGTGGTTCGCTCCCTCCGGCTCCTTCAAGGACCGCGGCGCCTCGGTGATGCTCTCCCTCCTGCGCGAGCAGGGCATCACCGAGATCCTCGAGGATTCTTCCGGCAATGGCGGTGCCGCCATCGCCACCTACGCCGCAGCCAGCGGGATGCGCGCCACGATCTTCGTGCCCGCAGGCACTTCGCCCGCCAAGACGGTGCAGGCCCGCGCGGCGGGTGCGGCGATCCGCCTCGTCCCCGGCAGCCGGCAGGACTGCGCGGAGGCCGCGCTGGCCGCGGCCGAGCGCATCTTCTACGCCAGCCACAACTGGCACCCGTTCTTCCTGGAAGGCACCAAGACGCTGGCCTACGAGCTCTGGGAGGATCTCGGCTTCCGCGCGCCGGATGCGGTGATCGTCCCCTGCGGCGCCGGCTCCAATGTGCTCGGCTGCGCACGCGGCTTCGCCGAGCTGCTGCGCGCCGGGCAGATCCCGCGCCTGCCGCGCCTCTATGCCGCGCAGCCCGAGGCCTGCGGGCCGATCGCCCGCGCCGCCCTCGGGCTGCCGGCCGCTTCGCCGCGCCCGACCATCGCCGAGGGCACCGCCATCGCGCAGCCGATCCGCCTGCCCGAATGCCTCGCCGCACTCGCCGCCTCGGGCGGCGGGGCGGTGCTGCTGAACGAGGAGGAGATCGCCGCCGCCACGCGCGCCCTCGCCGAACGCGGCTTCTATGTCGAGCCGACCTGCGCCCAGGCGGCGGCGGCCTTCGCGAAGCTGCGCGCGGCCGGCGCGATCGGGCCGGCAGAGACGGCGGTGGTGGTGCTGACGGGATCGGGCCTCAAGGCCACGCAGCGCCATGCCGAACTCCTCGGGGTGCCGCTGTGAGCGCCCCGCGCATCGCGCTCTGCGGCTTCCAGATCGAGTGCAACCGCTTCGCGCCGCCGGCCGGCTTGGACGCCTTCCGCGCCGGCTGGCTGGAAGGGCCGGCGCTGCTGGCCGACGCCCGCAGCCCGGTGCACAACAACCTCGGCGAGTTCAACGGCTTCGTCGCGGCGATGGACGCGGCCGGGCCCTGGCAGCCGGTCCCCCTGCTCTTCGCCCGCGCCCAGCCGGACGGGCCGGTCACCGCCGCAGCCTGGGCCGGGATCCGCGATCGGCTGTTCGCGGCGCTCGAGGCCGCGGGCCGGCTCGACGGCGTGTTCTGCGTGCTGCACGGCGCGGCGCTGGCCGAGGACGAGGACGACCCGGAAGGCGTCCTGGTCACCGGCATCCGCCGGCGCATCGGCATGGCGCCGCTCGTCGTCACCTGCGACCTGCACGCCAACGTCTCCCACAGCCTGGCCGCGGTGCCGGACGCCTTCGTCGGCTACCGCACCAACCCGCATCTGGACATGCGCGACCGCGGCGCCGAGGCGGCGCTGCTGCTGCGCCGGATCCTGGCCGGGGAACGCTTCCATGTGGCGATGCGCCGGCTGCCGCTGGTGCCGCCCTCGGTCAGCCTGCTCACCGCCTCCGGGCCCTATGCCGAGGCGATCGCCGCCGGACAGGCGCTGGCCGCGCGCGAGCCCACGATCGCCAATGTCTCGGTGATGGGCGGCTTCGCCTTCAGCGATTCGCCGCATGGCGGCATGTCGGTGGTGGTGACCGGCACGGATGCCGAACGCGCCGAGACGGCGGCCGAGGAGCTCGCGCTTCGGATCTGGACGATGCGCCGGCGCTTCACCGTCCGCCTCACGCCGATCGCCGAAGCGGTGGCCCGCGCGGCGGCGGCGGAGGAGACGCTGATCCTCGCCGATGTCGCCGACAATCCGGGCGGCGGCGGGCGCGGCAACACCACGGCGCTGCTTGCCGCCCTGCACGCGGCGGGCGTGCATGGCGTGCTCGCCGGCCTGTTCCACGACCCGGCGCTGGCCGAGGAGGCCCACGCGCTCGGCCAGGGCGCTCGCTTCGTTGCGCGGCTGAACCGCGCCAACCCGCCGGACGACCCCTTCGCCCCGCCGTTGGCGGCCGAGGCGGAGGTGCTCGTCGTCTCGGACGGGGCGGTGACGGGCAGGCGCGGGATCTACGCCGGTGTGCGGGTGGATCTCGGGCGGCGCGCCGCGCTGCGGCTCGATGGCATCACGCTTGTTGTCGTCTCCGCCCGCATCCAGTGCGCCGATCCCGTCTTCTTCGAGCATCTCGGCCTCGACCCGCGGGCGGCGCGCGTCGTCGTCGTGAAGTCGCGCGGGCATTTCCGCGCGGGCTTCGACGAGGTAGCGCCGCCCGAGCGCATCCTGGAGGTGGACGCGCCGGGCCTGACCTCCCCGGTGCTGACGCGCTTCGCCTTCCGCCGGCTGCCGCGGCCGATCTATCCGCTGGACGAGGACGCGAGCTTCGAGGCGGCGTAGAGCGGCTCGGGGTGGACGAAGCCGCGGGCGGCATAGGCGGTGCGGCCGAAATCGCCGATCGGCGGATACCACACCAGCACGCGTGACCAGTCGTTCCAGGGCGAGACGTCGCGCACCGGCTGGTCGTGCAGGATCCGGCCGCGTGCCGCGCCGCTTGCCCAGTTCGCGTGGTCCACCCGGATATCACGGGGGCCGAGGATCCGTCGCACCACCGCCACATGGCCCTCGCGCATGCGCGGGGTGCGGTCGATCACCAGCACGCTGCCCGGGCGCGGGGCGCGGCCGCGGGCATAGCGGCCGGCGGCGGCGTCCCACCAGGTCCAGGCGTCGCCCTGCAGCCGGATGCCGGAGCGGGCGCGGGCATAAGGCACGCAGGAGATCGGCTCGGACAGCCCGGCCTCGCGGGGGTCGAAGGCGGGGCGGGAGGCGCAGGCGGAGAGCATGCCGATGAGCCCGAGCGCGAGGCCGCGGCGGGCGAGGGGAGGGGTGGTGGGCGGTCGGGTGCGGTGCATCGCCGGCCTCCGGTGTCCAGCCGGCGGAACAGGAATCACGGAACGGCGTTGGCGCGCAAGGGCTTCGCGGTCAGTTCTCGCAGCGGATCTGAACCACCGCCGGAGCCGCCGCGGCGGCGATGCTGCGGGTTGCCGGCCCGCGGGAGAAGTCGGGCGCGGCGGCAAGCCGGGCCTCGGCCAGCAGCGCGGCGAGTTCCTCGGCCCGCACGGCGAAGTTCACCCCCTGCGGCAGCGCGCCGGTGCGCCCGAGGATCGCGAGATCGTCGAGGCGCGAGGCGGCGATCCCGATCACCCGCCCCTGCTCGTCGAGCACCGGGCCACCGGAGGAGCCGGGCTGGATCGCCGCATTGGTCTGGAAGCGCCGGGGGTCGCCGCCGAGGCCGGTCATGCCGGTGACGATGCCGTTCGTCACCGTCAGGCCGGTGCCGAGCGTCTGGCCGAAGGGGAAGCCGAGGACGAGCACCGCCTCGCCGAGTTCGGCCGGCTGGCCGGCGCGGAGCGGCAGCGCCACCGGGAAGGAGCGTTCGGCGCGCAGCACCGCCAGATCCCGCCCGGCATCGGCGCGCAGCAGGGCGAGCGGCGTGCCGTCGGCCAGCGTGATGCGCGTGCAGCCGGCGACGACATGCGCATTGGTGGCGACCAGCCCATCGCGGGCGATCACGAAGCCGGTACCGGAGGTGGAGCGGGGCTGCGCCGGAATCGCGCCCGGCCCGGGGCCGGGCAGCCCGGGTGGCGGCGCATCCCGGCGCACGGCGGCGCCGATCGCCCGCGTGCCGCCGCCATAGGTGATCACCAGGGTTTCGCCCGGGCGGAGATCGGCCAGCCGGGCGGCGGTGGAGCCGATGGCGCTGTCGTCGAGCCGGAGCCATCCGCCCTCCGGCGCCGGCGCCGCGCAGGCGGCGAG
>JANWXJ010000245.1 GCA_025055335.1 Acetobacteraceae bacterium
CGTCCAGCACGCGCGCGCCGGCCTCTCCGGACTGGGCGCGGACACCTGGGCGCAGCGCGGCGACCGGCCGGGTGCGCGCCGCCGCCCGCGCGACGGAGACGAAGGCGCGCCGCAGCTTCACCCGCCGCAGATCGAGCAGCACCACGCCTGCCGCGGAATCCCGGCTGATCAGGTCGAGCATGGAGGCGAAGCCGAGATCGTCGTTCGCGCCGAGGCCTATGACGTGGGAGAAGCCGACTCCCTCCTCCGCCGCCCAGCCGATCACGGCGCGCGCGATCCCCGCGGACTGGCCGACCAGCGCGATCCGCCCCGGCGGCACCGGCCGCTGCGACAGCGTCGCGTTCAGCCCGAGCGCCGGCCGCGCGATGCCGAAGGAGCCGGCGCCGAGGCAGCGCACCCCGGTCTCGGCGGCCAGCCGGGCCAGCCCATCGAACGAGACCGGCACCACCGCGCTGCGGACGCCGAGGCCCGAGAGGCGCCGCAACGCGTCCGCCAGCGCCGGCGGCGGCAGCGCGAGGAGCACGAGATCGGCCGCCTGCGGCGCATCCAGCGCGGCGAATCCCGCGGGCGCGAAGCCGCAGGCCGAGAGGGTGCCGCGGAAGCCCCCCGCCGCCAGGTTGGCCGCAAGCACCCGTGCCTCCGGCACCGCCTCATGGCCCCACAGAAGGACGGAGCGCGGCGACAGCAGCCGCGGATCGGCCAGCGGCAGCAGCGGGCGGGAGGGTTCCATCGCGGCGCAAGGCTGCCGCGCCCGGCAGGCGCGGATCAACCTCGGCTCAGGCCAGGCTGCGCTTCGCCACCTCCGCCAGCCAGCGGGAGGCCACCGGCAGGATCGCGTCGTTGAAGTCGAAGGCCGGGTGGTGCAGCTCCGGACCGCCCTCGCCCGCGCCGATCCAGACGAAGGCCGCCGGGATCACGGCGGCGAAGCGGGAGAAATCCTCGCCCGTCATCGCCGGCGGCAGGTCGCGACGCAGCGGGGCCACGGCGGCGGCGGCCTCTGCGGCGATCGCCACCGCCTCCGGATGATTGGCCGTGACGCCGATGCCGTCGCCGAGTTCGACCGAGACGCCGACGCCGAAGGTGGCGCCGATGCCCTCGGCGATGCGGCGCAGGCCCTCGCACAGCGCCGCCCCTGCCGAATCGTCCAGCCAGCGGAGCGTGCCGCCGAGACGCACCGACCCGGCGATCTGGTTGAGCGCCGTGCCGCCCTCGATCATCGTCAGGCTGACGACGCCGGTGGATACCGGATCGAGCGTGCGGGAGACGAGCGACTGCACCGCCACGATCAGGTGGCCGGCGGCGAGGATCGGATCCCGCGCCAGGTGCGGCAGGGCGGCGTGGCCCGGCACGCCCTCGAGCGTGATGCGGAGCGGCTTGCCGGCGGCCATCACCGGCCCGTCATGCAGGGCGATCGTGCCCACGGGCAGCCCGGGCCAGTTGTGCCAGCCGAAGATGCGCTGGGCCGGGAAGCGCCGGAACAGCCCGTCGGCCAGCATGCGGGCGGCCCCGCCCGCGCCTTCCTCGGCCGGCTGGAACACGAGGCGCACGGTGCCGGACCAGGACCTGTCGGCTAGCAGCAGCGCCGCCGCCCCGAGCAGGGCGACCGTGTGCCCGTCATGACCGCAGGCGTGCATCGCCCCGGGCACGGTGGAGCGCCACGGGAGGCCCGGATTCTCCTCGGCGATCGGCAGGGCATCCATGTCGGCGCGCAGCGCCACGGAACGGTTTCCGTCCCCGCGCGCGATGGTGGCGACGACGCCATGGCCCCCGATGCCGGTGGCGATGTCCGTCACGCCGAGGTCGCGCAGGCGCTGCACAACGAAGGCGGCGGTGTCCGCCTCCTCGAGCGACAGCCGCGGATTGGCGTGCAGGTGCCGCCGCCAGGCCGTCAGCCGCGCGTGGAGATCGGCGTCCATGGCGCGGCTACGCGAATCCGGCGGCCCTGGCGCAGGCCGCCGCCGAACGCCCCGCGGCGCGGCCCAGCACCAGCGCCGGCATCAGCCCGTTGCCCGAGAGGTAGCCCGACGCCTCCGGCCCCGAGATCCCGCGCGCCGCCCCGCCGGCCGCAAACAGGTTCGGCGCCGGAGAGCCGTCCACCCGCATCGCGCTCGCCGTGCCGTCCACCACGATGCCGCCCTGGGTGTGGAACAGCGTGCCGGTCACGCGCACGGCATGCAGCGGCGGGACGAGCGGCTTCGATCCGGCCCAGTCGCGGCCGAAGGCGTCGGTGGCGCCGGCCCGCTTCGCCTCCTCGACCGCGGCGAAGGTGGCGGCGAACTCGTTCACCGGCACCTTCATCAGCTGCGCGAGCGCCTCCGGCGTGTCGGCCGAAAGGATCGCGCCGGCGGCTTCCGCGTTGCGGAAATCCTCGAACTGGCGGGCGATCCCGGCGATGCGGGAATCGAACACGTCGAAGGCGATGCCCTCGGGCTGCGCCAGCACCCGCTCGGCCGCCTCGGAATAGCCCTGGGATTCGTTCCAGAACCGTTCGCCGAACAGGTTCGCCTGGAAGCCGCCTTCCATGATCACGGCCCAGGTGATGAGGATGCCCGCCGGATGCGCGACCGACCCGTGGCCCTGATGGCCCGTCATGTCGGCGAGCGCGAGGCCCAAGCCTTCCGCGAAACGCACCGCATCGCCGGTGTTGCCCGGATGGCCGAAATACACCGCATCCTTAAGCGAGGGGATGTAGCGCCGCACCAGCTCCTTGTCTCCGCTGTAGCCGCAGCAGGCGAGGACGAGGGCGCGGCAGCCGATCGCCTCCGTGCTGCCGTCGGGTCGCGTGACGCGCAGGCCGAGGACCCGGCCGTGGCCGTCGGCGTAGAGGGCATCGGCATGCGCCTCCGTCAGCAGCGGGATCTCCTCCCGTTCGGCGGCGGCGCGCAGCCGGTCGATCAGCTCGGCGCCGGAGCGCGAGGGCAGCCCGTGCAGCCTCCGGCGCGCATGGCCCGGGTAGTCGAAATCGGAGACGAGCGAGATCGCGAAGCCGTGCCGGTCGGCCAGCCATTCGAGGGCGGGGGCCGCCCCCTCGGCGATCGCCCGCGCGAGCGCAAGATCGGCCTTGCCCTTCGTCTTGCGCGCCACGTCGGCGACGAAGAGATCGGGTGAATCCTCGATCCCGAGCGCCTTCTGCCAGCGGCTGCCGGGGGCGGGGATGAGCCCGGCGGAGAGGGCGGTGGAGCCGCGGGGAACCGGATCGCGCTCGATCACGAGCGGCTCCACCCCCGCCTCCCGGCAGGCGAGCGCAGCGACGAGCCCGGCGCAGCCCGCACCCACGATGGCGACCGGCACCTCGGCCGCGAAGCCGCCCGGCGGCGGCGGCAGGACCGCGCTCATGCAGCCTCCCGCGTCAGCAGCCGATCGAGGGCGGCGCAGTCCTCCGCCTCGGGGAGCGCGAGCACGGCCTCCTCGATCGCGCGGGCGCGGCCGGCGCCGAACACCGGCGCCGCCAGTTCGCGGAACTTCTCGCGGAGCTCCTCGGGGCTGAAGGGGTCCTCGGCGTCGCCGCGGTTGGTCAGCGCCTCGGCCGACAGCGTCCGGCCATCGGCGAGCTGCAGCGTGACGCGGGCGGGGCGCAGGCCCGGCAGCCGCGCCGTCATCTGCGGATCCTCCTCCACCGAGATCCGGGCGGCGAGAGCGCGGATCGCCGGATCCGACAGCGCCGGTTCGCGGAAGGCGGGCACGTCCGCCCTGCCCCGCACCAGCATGGCCGCGACCGCATAGGGCACCGAGAACTTCGCCGCCAGCATGTTGCGCGGCGCCGGATCGTCGAGCTGGGCCGCCCACACATAGGTGTCCACGCGGACGGAGCGGATCGCCTCGGGCGGGATCGGCCCGTGTTCGCCGAGGATGCGCCCGACCGCGTCCAGCGCCCCGTGGGTGTAGCGGCAGGCGGCGTGGCGCTTGAAGTAGTTGCGCGCGATCTCCCAGCGCGTGCCGAGGTCCTTCAGCATCTCCCGGCTGTCGAAGCCGGTGGCGGCGATGCCGCCGAACACGCTGGCCACCCCGTCGCGCTCGGGCGCGAAGCCCGCGCGCAGCAGGTCCCACACCAGCACGCCCATGGCGTTCGCGATGCCGGCATAGGCATTCCGCACCGTGCCGCCTTCCAGCATCGTCCGCCGCGAGGTGGCGAGCCCGAGCGAGGAGGCGAGGCCCATCGCCTGCCTCAGCTCCTCCGGCTCGGCCGCGTGCAGCGCCGCAACCCCCACCGCCGCCGCCACGCTGCCCCAGGTGCCGTGCGGATGCATCTCGACGCGGAGCCTGGAGGCGATGCCGATCCGCGCCCCAGCCTCGTAGCCGAGCACGAGCGCGCGCAGCAGGTCCGCCCCGCTTGCGCCCGCCGCCCGCGCGGTGGCGAGGATGGCGGGAACCACATGGATCGCCGGATGGCCGCGGCAGAACTGGTTGCCTTCGTCGAGCTCCAGCATCGTGCCGGCGGTGCCGTTGAACAGCGCAGCATCGCCCGGGGAGAGCCGGTTCGGCGTGCCGATCGCGGCCTCTTTGCCTGCGCCCTCGCGCAGCAGCAGCGCATCGGCGAGGCGAAGCGTCTCCTCCTCCTGCGCGCCGGCGGCGATGGCGCCGATGCAGTCGAGCAGCACCAGCGCCGCGCGCTCGCGCACCTCGGCCGGCAGCGCCTCCCACCGCGTGGCGGCGAGGGTGGCGGCGAAGCTTGTCTGCCAGGGATCGGCCGGGGCGGCGGCGAGCTGCGTCGCGGTCGGGATGGGCGCGGTCACGATCGCCATCGGGGTCTCCTCGGTGTCGGCCGGACCCTGCGACGATGCGCGCCGCGCCGCAAGACGGCGCCGTGCTTCCCGGCCGCGATGGCCGCCATGCGCGGCAATCCGGGGCTGCCCGCAGAGCCGCTCGCGGGCCGGCCGCTCAGTCGGCGCGGATGTTGCCGGCGCGGATCACCGGTTCCCAGCGTCTGCGCTCCTCCTCGAGGAAGGCGGAGAACGCGGCGGGATCGCCCCCGAGGAGCTCGGCGCCGATCTCGGCAAGCCGTCCCCCGTAGCCCGGCTGCCGCAGCGCCTCCGAGGCGGCGGCATGCAGCCTGCCGATGATCGCTTCCGGCGTTCGCGCCGGCGCGGCCAGGCCGAACCAGGGAGAGACGACGAAGCCGGGCAGCCCGGCCTCGCCGAAGGTCGGCACCTCGGGCAGCACCGCAAGGCGCGAGGCCGTCGCCACCGCAAGCGCCGCCACCCGCCCGGCGCGGATATGCGGCAGGGCGTGCGGAACGCTGTCGAACATCGAATCGAGCGTGCCGGCAATGAGATCGACGATCGCGGGCGCCGCGCCGCGATAGGCGACGTGCTGCACATCCGTGCCGGTGGCGGCGTTGAAAAGGGCAAGCGTTAAATGCAAGGCCGACCCGCTTCCGGCCGACCCGGCCGTGATCCGGCCGGGGGAGGCGCGGGCGGCGGCGAGATAATCCGCGAGGCTGCGCCAGGGGCGGGCGGGATTGACGATGAGCACCATCGGAGTGCCCACGAGCAGCGTGATCGGCGCGAAGGCGCGCCGCATGTCGAAGGGCAGGCGGTCGTAGAGGAACTCGTTGATGCACAGCGTGCCCGTGGAGCCGAGGAGCAGCGTGTGGCCGTCGGGCGCCGCCTTGGCCACGGCATCCGCGCCGATGTTGCCGCCCGCCCCGGGGCGGTTCTCCACCACGAAAGGCTGGCCGAACGCGGCCTGGAAATGTGCCGCGAGCGGCCTTGCGATCTGGTCCGCGATGCCGCCGGGCGGGAAGGGCACGACGATCGTGACACTGCGCGCCGGCCAACCCTGGCTACGGGCCAGTGACGGCAGAGCGGCGGTGGCCGCGGCGGCGAGAACAGAGCGTCGCGTTGCGGACGGGGTCATGCGGTGAGTCTCCTGTCCTCTCGTGGCGTCGCGGCGGCCCGCTTGCGCGCGGGCTCGCCCCTCTCGTCATGGTAGGGCGGCCGGGCGCCCGAGCAGCCCGACGCCTCCTCGCCGTCAGTCCGCGCGGATGTTGTTCGCGCGGATCACCGGCCCCCAGCGGCGGCGTTCGTTCGCGATGAAGGTGGCGAAGGCGGCGGGAGCGGTCGCCTGCACGATCGCTCCCTGGTCCGTCAGCGGCCGCCCCACGCCGGCCGCGATCGCCGCCGCCGTCGCCTCCGCCAGCCGCGAGACGATCGCCTCCGGCGTGCGTGCCGGCGCGGCGAGGCCGAACCAGGCGGAGACGACGAAATCCGGCACCCCGGCTTCCGCGAAGGTCGGCACATCGGGCAGCTGCGGCAGGCGGCGTTCGGTCGCCACCGCCAGCGCCTTCACCCGCCCCCCGCGGATCTGGCCGAGCGCATGCGGCACATTGTCGAACATCATGTCGAGCGTGCCGGCGACGAGATCCGTCAGCGCCGGCGCCGCGCCGCGATAGGGCACGTGCTGGATGTCGGTGCCCTGCTGGGCGTTGAACAGCGCCAGCCCGAGATGCAGCGAGGAGCCGTTGCCGGCCGAACCCGAGGTCAGCCGCCCCGGTGCGGCGCGCGCGGCGGCGATCACGTCCGTCACGCTGGTCCAGGGGCGCTGCGGGTTCACGATCAGCACCTTCGGCGTGCCCATGAGGAAGGAGATGGGGACGAAGGCGGTCGCCGTGTCATACGGCATCGAGGGGAACAGGAACTCGTTGATGCAGAGCGGCCCCATTGAGCCGACGAGCAGCGTGGTGCCGTCGGGTGCGGCCTTCGCCACCGCATCCGCGGCGATGTTCCCGCCCGCGCCGGGGCGGTTCTCCACCACGAATGGCTGGCCGAAGGCCGCCTGGAAGGCGGCGGCGAGCGGGCGGGCGATCTGGTCGGCGAGGCCGCCGGGCGGGAACGGCACCAGCATCGTCACCGGCCGCGCCGGCCAGGACTGCGCGCGCGCAACCGCCGGCAGCGCGAGCGCGGATGCGGCGCAAAGCGCCCTGCGGCGGGTGATCCTGATGCCCATCGTCGTTCTCCTCCCTTCCTGTTGTGTGGCGCGGCTATCCGGCCGGAACTGGCGAGAGCCGCGCACGGATCTCCTCCGGGATCGGCAGCGGCAACAGCCCGCCGCCCGGCTTCGCCGCCGCCCAGACCCGCTTCTCGAGGCCCTCGGCGATCGGGGTGTCGCCGCGGCGCAGCCGGTGCTGCACGTCGAAGCTCGAGCGCCCCCAGCGCACGATCTCGGTGCGCAGCGTCAGCCGGTCCCCCTCCTTCGTCGGGGAGAGGAAGCGGCTCTCCGCCGCAACGAGCGGCCAGCCGAGGATGCCGTAGCGCGCCGCGGCCGTCTCGCGATCGAGGCCGATCGTCTCGAACAGCGTCCACAGCCCGTGGTCGTACCAGGCGAAGAAGTTCGGGTAGAAGGCGATGCCCGCGGGGTCGCATTCGCCGAAGCGGACATGGATCTCGATCTCGTTCATGCGGCGGCCCTTCCCGTGCGGCGTGCGGCGAGCGCGGAGAGCACCGCCTCCAGCGCGCCGCCTTCCGGGTTCTTCTGCGCCGCTATGCGGCACTGCACAAGCGCATCGGCAAGGCCCCCGGGCGGGGGGTCCCCGGCCAGGGCGGGCTCGATCACCTCCGCGGCGATGCGCGCCCAGTTGGCCCGGCCGCGCTGGTCGGTCGCGGCGTAGCCCTTCACCAGCCGGGCGGTCTCCGCCACTTCCACCGCCGCGGCCGGGTCGGTCGCGGCGGTGCGGCGCACGAGATCGAGCCAGCGGGCAAGCCAGGCCTCCTCCTCGGCGTGCTTCAGGGTGTAGGGCCGCCACCAGCGCAGCCCCGCGAGCAGCCGAAGGCGCAGGAAGCCGAAGGGCCTCGTCGGCGAGACGTTGAGCGCGACCGCGGCGTGCTGCCAGCCGCGGCGTTCGACGAGACGGAGCAGCGGCCGGGCGAGGAAGGGCGGCAGGAGCGACAGGATCTCCGCCGGCCCGGGCTTCATGAACTCGACCACATGCACGATGTCCCCGGGCCGCGCGCGGGCTTCCTGCACGAGCCTCGGCGCGCGCGCGGCGGCGAGCTTGAGCTGCGCCACGCGGATCACGTCCTCGCTCGACATCCGCAGCGCGAGGTGCCGCGCCATCGAGACCGCGAGCGCCTCCGACACGCCCGCGAACTCGCGCAGCAGCGCGAGGTAGCGCTCGGCAAGCGCCGGGCCCTGGTAGTCGGTCAGCCGCGCGATGCCCGCCGCGGCCAGCGGCCGCGCGGCCTCCGGCAGCCAGGAGAGATCGTCCTTCGCCGCCGGCGCCTCGGGCCGCTCGGCGCGGGGGGCCGGCGCCTCGCCGGTCAGCCCGGCCTCGAAGCCGCGCAGATTCGACTCCGCCGCCTTCCCGGCGCGGATCGCCTCGCGGAACGCCTCCTCCGGGATCGGCAGCGCGCGCGAGGCGGCGAGCGCGCCGAGCAGCACCGCGTTCAGCGAGGCGCCGGCCCGCCGCGCCAGCGCCTCGTAGTCGGCGATTCGCGCCTCGCGCGCGGCGGCGCGGACGGCCTCGGCCAGCGCCTCCTCCGGCAGGCGGCCATCGCCCGCCGCCACCTTCTCGGCGAGCGTGTAGGCGCGGCGATGCGCGATGATGGCAAGCGTGCGCTCGCGCGTGACGAAGCCCGCCTCGGCCCGGCGGGCGGCCTCCAGCAGCTCCGTGGAGACCAGCACATCCACCCGCCCCGGGGCGGCGTTCAGCCCGAGCACGGGCTCCGGATCGCCGGGCTCCCTCGGCAGGATCTCCACGTAGTAGGTGGTGGCGCCCGTGCGCTGCGCGACACCCGGGATGGAGGTGCGCGTGGCCCAATGCCCGGCGATGACGGCGGCGCGGGTGATCCAGTCCGTCAGCACCCCGCCGCCCTCGCCGCCAAGCGCCGCGATCAGCACGCGGTGGGGGACGCGCGCGGTCATTCGGCCGGCACCGGGCGCGCGGCGGGTTCGGCCGCCGGGGCGGGCAGGGAGAGCGGCCGCCCGCCGAACAGGCGCAGCAGCGCATCGCCCACCCGCGCGCGGAACCGGTCCCACGCGGTCGGGTTGCGGATCACGTCGAGGCGATAGAAGGACGGGCAGAGCTGGGCGGCATGCGCCACCTCCCCGCACAGGCCGCAGCCGACGCAGTCGTTGTTCACATGCGCAACCGGGGTGTCCTTCAGCACGTCGCCCGAGGGCTTGAGGGTGAGCGAGGGGCAGCCGTTCAGCCGGATGCAGGCATGGTCGCCGGTGCAGACATCCGGGTCCACGCCGAAGCGGCTCTGCACCACCCGCTCGCCGGCGGCGATGGCCTTGGCCTGCGCGGGCCTGAGGCGTCGCTGCCGCGCCAGCATGCATTCCCCGCGCGCGACGATGACCTTGAGGCCCTTCACCGGATCGGCCAGCGCGTCGCGCAGCGCGCGCATCATCTCCTTCACGCGGTAGGACTCGACGGTCCGCACCCAGGTGGCGCCGACGCCCTTCAGCGCACCCTCGATCGCGACACCCTTGCCGCGCCCGCCGTCGTTCTCCGGCCGCGGCCGGGAGGAGGGGATGTCCTGCACGCCGGTCGCGCTGGAATAGCCGTTGTCGAGCACGAGCAGCACCGCGTCGTCGCGGTTGAACACCGCCGAGGCGACGCCGGTGGACAGCCCGTTGTGCCAGAAGCCGCCATCGCCCATCACCGCCACCGGCCGGCGCGGCACCGTCCCCGCCACGGCGGCGGCCGAGGCGAGCGACATGCCGTAGCCGAGGATGGTGTGCCCCTGGTTGAAGGGGGCGAAGGTGGCGAAGGCGTGGCAGCCGATGTCGGCCGAGACGTGCAGCGGGCCGCTCTGCTGCTGCACGAGCTTCATCGCGCTGAACACGGGGCGCTCCGGGCAGCCGGTGCAGAACCCGGGCGGGCGTGCCGGCAGGGCCGCGCCGAGGGCGGCTTGCGCCGCCCTGCGGGCCTGCGCCGCAGGCTCCGGCAGGCCGCGGGCCGCGATCCAGCGCCGCCCGTAGCGCTCGAGGAACTGCGCGAGCCCCGCCGCCAGCACGGGCGGCGTGTATTCGCCCGCCATCGGCAGCACATCCTTGCCGTGCAGCGCCACGTTCAGGTCGGCGCGCCGGAGGATCTGCCCGATCGCCTGCTCGAGATAGTCGGGCGCGCCCTCCTCCACCACCAGCACGCCGCGCTTGCCGCTCGCAAAGCCCGCGATCTGCTCGGGCGCCAGCGGATGCGTGACGTTCAGCACCAGCACCGGGATGCGCAGCCGGCCGAACACGTCGGACAGCCCGGCCTCCGCGAGTTCGGCGTTGAGCGCGTTGAACAGCCCGCCCTGGACGATGATGCCGACATCCCCCTCGGCCGGCCCCAGCACCTCGTTCAGCCGATGGTCGAGCAGATGGCGGATCGCCGCCGGGATCCGGCGGGCGACCTTGTCCGCCTCCTGCGTGAAGGTGACGGGCGGATGGGCGAGGCGCCCGTAGTCGAAGCGCGCCGGCTGCCCCGGGTTCTTGTAGGACAGGGCGGGCTTCACGTTGTCCTTCGCGACGAAGCTGCCGAACACGTGGCAGGCGCGGATGCGCAGTTCCAGCATCGCCGGCATGCCGGAGGCCTCGGAGATGGCGAAGCCCTCCTCCACCATGCGCACGATGGTCGGCAGGTCGGGGCGGGGATCGAGCAGCACGAGGCCTGATTTCAGCGCGAAGGCGTGGCTGCGTTCCTGCGCCACCGAGGCGCCTTCGCCGTAGTCCTCGCCCACCACGATCAGCGCCCCGCCGATCACCCCGGGCGAGGCGAGGTTGGAGAGCGCATCGGCCGCCACATTGGTGCCGACGATCGCCTTCCACGTGACGGCCCCGCGCATGGGATAGGCCACCGAGGCGCCGAGCATCGCCGCCGCCGCCGCCTCGCCGGTGCAGGTCTGCAGATGCACGCCGAGCTCCTCGAGGAGATCCCCCGCCTGCACCAGCACATCCATCAGGTGCGACACCGGCGCGCCCTGGTAGCCGCCGACATAGGAGACGCCCGACTGCAACAGCGCCTTCGTGACTGCGAGGATTCCCTCGCCGCGGAACACCTCGCCCTTTCCGAGGCGGAGATTCGCGATCTCGTCGCGGAAGGAGACTTCCATGGCGCTTCCCCGATCTCTCAGGTCGGGCATATCTTCCGCCGGGCGGTTTTGTTGTCAAACGGTTTGCAAGCCCTACCGTTGAGCCATGGACCTGCCGACCGATCCCGGGCGCCCGGACGCGATCTCCTACGGCCCGCTGCCGGGCTTCCTCGGCTATCTGCTGCGGCGGGCGCAGGCGCAGGTGTTCGTCGATTTCGCCGCCAGCATGGCGGAACACCGGGTGACGCCGGGCGAGTTCGGGCTGCTTGCGATGGTTGCGGCCAATCCCGGCATCACGCCGGCGCGGCTTGCCGCCGCGGTCGGGCTGGACAAGTCCACCCTCAGCCCGGCGCTGCAGCGGCTGGCCGACCGCGGGCTGATCCGGCGCGAGTCGCTGGCCGGAGACCGCCGCTACCAGGCGCTGCACCTCTCGCCCGAGGGCAGCGCCGCCTACGCCCGCATGCTGCCGGCCATCGCGGCGCATGAGGCGCGCATCGCCGAGGCGCTCACGCCAGAGGAGCTCGAGGTGCTGATGCGGCTCTTGCGGAAGATGATCGGGCTGTAGCGCCGCTCAGTCGTCGCGGTAGACGCGCTCCATGCGTTCGTGGCGCTCCTGCGCCTCGATCGAGAGGGTGGCGATGGGGCGCGCCTCCAGGCGCTTGAGCCCGATCGGTTCGCCGGTTTCCTCGCAGTAGCCGTAGGTGCCGTTCTCGATCCGCTCCAGCGCCTGGTCGATCTTGGCGATCAGCTTGCGCGCACGGTCCCGGGTGCGGAGTTCGAGCGCGCGGTCGGTCTCCACGCTCGCGCGGTCCGTCAGGTCGGCCTCGGCGATGCCGCCCTGGCCGAGGGAGGAGAGCGTCTCCCCAGCCTCGCGCAGCAGTTCGGCGCGCCATCTGAGGAGCTTCTGGCGGAAATACGCGAGCTGGAGATCGTTCATGAACGGCTCGTCTTCCGAAGGCCGGTAGTCGGGCGGCAGCGTCACGAGCATGGTTCCCGATCCCTCGCGCTTTGGCCCGAGCCGACCTCACCTCCCGGCCCGGGCGCCGGACGTAAAGCATGGCGCCGCCTCCGAGCCAAGGGGCGGATGCGCGGCAAGGGCCTGATGTCGCGAGGTTTTCAGCTTTGTGAAGGCAGCCTTCGTATACCGCGACGGGCGGCCTCCACCTTCGCGCGCAGACGGATCTCCGCGAGGATCTCGGCCAGCCGAGGGTCGGCTGCGGCCTCCCCGGCCGCCAGCGACTCCAGCCGCCCGAGGATCGCTGACGGATCCTGCCCCTCGAGCAGCGCCACCTGCAACGCCGAGAGGTCGGCCAGCATCGCCTCTCCCCGGCGACGCGCGCGGCGGTCGCGCTCCGTCGCGTCGCCGGCTTCCTGCACGGCGAGAAGCGACAGCGCGGCAGCGACGGGCGCGGCGGCGGCGGCCTGCTCCGCCCCGACCGATTCGGGCAGCCGGAATCCGGCATGCCGCGCCGGCCCCGCCGCTGCGGGGCGACCGGCCGGTCCCGCCGCGCCGATGCCGCGCACGCCGCTCATCGGCCGCGCCCCCGGCGGGCTTCGCCGCCCCCCGGCAAGGCTGGCGCGACACCCGGCAGGCTTTGCCGGGCGAATCCGGCCGGATCCGCCGGAACGCCGCCCGTGCGGACTGGCACGCCGGTTGCCGTGCCGGCAGCGAGCCCCGGCCATGCCGGGCGAGAGAGGGATCGAGGACGCGACGACGCCATGCGCGCCAGCCTGCACGGCAATCCTTTCGCAACCCCGAACGCGGCTCCGCTCGCGGCGCTGCTCCTGTGGCTGCTCTGCCTGCCGGCGGCGGCGCAGGTCCGCATCAAGGACATCGCGGACATCGAGGGCACGCGGCAGAACCAGCTCGTCGGCTACGGCCTCGTCGTCGGCCTGCCCGGCACCGGCGACCGGCTGCGGACGGCCGTGTTCACCCGCCAGTCGCTGGTCGGCATGCTGGAGCGGCTCGGCGTCAACACCCGCGACCTCGACCGCCAGCTCGACACGCGCAACATCGCCGCCGTCATGGTCACGGCCAACCTGCCGGCCTTCGCGCGGCCGGGCAGCCGGATCGACGTCGCCGTCTCCTCGCTCGGCGACGCGACCAACCTGACCGGCGGGATGCTGCTCGTCACGCCCCTCCTCGGCGCGGACGGGGAGGTGTACGCGGTGGCGCAAGGGGCGGTCGCGACCGGCGCGATCAGCGCCCGCGGCCAGGCGGGCTCCGTGCAGCGCGGCGTGCCGACCGCGGGGCGCATCGCGAGCGGCGCCATCGTCGAGCGCGAGATCCCCTACGTCTTCGCGGGCCAGCAGCGCATACGCCTCGCGCTCCGCAACCCCGACATGACGACGGCGCGCCGGATCGCCGCCGCCATCAACCGCGCCGTCGGCCAGGGGACCGCGACCGCGACCGACCCGGGCACGGTTGTGCTCGCCACCGCGGGCCGAGACATCCCGGCCCTCATCGCGCAGATCGAGAACCTGACCGTGACGCCCGACCAGGTCGCGCGCGTCATCATAGACGAGGCGACGGGCACCATCGTGATGGGGGCGAATGTCCGCATCAGCACGGTGGCGATCGCCCAGGGCAACCTTACCATCCGCATCACCGAACAGCCGCAGGTGGTGCAGCCCAATCCGCTCGCCGGCGGGCAGACGGCGGTGGTGCCGCGCACGCAGATCGAGGTGGACGACCAGCGCGAGCGCCGCCTCGGCATCCTGCCCGCCTCCGTGACGCTCGAGGACCTGGTGCGCGGGCTGAACAGCCTCGGCGTCGGGCCGCGCGACATGATCTCGATCCTGCAGGCCATCCGCGCCGCCGGTGCGCTGCAGGCGGAGCTGGAGGTGCGCTGAGATGATCATCGGAAGCAACATCGGGCCGACCAACACGCCGGAAGGGCTGCGCCGCGCGGCCGAGGCGTTCGAGGCGAGAAGCCTCGCCAGCCTCTACGCCCAGGCCTTCGCCACCGTGGATCCGTCGAAGGGCCGCTTCGGCGGCGGCTCGGCGGAGGCGCAGTGGCGGCCGGTGCTGATCGAGGGCATCGCCCAGACCCACGCCCGCGCCGGCGGCATCGGGCTTGCCGACGCCGTGTATCGCGAGATGCTGCGCGCGCAGACGCAGGCGGTGCAGCGGGAGATGCTGCGCGCGCAGGAAGCGCGCACCATGGAGGGAGACAGCCGATGATCGAAGCCGTCCTCCGCGCGGGGCTGCGCCTCGCCGAAGCGCTCGACGCCGAGAACCGCGCGCTCGCCGCGCTCGACCTCGACGCCGCGGTTGCCCTCGCCCCGGCCAAGTCGGCGGCGGCGGACGCCTTCGCCGCCGCGCGCGACGCCGCCGCCAAGGCCGCCGCCCGCGCCGAGGGCGAGCAGCGGGCGCTGGCCGAGCA
>JANWXJ010000027.1 GCA_025055335.1 Acetobacteraceae bacterium
GGGGGGGGGGGCCGGCCCGGCGGGCGCCGTCGTCGTGACGGCGGGTGCGGGGGTTCAGGCGGCGCGGCGTGCGGCCGGCGCGCTGTCGTTGGCGGCGGCGGGCGCCTCGGCCCCGGCGCCGGGCCGGAAGGCCGGGTCGAACACGCGGGCGATCTGCCCGCGGTCGAGGCCGATGTCGGCGAGCTCGCGGTCCGACATGGTGCTGAGCCGCTGGTAGGCCTCGCGGCTCTCGCGCCAGGCCTGCAGCATCTCGAAGAACCAGCGGACGCCGCCGGCCACGGCCGCGACGGCGCGGCGGAGCATGGCGCCGATTTCGGCGTCGCGCGCGGCGGCTGCGGCGGCGCGGATGGCCGCCGGGTCGGTCGCGGTGGCGGGGGGTTCGGGGGTGGAGTGGATCGGGCGGTTGTCCATGGCAATCTGCCTTTGTGCGCTGCCGGGGGACGGGGCCGGACCTTGTGCCCCGGCTGTCCCGTTCCGGCGGTTGCGCAGAAGATAGGTCCGCTGCGGACGATTTTGCTGCGCTGCATCATGCAGGCAGCCATGCATGGAGAGCATGAAAACCTGTGGAAACATTCGAGAATGTGACAACTCAGCGGCCTGATCACGCCGCCCGTCTGGCAGCACTCCGCGCGGAACTCACCCGCCTCGGCGTGGACGGGCTGCTGGTCCCCCGCGCGGACGAGCATCTCGGCGAATACGTCCCGCCCTCGGCGGAGCGCCTCGCCTGGCTCTCGGGCTTCACCGGCTCCGCCGGCCTCGGCCTCGTCCTGCCCGACCGCGCGGTGCTGTTCACCGACGGCCGCTACACCGTGCAGGCGGCCCAGCAGACCGACCCGACGCTGTGGCAGCGCGCCCACATCACCGAAACCCCGCCCCACGCCTGGCTCGCCGAGCACGCCCCGGGCCTGCGCATCGGCTACGACCCCTGGCTGCACACCGAAGCCGCGCTTGCGCGCTTCGCCGCCGTCACCCTCGTGCCGCTCGCGGCCAACCCGGTGGATGCCATCTGGCACGACCGCCCCGCCCCGCCCGCCGCCCCGGCCATCGCCCACCCTCTCGCCTTCGCCGGCCGCCCGGCCGAGGAGAAGCGCGCGGAGGCCGCGGCGGCGCTCGCCGCGGCGAAGGAGGACGCGGCGGTGCTCGCCGATCCGCACGCCGCCGCCTGGCTGCTCAACCTGCGCGGGGGGGATCTCGCGCACACGCCGCTCTGCCTCGCCATGGCGATCCTGCATGCCGACGGCCGCGTGGCGCTCTTCGCCGACCCGGCGAAGTTCGGGCCCGAGGTGCGCGCGCATCTCGGCGCGGCGGTCGCCATCGCCCCGCGCGCGGCGCTGCCGGATGCGCTCGACTCGCTCGCCGGCCGCACCGTCCGCTGCGACCCGGACCGCACCCCGGCCGCCATCCTCGCCCGGCTGCGCGCGGCCGGCGCGCGCGTGACGGCGAACGAGGATCCGACGGTGCTGCCGCGCGCCCGCAAGAACGCGGTCGAGCAGCAGGGGGCGCGCGCCGCCCACCGCCGGGATGCCGCCGCCATGGCGCGCTTCCTCGCCTGGTTCGCCGCCGAAGCGCCGAAGGGCGGCCTGACCGAGATGGCCGCCGCCGAGCGCCTGCGCGCCTTCCGCGCCGAGGCGCCGGAGTTCCGCGGCGAATCCTTCCCCGCCATCGCCGGCGCCGGCGAGCACGGCGCGATCGTCCACTACCGCGCCACGCCGGACAGCGACCGCCCGATCCGCCCGGGCGAGCCCTTCCTGATCGACTCCGGCGCGCAGTACCCGGACGGCACCACCGACATCACCCGCACGCTGTGGGTGGAGGGCGCGGGCGACCCGCCCGCCGAACTCGTGGAGCGGGCGACACGCGTGCTGAAGGGCCATCTCGCGCTCGCCGCGCTGCGCTTCCCCGAAGGGGTCGCGGGCCCGCATCTCGACGCCATCGCCCGCGCGCCGCTCTGGCAGGCGGGGCTCGACTACGACCACGGCACCGGCCACGGTGTCGGCTCCTTCCTCTCGGTGCATGAGGGGCCGGCCGCCTTCAGCCGCGCGGCGAAGCCGGTGCCGCTCGGCGAGGGCATGATCCTGTCGGACGAGCCGGGCTTCTACGAGGCCGGCCGCTACGGCATCCGGATCGAGAACCTGCTGCTCGTGCGGCGCGAGCCGGGCACCGCCCGCCCGTTCCTCTGCTTCGAGACGCTGACGCTGGTGCCCTACGACCGCCGGCTGATCGCCCCGGGGCTGCTGTCGCCCGCCGAACGCGCGCAGGTGGACGCCTACCACGCCCGCGTGCGCGCCGAGATCGGGCCGCTGCTGGATGCGGCCGCCCGCGCCTGGCTCGAGGCGGCGACGGCGCCGCTCTGAGGCCGGGGGCGGGCGCGCGGCTTGCGGGGCACCGGCCGCCGTGCTCGCCCCCCGCTCCGGTCCGGCCTGCCCGGGGCTTTGCCGGGCCGCCGCGCGCCGTTAGCCTCGGCCCGTCACGCACAAGGCGGGCGGCAGCCTGACCGCGCCGCCACCCCGGAGGACACGTCATGGCCCGCCTGACCCGACGCACCCTGCTGGCCGCCGCGGCGCTGCCCGCCGCGCCCGCGCTCGCCCAGGCCTGGCCGACGCGCACGGTCCGGATCATCGTGCCCTTCGGCCTCGGCGGCTCGGCCGACATCGCAGCCCGCTTCCTCGCCGAACCGCTGGCCCAGGCCTTCGGCCACCCCTTCGTGGTGGAGAACCGCCCGGGCGGCGGCGGCACCATCGGCGCCGACGCGGTGGCCAAGGCCCCGCCCGACGGCCACACGCTGCTGCTGATGTCGAACACCCACACGGCGAACGAGACGCTGCTGCCGAACCGCCCCTATGTGCTGATGCGGGATCTGGCGCCTGTCGCCTTCATCAACATCGCCCACCATGTGCTGGTGGTGCACCCCTCGGTGCCGGCGCGGACGCTGCCCGAGTTCATCGCCTGGGCGCGCGCCAATCCGGGGCGGGTGGACTATGCCTCCTCCGGCCCGGGCACGCCCTACCATATCGCCGCCGAGGTGTTCCGCGCGAGGGCCGGCATCGAGATCACCCACATCCCCTTCCGCGGCTCGAACGAGGCGCGCACCGCCATCCTCGCCGGCCAGGTGCAGATGATGTTCGACGCCATCCCGACCATGGCCGAGCAGGCGCGCGCCGGCCGCGTCCGCGCCCTCGGCACCACGGGCCCCGAGCGCAGCCCACTGCTGCCGGAGGCGCCCGCCATCGCCGAGACGCTGCCCGGCTACGAGGCGAGCATCTGGCTCGGCCTGATGGCGCCGGCCGGCACCCCGGCCGCCGTGGTCGAGCGGCTGAACGCCGAGGTCAACCGCATCATGTCCCTGCCCGCGACGCGCGAGGCGCAGCTCCGCATGGGCGCGCTGCCGAACCCGATGACGGTCGCCGCCTTCGACGCCTATCTGCGGCAGGACATCCAGCGCCAGGCGGAGGCGATCCGCCTCGCCCGCATCCAGGCCGACTGAGCGCCGCCCGCAGCCCCGGGGACCCCGCGCATGCTCCGCCTCGCGCTGGCCTGCACCGCCTCCGACCGCACGCGCCCGCTGCTCGACGGGCGCGTCCCGGTCCCGGGCTGCGACATCACCTTCCTGCCCGGCGAGCCCGAGGACATCTTCCGCCGCGCCCTGCGAGACGCCGCCTTCGAGGTGACGGAACTCTCGATGGCGAGCCACATCCTGACGACGGCGCGCGGCGATGCGCCCTACATCGGCATCCCGGTGTTCCCCTCGCGCGCCTTCCGCCACGGCGCGGTCTTCATCCGCACCGACCGCGGCATCGCCGCCCCGCGCGACCTGGAAGGCCGCACGGTCGCCGTGCCGGAATACCAGCAGACGGCCGGGCTTTGGGTGCGCGGCATCCTGCGCGACCACTACGGCGTGGACACGCGCCGAATCGCCTGGCGGAGCGCGGGCGAGCGCACGCCGCTCGGGCTGCCGACCGGGCTCGATGTCGCGCCGCTCGAGGGGCCGCTCGATGCCGCCTTCGCCGAGGGGCGGGTGGACGCGGTGGTGGCCCCGCGCGTGCCGGCCGCCGTCGCCGCCGGGAACCCCTCCGTCGGCCGCCTGTTCCCCGACCCCCGCGCCGAGGAGGAGGCGTGGTTCCGCGCCACCGGCTTCTTCCCGATCATGCACTGCATCGCCGTGCGCCGGGACGTGGCCGAGCGCCACCCCTGGCTGCCGGTCGAGCTGTTCCGCGCCTTCGCCCGCGCCAAGGCGATGGCGGTGGCCGATCTGCGGCTCGGCAATGTGCTGCGCGTCTCGCTGCCCTGGATCGTGCCGGAGGCGGAGAGGCAGATCGCGCTGCTGGGCGGCGACCCGTGGCCCTACGGCTTCGCCCGCAACCGCGCCGAGCTCGCGGCGATGATCCGCTTCGCCGCCGAGGACGGGCTGATCCCGGCCGCCATCCCGCCCGAGGCGCTGTTCCACCCTTCGGTGCTGGCCGAGGTGGGCTGACGGGCGTCGGCCGGCGGCCGGAGCGGCTTGGGCGCCGCCCCGACGGGGCGCGCGGCGGCCGCCCGCCTCACTCGGCGAAATTGGCGCGCATGCGCCGCAGCAGGGAAAGCAGCGTGGCGCGTTCCGCCTCGTCGAGCCCGGCGGTGGCGCGCGCGTTCACCGCATGCGCGAGCGGCAGCAGCCGCTCGCGCAGCGCCCGGCCGGCGGGGGTGAGGGTGACGTGGATCTTCCGCCTGTCCTCCGGGTTGCGCGTGCGCCGGATCCAGCCCGCGCGCTCGAGGCCGCGCAGCGCGATCACCGCCGTCGGCTCCATCATGCCCACGCGCGCGGCGAGTTCGCGCTGCGTCAGCCCCTCCTCCTCCCACAGCACGCGCAGGAAATACCACGCCCCGGGGGCGACGCCGCTCGCCGCAAGGCTCGCCTGCAGCGCCCGCTGGATGGCGCGGTTGAGGTCGCGCACCAGGAAGCCCACGCTCTCCTCGAAGGGCAGCGGCTTGACCGGGCGCGTCATGCGCTCTCGGCCGCGATCCGGGCGCGGAGCTCGTCGAGCAGCACGAGCCGCCCGTCGCGCTGCGGCAGGTGCCAGAACAGCCAGCCGTTGCAGGAGGGCGCTTCCTGCACCGCGGCACCCACCTGGTGGATCGAGCCCGTTGCGGAGCCGCAGCGCAGGGTTCCGTCGGCGCCGACCAGCGCGCGGAAGCGCTGCTGCCGGTCCGTCAGGTGGCTGCCGGCCGGCACCAGCCCGCGCTCGACCAGCAGGCCGAAGGGGATGCGCGGCACCTCGCGCCGTGAAGGCAGCGTGTGGGCCGCGCTTTCCGAAAGCGGCTCGACGGCCGCGATGCGCGCCCGCGCCGCCGCGGCGTAGCCCGGATCGCGCTCGATGCCGATGAAGCGCCGCCCGAGGCGCTTGGCCACCGCCGCCGTGGTGCCGGTGCCGAGGAAGGGGTCGAGCACCACCTCGCCCGGCTGCGTGCAGGAGAGGATCACGCGGTGCAGCAGCGCCTCCGGCTTCTGGGTGGGGTGCAGCTTCTTCCCGTCCGGCCCCTTGAGCCGCTCGGCCCCGGTGCAGAGCGGGATGAACCAGTCGCTGCGCATCTGCACGTCGTCGTTGAGCGCCTTCATCGCCGCGTAGTTGAAGCGGTAGCGGGAGGCCGGCTCGCGCGCCGCCCAGATCAGCGTCTCGTGCGCGTTGGTGAAGCGGCGGCCGCGGAAGTTCGGCATCGGGTTGGCCTTGCGCCACACCACGTCGTTCAGGATCCAGAAGCCGAGGTCCTGCAGCGCCGTGCCGAGGCGGAAGATGTTGTGGTAGGCCCCGATCACCCAGATCGTGCCGTCGCGCCGCAGCACCCGGCGGCATTCCGAAAGCCATTCGCGGGTGAAGGCGTCGTAGGCGGCGAAATCGGCGAAGCGGTCCCACTCCTCGTCCACCGCGTCCACCAGGCTGTCGTCGGGGCGGCGGAGTTCGCCGCGGAGCTGCAGGTTGTAGGGCGGATCGGCGAAGATGGCGTGCACCGAGGCGGGCGGGAGGCGCTTCAGCACCGCCACGCAATCGCCGACCAGCACCTGATCGAGCGGCAGGTCGAGACCCGTCCCCACGCGCCGAACTTCCCCGTGTGCGTCCGCGCGGCACCATGAGTCCCGCGATTCCGCCCGTCAAGCGCGGGATCGGGCGGGCCCCGCGGCATCCACCGGGGCGAAGCCGGGGCGGTGGTGCGGGCTCGCGCCATGGGCGGCGAGTGCGGCGCGATGCGCCGCCGTCGGGTAGCCCGCATGGCGGGCGAAGCCGTAGGCCGGCCAGCGCGGATCGAGCCGGGCCATCGCCCTGTCCCGCACCGTCTTGGCGAGGATGGAGGCCGCCGCGATGGAGAGCGAGCGCCGGTCTCCGCCCACCACACAGCGAACGGGGCAGGGCAGGGCGGGGGCGGCGTTGCCGTCCACGAGAGCGAGGTCCGGCGCGGGAGAGAGCCGCGCGACGGCGCGCGCCATGGCGAGATGTGTCGCGCGCAGGATGTCGAGCCGGCCGATCTCGGCGGCAGAGGCGGCGCCGAGCGCGAAGGCGACGAGCCCTTCGCGCGCCGCCTGCCGCAGCGCCTCGGCCGCGCGCTCGCGCGCTGGCGCCGGAAGGCGCTTGCTGTCGTCGAGCAGGGCGGCGAGGGCGGCGGGCGGCGGCGCGAGGAACAGCACCGCCGCGGCCACGACCGGCCCGGCGAGCGGCCCGCGCCCCGCCTCGTCCACCCCCGCAACACGGCCGCCCGCCGCCGCCTCCAGCGCGAAATCCGGCATGGCGGGGGGATAGGCGCGATCGCGGGCGGGGGGAAGGGCGGCGGCTACCGCGCCGCCCAGGCTTCCGCGAGCAGCCTGAGACCGAGGCCGAGGAACAGCATCCCGGCCGCCGCATCCAGCCACCGCCCGGCGCGGCCCTGCCGCAGCGCGCCCGCCACGCGCGACGCCCCCGCGATCAGCCCCCAGTAGGCCGGCAGCGCCAGGATCGGCAGCAGCGGTCCGAGGAGCAGCATCTGCAGCCAGACCGGCGAGCGGCCGGGGTCCACGAACTGCGGCAGGAAGGCGAGGAAGAACAGCCCGACCTTGGGGTTCGTCAGGTTCGTCAGCAGCCCCTGGCGGAAGGCGGCGGCAAGGCCCGCGCGCGGGTCGCCGGGCCGGATCAGAAGCCCCCCGCCGCGCATCGCCGCGCGGATGGCCTGCGCGCCGATCCACAAGAGATAGGCCGCGCCGGCGAGCCGCAGCGCCTCGAAGGCCAGCGGGCTCGCGGCGATCGCCGCCGACACCCCGGCCGCCGCCAGCGCCACATGGCAGCAGGCGCCGAGCATGATGCCGCCCGTTGCCGCCCAGCCGCGCTTCGGCCCGCCGGCCAGCGTCTGCCCGACGGCGAAGATCATGTCCGGCCCCGGCGTGAGGATGAGCACGACGACGGCGACGAGATAGGCGGCGAACAGCGAGGGATCGACAGGCATGGGCCGGACCCTGCCACGCCGCGCCGCGCGGCGGCACTCGGGCGGCGGCGATGCCAGCCCCGCGTCAGCCGCGGGCGATGGCCAGCCACTCCGCCTCCGACAGCACCCGCACGCCGAGCTCGGCCGCCCTGGCGGCCTTCGATCCGGCATCGGCGCCGACCACCACCACATCCGTCTTGCGCGAGACGGATTTCGTCACCTTCGCCCCGAGCGCCTCGGCCCGCGCCTCGGCCTCCTGGCGCGTCATGGCGGAGAGCGTGCCGGTGAACACGATCGTCTTGCCGGCGATGGGGCTGTCGGCCGCCGGCGCCTCGGCGGGAAGGGGCGGGGCCTCTCGCGCGAGGTCGTCGAGGGCGGCGAGGTTGCGCGGCTCGGCGAAGAACTCGACGAGTTCCTCCGCGATCGCCGGGCCGATGCCCTGGATCGCGCCGAGTTCCTCCCGCGCCTCGGAGCCGGGGACGCGGGCGGCGATCATCCTCTCCCGCCAGGTCTCGAACGTGCCGTAGTGCCTTGCCAGCAGCTTGGCGGTCTGCTCGCCGATGCGGCGGATGCCGAGGGCGAAGATGAAGCGCTCGAGCGGCATGCGCCGGCGTGATTCGATGGCGGCGATGAGGTTCTGCACCTTCTTCTCGCCCCAGCCTTCCAGCGCGAGAAGCGCCTCTCGCCTCGCCGGCAGGCGGAAGATGTCGGCGGGCGAGGCGAGCAGGCCCTCAGCGTGCAGCAGCCCGATCGTCTCCTCGCCCAGCCCCTCGATGTCCATGGCCCGGCGGGAGACGAAGTGCTTGAGGCGCTCCACCCGCTGCGCCGGGCAGGTGAGGCCGCCGGTGCAGCGGCGCACCACGTCCTCCTTCTCGCGCACGGCGTGGCTGCCGCAGGCGGGGCAGGTGTGGGGGAAGGCGAAGGGCTTGGCGCCCGGGGGGCGCTTCTCGGGCACGATGCCGGTGATCTGCGGGATCACGTCGCCCGCGCGCTGGAGAATGACGGTGTCGCCGATGCGGATGTCCTTCCGCGCGATCTCCTCCTCGTTGTGCAGCGTCGCGTGGCGGACCGTCACGCCGCCCACCACCACCGGCTCCATCACCGCGCGCGGCGTCAGCGCGCCGGTGCGGCCGACCTGGATCTCGATGTCGAGGAGCCGGGTCGTCGCCTGCTCGGCCGGGAACTTCCACGCCACCGCCCAGCGCGGCGCGCGGCCGACGAAGCCGAGCCGCTGCTGCCAGTCGAAGCGGTCGAGCTTGAACACGACGCCGTCGATCTCGTAGTCGAGGCTGGCGCGGCGCGATTCCATCTCCGCCTGGAAGGCCTCGGCCTCGGCTTCGCTCTCAACCACGCGGAACAGCGGATTGACCGGGAAGCCCGCGCGCGCGAGCCAGTCGAGCAGTCCGGACTGGCTGTCGGCCGGCAGCGCCGAGGCCTCGCCGAGCCCGTAGGCGAACAGGCGCAGCGGCCGCGCTGCCGTCACGGCGGGGTCCTTCTGTCGCAGCGATCCGGCGGCGGCGTTGCGCGGGTTGGCCGGCACCTGCACCGCCTCGCCGAGCTTCTCGCCGCGGGCCCGGCGGGCCTCCCGCTCCTCGGCGGCGCGTTCCTGGGCGGCGCGGAAGGCAAGGAAATCCGCGCGCGTCATGTACACCTCGCCGCGGATTTCCATCCGTTCCGGCGCGTCCGCTTCCAGCCGCAGCGGCAGGTCCTTCAGCGTGCGGAGATTGGCGGTGATGTCCTCGCCCACCAGCCCGTCGCCGCGCGTCGCGCCGCGGACGAAGCGGCCGTGTTCGTAGAGCAGGTTCACCGACAGCCCGTCGATCTTCGGCTCGGCGGTGAAGCGGAGCGCCTGCCCGGGCGGCAGGCCGAGGAAGCGGCGTATGCCGCGGGCGAACTCGGCGAACTGCGCCGCCCCGAACACGTTGTCGAGGCTGAGCATCGGCACGCCGTGCCGGACCTTGGCGAAGCCCGCGGCCGGGGGCGCGCCGACGCGGTGCCACGGACGGTCCTCGCGCCGCAGAGCGGGGAAGCGCGCCTCGAGATCGCGGGCGCGGGCGACCAGCGCGTCGTACTCGGCGTCGCTGATCTCCGGCGCGTCCTGCTGGTAGTAGAGCGCGTTGTGCCGCGCGATCTCGGCGGCAAGCCGCTCGAGCTCGGCGGCCGCCTCGGCTTCGCTTCCGCTCATCCCCGCGCGAGCCTTTCCAGGTTGTGCCCGGCGACGGCGAAGGCGATCACCTCTTCGCCCCGGGCGCGGAGCCGCCGGTAGAGCGCATGGGCCGCCCTGTTCCGGGGCTTCGCCGCCGGCCACGGATGGTCGCCGCCCGCCGCCGGCACGCAGCACCCGGGGGCGCCGGGCCGCGCGCGCCCGATCCCCCGCCGGCGCGCCTCCGGCACGGCGGACAGGGGTTGCGACCCGCAGGCTGGGAAGCCCAGGGCATCGCCGACCAGCGCGCCGTCGCTCTCGGCCACCACCGAGCGCCTGCCGGCGCCGCGGCCGATCAGGTCGGCCAGCACCCGCGCCTCGGTGATCCGGTCGGTCGGGTCGCCCTGCCCGGCGTTCAGCGCCGTGACCAGCGCCGTCGGCGCCGGCGCGTCGCGCGGCTCGGCCTCGCGCAGGATCATGCGGCGCCGCGCATCAGGCTGTCGGCGGCGGCGCGGGCGGCGTCCGTCACCCGCTCGCCGGCCAGCATGCGGGCGATCTCCTCGCGGCGGCCCTCGGCATCGAGCGGTGTGACGGTGGTCTCCGCCCGCCCGCCGCGTTCGCCCTTGGCCACCCGGAGCTGCGCTGCGGCGCGCGCGGCGACCTGCGGCGAATGCGTCACCACCAGCACCTGCACCGCCTCCGCCACCCGCGCCAGCCGTTCGCCGACGGCGGCGGCGGTGGCCCCGCCGATGCCGGAATCCACCTCGTCGAAGATCAGCGTCGGCACCGGCGAGCCCTGGCTCAGCACCACCTTGAGCGCGAGCATCAGCCGCGACAGTTCGCCGCCCGAGGCGATCCGGGCGAGCGGCCCGGGCGGCTGCCCCGGGTTGGTCGAGACGAGGAAGGCGACGCGGTCCGCCCCGTCCGCCGCCCAGGCGGCTTCCTCGCGCGGGGCGATATCCACCACGAGACGCGCGCGGTCGAGCCTGAGCGGCGGCAGTTCCGCGGCGAGCGCCGCCTCGAGCCGACCCGCCGCCTCCCGCCGTGCCGCCGAAAGCCGCCCCGCAGCCTCGGAATAGGCCGAACGCGCCGCTTCCGCCGCCCGCCGCGCCTCGGCCACGCGCCCGGTGCCGGCATCGAGTGCCGCGAGCCGCTCCGACAGCCGCGCGAGCAGCTCCGGCAGCGCCGCGACCGGCACGGAATGCTTGCGCGCGGCGGCGCGCAGCGCGAACAGCCGCTCCTCCACCGCCTCCAGCCGGCGCGGATCGGGCGCGGCGGAGGCGGCGAGGCGTTCCAGCAGCGTCTCGGCCTCGGCCAGCGCATCCTGCGCGGCGCCGAGGGCGGCGAGCGC
>JANWXJ010000036.1 GCA_025055335.1 Acetobacteraceae bacterium
ACTCCTCCCCGCCCGCGTCGCCGCCGTCCTCGGCGTAGCCCGGATCGTCCCAGCCGGTCTTCTCCATCTGGGTCTTCTCCATCTGGTCGGGCTCAGTGCCGTACTGCTTCTCGGCCGCGGCGGCGGGGTTGGTCCAGGGGCTGTCGGCCGCGGTCTCGGCCGCCGGGGCGGCGGCCTGGGCGGCGCCAGAGCCCGAGAACAGCGACATCAGCGCATTGCCGAGCAGGATGCCGCCCGCAACGCCCGCCGCGGTGGCGAGCGCCCCGCCGAGGAAGCCCGGCCGCCCCTGGCTGGCCGCCATCGCCTGGGCGCCGGGGCCGGGGGGAAGCGGCGTCGGGCGGGGCGGCAGATCCGGCTGGCGCGGGGCGCCGAAGCCGAAGAAGCCCCGCCGCTGCTGCGCCTCGGCCCGCGCCTCGGCGGCCTGCACCTGCCACTCCAGGTCCTGGATGCGGTTCTGCGCCTCGCGCAGCGCGTGCTCCTGCACGAAGGCGGCCTGGGTGATGCGGTAGCGCGCCTCGGGGTAGCGCTGGAACAGCTCCTGGATCAGCCGGTCGGCCTCCGGATCCACGGGCGGCAGCGGCTGCCCGCCGGTGGCGGGCGGGCGGCCCGGCGCGGCCGGCTGGGGCTCACCGCCCATGCGGGCGATGAAGGCGGTGATGATCTGGCGTTCCTCGTCGGTCATCCTCGTCCTGCCTCCGATGGGCGCCGCCCCCTGCGGCGCGTCGGGGGCCGAGATGGCGCGGCCCGGGGCGGATTACAAGCCGGTCAGAACTCCGCCAGGAGCCGCCCGAACCCCTCCATCCGGTCCATGATTCCGTTGGCGCGCAGCGCATGCCAGTAGGTGGCGGTGTTGATGGCGATCACCGGCTTGCCGAGCCACATCTCCGCCGCCGCCGCGAGCCGCACCATGGACAGGTTGGTGCCCACCTGCACGATCGCGTCCACATCCGGCCCGTCGAGCTGCTTCAGCGCCTCGCGGCAGCGTTCGGTGGACACCTCGGCGATCGCCGTCCAGGAGGGGCACCTGAGCGCGATGTCGCGCACCACCGTGTAGCCCATGTCGGCGAAGTAGCGCGCCACCTCCCGGTTCATCGCCGGCCAATAGGGCGAGAGCACCGCGATCCGCGGCCCGCTGTTCAGCACCCTGAGTGCTGCCGTGCAGGCATGGCTGCCGACGCTGATCCGGATGCCGGCTTCGCGCTCCACCTCCTTCACGAAGCGGTCCGCCCCGGCCGCGCCGTCGAAGAAGGTCACGGCCGACATGCCCATCACCAGGTAGTCCGGGTTGCAGGTCATGACGCTGCGGACGGCATCGAGGGTGTTGCGGCCGATCGTCTCGGCCCCGGCGCGGAAGGTCTCGTCGCTGATCGCGTTCGCGTTCGGGGTGAAGATGCGGCTGTAGTGGTTCGTCACGCCGTAGGGGCGCATCGCGTCGAAATCCGGCTGCACGATGGTGTTCGTGGAGGGGCCGAGCACGCCGAACTTGCGGCGGAACCCTTGGGCGTCGGGCATTGCGGTCTTTCCGTTCTGGACGAGGCGGCGCGAGACTGCCACATTTGTCCGGACATGAAAGCCCCGCCCGGGGGCGGACCGGGCGGCAGACCCGGCAACGCCAGAGCAGGCCCATCGCCGACGGAGTTCCCGCATGACGCACCTGCCCCTTCCGCGCCGCGCGCTGCTCGCCGCCGCCGGCGCCGCAGCGCTCCCCGCCTCCGCCCGCGCCCAGGGGTGGCCGGGCGGCCGGCCGATCCGCTTCATCGTTCCGGGCGGGCCGGCGGGGGCGGCGGATGTGCTCGCCCGCATCGTGACGGAGCCGATGGCGCAGCGGCTCTCCGCCCAGATCGTGATCGAGAACCGCCCCGGCGCCACCACCAACATCGGCATGGCGCTGGTGGCCCGGGCCGCGCCCGACGGCTACACGATCGGCCTCGGCAACATCGCCGCCAACGCGGTGAACCGCTGGCTGTTCCGCAACATGCCCTTCGACGGCCAGCGCGACTTCACCCCGATCGGCCTGATTGCCATCGTGCCGAACCTTATCGTCATTCCGGCCAGCCTGCCGCCGAACACGCTGCAGGAGTTCATCGCCTGGGCGCGGGCGAGGGGGCAGGAGATCCCCTACGGCTCGGTCGGGCCCGGCTCGTCGCAGCATCTGGCCGGGGCGCAGTTCGGCATGGCCACCGGCCTCCGGATGACGCATGTGCCCTACACCCAGTCGGGCCAGATGAACATCGACCTGATGGAGAACCGGCTGACCATCCTCTTCCAGTCCTCCTCCTCGGTCGCGCAGCTCGTGCGCGAGGGGCGGATGAAGGCGATCGCGGTGACCGGCACCGAACGTCTTGCCGCCTTCCCGGAGGTGCCGACGATGCGCGAGCAGGGGCTCGACATCGTGTCCATGGGCTGGTTCGGCATCGTGGCGCCGGCCGGGCTGCCGGAGGCCATCGCGGATCGGCTGAATGCCGCGCTGAACGCCACGCTCGCCGATCCCGGGGTGCGCGAGCGGATCATCGCCACCGGCGCCGTGCCGCGGCCCACCACGCGGGCCGAGTTCGCCGCCTGGATCGCCGAGGAGACGGAGCGCTGGCGCCCGGTGGTGGAGGCGACCGGCGCGCGGCTGGACTGAGGGGCGGCACCCCGCCGCCCCGGCGCGCGCGGGCGCTGGCCTTCCCTCGCCCCGGCCGCCGTGCCACCGCTGGTGGCACCGCAGGAGGACCGCACCGTGGCCGACACCCCGCCGATCAAGCTGCGCATGGGCGAGATCACCGCCGGGGAGGCGCGCGCCCGCTACGCCGCCAACCCGGTGGTGCTGCTGCCGCTCGGCAGCCACGAGGACCACGGGCCGCACGCGCCGATGGGAGACTATCTGCTCGCCGAGCGCATGGCCGAGGCGATCGCCCGCCGCGCCGTGGCCGCCGGCACGGATTGCGTGGTGGCCCCCGTTCTGCCCTTCGGGCGGGCGGATTTCTTCGCCCCCATGCCGGGAGGGATCGCGCTTTCCACCGCCACCTTCCGCGCCGTGCTCGAGGAGGTGCTGGAATGCCTGCTCCGCCACGGCCTGACGCGGATCGTGGTGCTGAACGGCCATGGCGGCAACATGGAGCCGATCCGCGAGGCGACGCGCGCCGTGTGGCAGACGCGCCGCGTGCTGATCCCCTGCCTCTACCTGTGGCGGATCGCCGCCTCTCTGCTGCCTGCGATCGCGGGGCCCGAGCGGGCGAAGGCCGCGCTCGGCCACGGTGCCGATCCGCTGACGAGCCTTGCCCTCCACCTCTTGCCCGAGGCGATGCGCCCCGATCTGCTGCCGCCGCCGCGGACGGGCAAGCCGCCCCTGGTGCTCGGCCTGCCGCAGGCCGGCTGGGGGCTGCTCTCCTTCGAGGGGGCGGAGGTGGCGGTGCCGCTCGACTACGACGCGATGAGCCCGGACGGCATCGGCCCGGGCGATCCGCACCTTGCCGGCGCCGCGACGGGTGCGGCGCTGGCCGAGGCGCTCTCGTCGCTCGGCGCCCGCTTCGTCGTGCATTTCGCGGCGCAGTGCCGCGCCGGCCCAGCCGGGCATTGACTACACAACACTTCAGGCATAGGAGGGGTCGGAGGCGCCGATGCGACACCCCCTCGTGGACTGCGACCTGCATCCGGCCGTGCCGGGCATGCAGGCCATCCTGCCCCATCTCGATGCCCATTGGGCGGAACAGGTGCAGAGCCGCGGCATCGAGAGCCTGGAGTCCGTCGCCTATCCGCCGAACGCCCCGTTCGCCTGCCGCCCCGACTGGCGCGGCCCCGACGGCCTGCCGCCCGCCGACGCCGCGACACTGGCCCGCATCGCGCTCGACCCCGCCGGCACGGATGTCGGCATCCTGAACTGCCTGTGGGGCGTGCATCTCCTGTTCAACGAGGACATGGCGGTGGCCTTCGCCCGCGCGGTGAACGACTGGCTCGCCGCCGAATGGCTGGCGCGGGACGCGCGCTTCCGCGCCTCCATCGTGCTGCCGCTGCAGTCGGTGGAGGCCTCGGTGGCCGAGATCGAGCGCCGCGCGCAGGATGCCCGCTTCGTCCAGGTGCTGCTGCCGGCGATGTGGGAGGTTCCCTACGGCCGCCGCTCGCTCTGGCCGGTGTGGGAGGCCTGCGAACGCCACGGCCTGCCGCTCGCCATCCACGCCGGCAGCGCCTACCGCCACCCGCCGACCTCCCTCGGCTGGCCCTCGTTCTACGCCGAGGACTACGCCGCGCAGTCCCAGGGCTTCCAGTCGCAAATCGCGAGCCTGATCTGCGAGGGCGTGTTCGTCCGCTTCCCGCGCCTGCGGGTCGTGCTGCTGGAATCCGGCGTCTCCTGGCTGCCCGCCTTCCTGTGGCGGCTGGCCAAGTTCTGGCGCGGCGTGCGCTTCGAGATCCCGTGGCTGGACCGCAGCCCGGCCGAGATCGCGCGCGACCATGTGCGCCTCTCGGTCACGCCCTTCGACGTGCCGGAGGAACACGTCCCGCGCCTGCTCGACCACCTGGGCGGCGATTCCCTGCTGCTCTGGGGCTCGGACATCCCGCACTGGCAGCATGACGGCGCGCCCGCCCCGCCGCCGGGACTCGATCTCGCGCGGCTGTCGGCCAATGCGCTCGCGCTCTACAGCCGCCTTCAGGCGGAGGTGTCCGCATGACCGTCACCACGCCCGGCCCGGCGCCCGCGGCCCCCGCCGCCTCGCGCCCCGCCCTCTGCGACATCGACATCCACCCGCGGCTGAAGTCGCCCGCCGACCTCAGGCCCTACCTCCCGCAACGCTGGTGGGACTACTGGCAAAGCTACGGGCTGCGCCGCCGCCACGGCTACGTGAAGGGCCACCCCTATCCCAAGGCGCATCCGGTGGACGGGATGCGGCGGGATGCCTTCCCGCCCGGCGGCGGCATGCCGGGCAGCGACCTCGCCTTCATGCGCGCGCAGTATCTCGACCGCTACGGGCTGACGCACGGGGTGATGAACGTCCTCTCCCCGACCGGGGCGGGCGAACTCAACGCCGAGTTCTCGGCGGCGATGGCGGCGGCGGCGAACGAGTGGCAGAAGCACGCGTGGGTAGCGCAGGAACCGCGGCTCAAGGCCTCTGTCTGCGTGCCCTACGAGGCGCCGGAGCTCGCCGCCGCCGAGATCCGCCGCCGCGCGGGCGATGCCGATTTCGTGCAGGTGCTGCTGCTCTCCCGCACCGCCGAGGCGCTCGGCCGCCGCCGCTACTGGCCGATCTTCGAGGCGGCGCAGGACGCCGATCTGCCCGTCGGCGTGCATGTCTTCGGCTATTCCGGCTACGCCTCCACCAACACCGGCTGGGCCTCCTTCTACGTCGAGGAGATGGCCGAGCACGGCACCTCCTGCTCGGCGCTCGTCACGAGCCTCGTGTTCGAGGGCGTGTTCCTCCGCTTCCCGCGCCTGCGGCTCGTGCTGATCGAGGCGGGCTTCGCCTGGCTGCCGCCGCTCGCCTGGCGGCTCGACCGCATCTGGGCGCGCCACCGCGACGAGCTCGCCCATGTGACGGAACCGCCCTCCGAGACCATCCGCCGCCACATCTGGATCACCACCCAGCCGATGGAGGAACCGGATCCGCCCGAGCCGCGCCACCTGACGGAGGTGATGGAGTGGATCGGGCCGGACCGGATCATGTTCGCCTCCGACTACCCGCACTGGGACTTCGACGACCCCGACCTCGTCATCCCGGCCACGCTCGATGCCGCCACGCGACATGCGATCCGCGCCGGCAACGCGATGGCGCTCTACCGTTTCGGCTGAGGCGATGGCGAAGCACGTGGTGGCCCGGGTGGGCGAGATCCCGGACGGCGGGCGCAAGCTCGTCGTCGTCAAGGGCCGCCCGATCGCGCTGTTCCGCCAGGGCGAGGAGTTCTTCGCCATCGCCAACCGCTGCCCGCATCTCGGCGGGCCGCTGATCGAGGGCACGCGCGTCGCCCTCGTCACCTCCTCCTGCCCCGGCCGCTACGAGACCTCTCGCGCCGGCGAGATCCTCCGCTGCCCCTGGCACGCCTGGGAGTTCGACCTGCGCACCGGCCGCTCCGTCACCGACCCCGCGCGCTTCGGCGCCCGCCGCTTCCCGACCGAGGTGGCCGAGGCGAAGGCCCTCTCGGTCGAGACCTTCCCCGTCTCGGTCGCGGACCGTGTCGTGCTGGTGGAACTGTGAGCCGCCGCGCCGCCCAGGGCGTGGATCTCCACGCCTTTCTGCCCACGCTCGTGGTGGATCTCGCCAATGCGCTGTGGCGCACCGGTGCGGCCTTCTACCGCCGGCGCTTCGGTGTGGGAATGGTGGAGGTGCGGCTGCTGCTCGCCCTCGGCCGCGAGGCCCGCCCGCTCACCGCCGCCGCCATCGCCGAGGCGGTTCGGCTGGACAAGGCCGCCGTCAGCCGCGGCCTGAAGGCGCTGGCCGCCGCCGGGCATGTGGCGCTCTCGCCCGATCCGCGCGGCGGGCGGCGCGTCGCCGTCCTGCTGACGGAGCAGGGCCGCCGCCTCGCCGGCGAGATCGCCCGCTGCTCCCTCGAACGCCAGGCGGCGATTCTTAAGGGGCTTTCGCCGGAGGAGGCGGCCGGGCTCTCCGCCGGCCTGCGCCGGCTGCTCTCCAATGTGGACAGGCTGCACGCCGCGGACCGCGCAGCCGGAAATTGACAACGCCGCCCTCCCCGACACACTCTGCGGCAACGTTTTCAGGGAGGAACGACGGTGGGAGCCTTCACCATCAACGGGCGTCGCGTGACGACCGACGCCGCCGCGGACACCCCGCTGTTGTGGGTGATCCGCGAGGAACTCGGCCTGACCGGCACGAAATACGGCTGCGGCGCGGCGCAATGCGGTGCCTGCACCGTGCACCTGAACGGGGCGGCGGTGCGCAGCTGCGTCACCCCCGTTTCCGCGGCCGAGGGCGGCACCGTCGTCACCATCGAGGGACTCGCCGAGGGCAACGGCAACGGGCCGCACGCGCTGATCCGCGCCTGGACGGAGGAGCAGGTGGCGCAGTGCGGCTACTGCCAGCCCGGGCAGATCATGGCCGCCGCCGCGCTGCTCGCCGCCACACCGCGCCCGACGCGCGAGCAGATCGCCGAGCACATGGCCGGCAACCTCTGCCGCTGCGGCACCTATCCGCGGGTGGTGCGGGCGATCGAACGCGCTGCCAGGGAGGCCTGACGCCATGGCGCCGAACGACATGACCCTCTCCCGCCGCGGGTTCCTCGCCGGAAGCGGCGGGCTCGTCTTCGCCCTCACCCTCGGCGTTCCGGCCGAGGAGGCCCTGGCGCAGGGCGCGTCGCCGCAGGCGATCGGCGCCTGGGTGCGCATCTCGCCCGACGGCGCCATCGTCATCCGCGCGCCGGCGGCCGAGATGGGCCAGGGCGTGCAGACCATCGTGCCGCTCATCCTGGCCGAGGAGATGGACGCCGACTGGGCGCGGGTGCAGGTGGAGACCGCGCCGGTCGCCGAGGTGTTCAACAACCCCGCCTTCCGCAGCCAGTTCACCGTCGCCTCCCTCACGGTGAAGGGCTACTGGATGCCGGCCCGGCTTGCCGGCGCGCAGGTGCGGCGCGTGCTGGTGCAGGCCGCCGCCGAGCGCTGGGGTGTCGCGCCCGACGCCGTGCGGACGGAGCCTTCGGTCGTGATCGGCCCCTCCGGCCAGCGGCTCACCTACGGCGAGATCGCCGCCTTCGCCCGCGTGCCGGAGACGCTGCCGGCGGTCCAGCCGGCCGACCTCAAGCCCGTCGGCTCCTTCCGCCTGCTCGGGCGCGACGTGACGCGCGTGGACATGGCGGAGAAATCGTCGGGCCGCACGCAGTACGCCGCGGACATCCGCCTGCCCGGCATGCTCTACGCGACGGTGGCGCGCTCCCCGGCCAGCGGCCAGCGCGTGGCGCGCATGAACCGAGAGGAGGTGGCGGCGCTGCCCGGGGTGACGCATGTGCTCGACCTCGGGCACGGCGTCGCGGTCGTCGGCCGCTCGATCCCGCAGGTGTTCGCCGCGCGCGAGGCCCTGCGCATCGAATGGAGCGGCAGCCCGCCCGGAGCGGCCGTGGATTCCGAGCGCGACAAGGCGCTCTATCTCTCGCATCTGCGGGACCCGAACCGCCGGCCGGACGTGGTGTTCTCCCGCACCGGGGACGCGCCGGCCGCCCTCCAGTCGGCGGCGCGCACCCTCACGCGCGAATACGTCTCCGAATACTGCTACCACGCGCAGATGGAGCCGATGGGCGCGGTCGCGCATGTGCGCGCCGACGGCGCGGATGTGTGGACCGGCACGCAATGGCAGACCATGGCGGCGATGAAGACCGCCCGCATCACCGGGCTGCCGCCCGAACGCGTGCGCGTGCACCAGCTCATGCTGGGCGGCGGCTTCGGCCGGCGCGCCCACACCGAGTACATCGACGATGCGGTCACACTCTCGAAGGAGACCGGGGCGCCGGTGAAGCTGCTGCTCTCCCGCGCCGACGACCTCGCCTCCGGCCGCCTGCGGCCGCTGACGGCCCAGCGCGTGACGATGGGCCTCGATTCCGAGGGCCGCATCGTCGCGCTTCGCCACGTGGTCGCCTGCGAGCCGGTGACGCCCTACATGTACGGGGCGGAGCGCTGGCGCGCGGTGGAGGGGCGCGACGTGATCACCATGCGCGGCTCCTCGCTGCCGCACTACACCGTGCCGAACCAGATCGCCGAGCACATCCACGAGATGCGCGGCGCCCGTGTGGCGGCCTGGCGCGGCATCGGCTGCGGCTACACCAAGTTCGCGCTCGAGACGATGGTGGACGAGATCGCGCGCGACCTCGGGCGCGATCCGCTCGCCTACCGCATCGCCATGGCCGCCAACCCGCGCGCCCGCGCGGTGCTGGAGCGGGTGCGCGAGATGTCGGGCTGGCCCAACGCGCGGGAAGGCCGCCATCTCGGCGCCGCCTTCGCCGAATACGGCGACAGCCTGAACGCGACGGTGGTCGAGATCTCGCTCGACCGCGCCTTGGGGCGGATCCGCGTGCACCGGCTGTGGGCGGCGGTGGATGTCGGCCTGCCGCTGCAGCCGAACACCATCGTCGCGCAGATCGAGGGCGGGGCGATCTTCGGCGTCTCGGCGGCGCTCAAGGAGGAGGTGACGATCCGCGACGGCGCCGTGGTGCAGCGCAACTTCCACGACTATCCGATCCTGCGCGCCGACGTATCGCCCGAGATCGAGGTGGCGATCCTGCGCGGATCCGACACGCCGACGGAGGTGGGCGAACTCGGGCTTCCCCCGGTGGCGCCGGCCATCGCCAACGCGGTGCGCGGCGCGACCGGCAAGGGCCTCTACCACCTGCCGATGACGCCCGAGCGCGTGCGCGCGGCGCTGGCAGGCTGAAAGCGAACGCCCGCGGAGGGTGGCTCCGCGGGCGCGCGGGCGCGACGGGCGGGGCGGCGGCCCCGCCCGGCAGCCGTCAGATGCTGCCCCAGACCTCCTCTGCCACCTCGATGCAGAGCCTGAGCTTCGCCCACTGCTGCTCGACGGTGATCAGGTTGCCCTCCTCGGTCGAGGCGAAGCCGCATTGGGGGCTGATGGCGAGCTGATCGATCGGGGCGTATTTCGCCGCCTCCTCGATCCGGCGCTTGAGGCCGTCCTTCGACTCGAGCTCGCCGCGCTTCGAGGTGACCAGCCCGAGCACGACCGTCTTGCCCTTCGGCAGGAAGCGCAGCGGCGCGAAGCTGCCCGAGCGCTCGTCGTCGTACTCCATGAAGTAGCAGTCCACGTTGATGCCGTTGAACAGCACCTCCGCCACCGGGTCGTAGCCGCCGGAGGCGATGTGCATCGAGCGGAAGTTGCCGCGGCAGAGGTGCATGGAGACGAACATGTCCGCCGGCCGCCCCTCGATCGCGCGGTTGATCAGGGCGGCGTAGGTCTCGAGCAGGCCCTCCACCTTCTCGCCCCGGTTCCTCAGCATCTCGAGCTGCTTCGGGTCGCACAGGTAGGCGATGTTCACCTCATCAAGCTGCAGGTAGCGGCAGCCGGCGGCGGCGAAGTCCTGCATCGCGGCGTTGTAGGCGGCGCCGAGATCGGCGAAGAAGCCATCCAGATCCGGGTAGGCGTGGGTGTCGATCGCCTTGCGCCCCGCGCGGAAATGCAGAACGGACGGCGAGGGGATCGTCTGCTTCGGCACCGTCCCGCCGGCGTTCGCCGCGACGAACTTGAAGTCCTCCACGAACGGATGCGGCACGTAGCGGATCGGCCCCGTCACCTTGAGGCCGTAGGCCTTGGTGGTGCCGCCCTGGAACTGGATGCCCTGGTCGCTCTCGTACATCTCGACGCCGCCGAGGCCGGCGAGGAAGTCGAAATGCCAGAAGGCGCGGCGGAACTCGCCGTCGGTCACGGCCTTGAGGCCGATCTCCTGCTGCTCGCGGATCACGCGGCGGACGTAGATGTTCTCGATCTCCCGCAGCTCGGCGGAGGAGATCCTGCCGGCGGCGCGGTCGGCGCGCGCCTCGCGCAGCGCCATCGGGCGCAGGAGGCTGCCGACGTGGTCGGCGCGGAACGGGGGCTTCATGCTGTGTCGTCTCCTGTCAGGCGTGGGAAAGGCCGAGGTAGCGGTCCATCAGGTCCGGGCGGGCCGCGAGCTCGGCGCTCGGGGAAAGGTGCACGACGCGCCCGCGCTCCAGGATGGCGGCGCGGTCGGTGATCGGCAGGATCTGGCGGGCATGCTGCTCGACGATGATCGCCGCCGTGCCCTCGCTCCGCACGATGGTGCGGATCGCCGCAAGCAGGGTCTGCACGATCACGGGGGCGAGTCCCTCGAGAGGCTCGTCCAGCAGCAGCAGGCGCGGGTTCAGCATCAGCGCGCGCGCGATCGCGAGCATCTGCTGCTCGCCGCCCGAGAGTTCGGAGCCGAGGTTGCGCCGCCGCTCCGCGAGGCGCGGGAACAGCGCCTGCACGCGCTTCACGTCCCACGGGCCGGGGCGGGCGACGGCGGTCAGGTTCTCCTCCACGGTCAGGGAGCGGAAGATGTTCCGCTCCTGCGGCACCCAGCCGAGGCCGAGCGCCGCGCGCGCCTCGGGCGGCAGGCGCGTCGCGTCGCGCCCGGCGATCGCGATGCGGCCGCCGAACAGCCGCGTCGCGCCGATCGCGGTGGCGATCAGCGTCGTCTTGCCGACGCCGTTGCGGCCGAGCAGCGCCACCGCCTCGCCCTCCGCGACGTCGAGCGAGACCTCGTGCAGCACCCGCGCGCCGCCATATCCGGCGCTGACGGCGTCCAGCCGGAGCAGCGGCTCAGCCATGCGCCGCCTCTCCGAGATAGGCTTCCTTCACGCGCGGATCGGCGGCGATGGCCGCAGGCTCGCCCTCGGCCAGGATGGCGCCCTGCGCCAGCACGGTGATGCGCTCGGCGAAGCGGAACACGAGATCCATGTCGTGCTCGATCAGCAGCACCGCCACCTCGCGCGGGAGGGCAGCGATCGAGTCGAGGATCTCTCGGCTCTCGCTCGGCGGCACGCCGGCGGCGGGCTCGTCGAGCAGCAGCACGCGCGGCTTCAGCGCCAGCGCCAGCGCGATCTCGAGCAGCCGCTGCCGCCCGTAGGGCAGGCCGGCGGTGGCGCTCGCCGCGTCGGCCGCGGGCATCCGCAAGCCATCGAGCAGCGCGCGCGCCTCCGCGGCGATAGCCGCATGCGCCGACAGCGGCTTCCACCACCGCGCCGACAGCCCCTCGCGCTCGGCGATCGCGAGGCTGACGGCCTCGAGCGGCGTGAGTTCGGCAAACAGCTGGTTGATCTGGAAGGTGCGCGCCAGCCCGCGCTTGATCCGCTTGTGCTGCGGCAGCGCCGTCACGTCCTGCCCGAGCAGCCGGACCGTCCCCGCGGAGGCCGAAAGCGCCCCCGTCAGCAGGTTGACGAAGGTGGTCTTGCCGGCGCCGTTCGGCCCGATCAGCGCGTGCCGCGCCCCGGCGGAGAGCGACAGCGACACCTTGTCCACCGCCGTGAAGCCGCCGAAGTGGCGCGTCAGCCCGTCGGTCTCCAGCACGGCGGTGCTCATCGCCCGCCCCAGCGCGCGAGCAGCCGCCCCGCCAGCCCGAGCATCCCGCCGCGCCCCGCGATGGCGAGCGCGATCAGCGCGATGCCGATCCAGAACTGCCAGAACTGCGGCGTGAGCTCGGACAGGGCGTGATGCGCGACCATGAAGACGATCGCGCCGAGCATCGCGCCGTAGAGCGACCCCATGCCCCCGAGCACCAGCATCAGCAGCGCATCCGCCGAGCGGTGGAAGTCGAGAACGTCGAGCGAGACGAACTGCGTCGTCTGCGCCAGCAGCGCGCCCGCGATCCCGGCATAGGCCGCAGACAGCGTGTACACCGCGACCAGCCGCGCACGGACAGGCGTGCCGAGCGCCTCCATCCGCCGCCGGTTGCCCTTGATGCCGCGCAGCGCCAGCCCGAACGGGGAGGACACGATCAGCCGCGCCAGGAGATACAGCAGGAACAGCACCGTCAGGCTGTAGACGAAGGCCGTCCGCCCGAACAGGTCGAAGCGCCAGACGCCGAAGATCTCCCACATCTCGACGCCCTGCAGCCCGTCCGCGCCGCCCGTCAGCCACGCCATTCGGTTCGCCGCCTCGAACAGCATCATGGCGATGCCGAGCGTGACCATCAGCCCGGTCAGGTCGCCGCCGCGAAGCACGAGCGGCGCGGTGAGAAGCCCGACCAGCGCCGCCACCGCCGCACCGAACAGCAGGCCGCTGATCGGCTCGCCCCAGCCCTGCTGCGCCAGGATGCCGGCGGCATAGGCGCCGAGCCCGAAGAACGCCGCGTGCCCGAGCGTGACGAAGCCGGCATAGCCCACCAGCAGGTCGAGCGAGAGCACGAACAGCGCGATGATCGCGATCTGCGCGAGCAGCGGCAGGTACTCCGGCAAGGCGAAATAGGCCCCCGCCCAGCCGCCCCAGAACAGCGCCTGCAGCGCGAACCGCAGCGCCGCGCTCACCGCGCCGCGCCCCTGGCCAGCAGCCCGTGCGGCTTCACCAGCAGCAGCACCACCATCGCCGTGTAGATCACGAAGGCGCCGACCTGCGGCACGTAATACTTGCCCGCCACGTCCACGACGCCGAGCAGCAGCGCGGCGAGGAACGGCCCGACGATGGTGTTCGCGCCGCCCACCGCGACGACGATCAGGAAATACACCATGAACTTCAGCGGGAAGGTCGGGTCGAGCCCCAGCACCTCGACGCCGAGCGCCCCGCCGAGCCCCGCGAGCCCCGACCCCAGCGCGAAGGTCACGCCGAAGATGCGCGTCACCGGGATGCCGAGGCCGCGCGCCACCACCGCGTCGTCCACCGCGGCCCTGAGCCGCGCGCCGAAGCGCGTGCGCACGAGGCCCAGATGCAGCGCGAGCACGATCGCCCCGCACACCGCGATCAGGAAGGCGCGGTACACGCCGACCGTCATGAACCCGAAATCCCAGCGCCCCTGCAGCCAGGCCGGCAGGGTGATGAGCTGCTGCCGCGCGCCCATGAGCCAGTCCACCACCGCCGACATCACGAACACGAGGCCGATCGAGAACAGCACCTGGTCCAGGTGGTCCCGCCCATAGAGCTGCCGGTACAGCGTGCGTTCCAGCACGAAGCCGAGCGCCGCGGCGAACAGCGCCGCCGCGGCGACGGCGGGGATGAACGGCACGCCGTGCTGGTTCAGCAGCACGACGCAGAGATACCCGCCCGCCATGCCGAAGGCGCCATGCGCGAGGTTGACGAAGTTCATCAAGCCCAGCGTGACCGACAGGCCGCAGGCCAGCACGAACAGCAGCATGCCGCTCGCGACACCGTCGACCAGCACCGTCAGCATGGCGTGCGTGTCCTGCTCAGGTGCCCGGGTCGCGCACCTGCGGGATGCGGTCGAACTCGATGTTCCACAACTGCCCGTCGCGCCGCTCGACGCGGCGGATGTACACGTCCTGCACGATGTCGCGAGTGTTAGCGTCGATCGTGATGGGGCCGCGCGGGCTCATCCAGGACTTGCCGCGCATCGCGTCCACCAGCCGCTGGCCGTCGGTGTTGCCGTCCGTCCCGCGCAGCCCCTCGGCGATCAGCCGCATGCCGTCGAAGCCGCCGACGGACATGAAGTTCGGCCGCATGTTGGGCGCGATCTGGCGGAAGGCCGCCACGTATTCGCGGTTCTCCGGGCTGTCGTGCGCCGCCGAATAGAAGTGGCTGGTGATGACGCCGATCGCCGGGTCGCCCATCTCGTTGAGGATGTCGTCGTCGGTCAGGTCGCCGGTGCCGATCAGCCGGATGCCGGCCTGCGCCAGCCCCCGCTCGTCGAACTGCTTCATCACGTTCGCGCCCTCGCCGGAGGGCACGAACACGAACAGCGCCTGCACCCGCGCGTCGCGGACGCGCTGCAGGAAGGGCGCGTAGTCCGGGTTGCGCAGCGGCGTGCGGAGCTCGAGGGGGATCTGCCCGCCGCGCTCGGTGAAGCGGCGCTTGAAGGCGGCCTCCGAATCGTGCCCCGGCGCGTAGTCCGTCACCATCGTCGCGCAGGAGGTGATGCCGTTGGACGCCGCCCAGTCGGCGATCGGCATGGTCTGCTGCGGCAGGGTGAAGGACGTGCGCAGGATGAAGGGCGAGCGCTGCACGATGATCGAGGTGCCCGCCGCCATCACCACCATCGGCACCCGCGCCTCGGTGGCGACCGGCGCGGTCGAGAGCGCGAGCGGCGTCAGCCCGAAGCCCGCCAGCACGTTCACCCGCTCCCGCACCACCAGTTCCTGCGCCAGGCGCCGCGTGGTGTCCGGGGCGACGCCGGTGTCGTCGCGCAGCAGCACCTCGAGGCGCCGCCCGCCATGACTCTCCCCGTTCATGCGGAGCCAGGTGCGCACCGCGGCGTCGATCTGCCGGCCTGTCGAGGCGAAGGGCCCCGTCATCGGCAGGATCAGGCCGATCCGGACGGGCGCGGCCTGGGCGATCGCCGGCCGCGGCAGGGACGGCGCGGCGGCGACCAGGGCGGCGGAGCCGAGCAGGCGGCGACGGGACAGTGAAGACATGGCGTTCCTCCCTCTTGACGGCCCAGAGCGTGCGTGGCCGGCGCTGATTAGCGCGGCTAGAGATCGAGGACCAGTGTGCCCCGCGCGCGCGAGACGCAGGTGCAGAGCCGGTCGCCGGCGGCCTTCTCGGCCTCCGAGAGGAAGCGGTCGCGGTGGGCGATCTCTCCCCGCAGCTCCGCCACCTTCGCCACGCACAGGCCGCATTCGCCGCGCCGGCAGTCGAGCAGGGGATCGAGCCCGGCTTCCGCCAGCACATCGGCGATGCTGCGCCCGGGAGGCACCGTCCATTCCCCGCCCGTCCTCGCCAGCCGTAGCGTGAAGGGCAGATCCCCGGCCGGATCGCGGGTGCCGAACAGTTCCGTCCGCAGCGCCCCCTCCGGCCAGCCGATGACGGGGGCAAGGCGCCGGGCCTCCTCGATCATGCGCGCCGGGCCGCAGACATAGAGCGCCTCGCCCGGTTGCGGATCGCTCAGGGCGCGCGCCAGATCCAGCCTCTCGCCACGGTCGCCGGCGAAGAAGCGAGCCCCCGGCACGAGAGCCGCGAGGGCGCTGCGGAACACCAATCGGTCCGCCGTGCGCGCGGCGTAGTGCAGCGACACGGGGGCCCTGCCCTCCACGAGCGCGGTGGCGAGCGAGAGGATCGCGGTGATCCCGATCCCCCCCGCGATCAGGCGGTGCGCCGAGGCGCCGAGGGCGATCGGGAAATGGCAGCGCGGGGCCGAGACCGGCAGCAGATCGCCGACCGCAAGCGCATGCATCGCAGCCGACCCGCCCTGCCCCTCGGGGTCGAGCCGGACGGCGATGGCGTAGCGCGACGGGTCCCGCCCGTCGCCGAGCAGGGAATAGGAGCGCACCGCCCGCCGCCCGCCGATGGTAAGCAGCACGTCGATATGCGCCCCCGCCTCGTGCGGCGGAAAGGCGGCGGCGCCCTCGGGGGCGAACTCGAGCAGCCGGATGTCGGGGGCGAGCAGCCGCGCCGCGACGAGGCGGGCGGGCAGGTATCCCGTGGTGGAGGCCGGGTCGGCGAGAAGGGCGGCGTTCATGCTGCGGCGATCCGTCCGGAAACCAGGGTGCGGAAGCCGGGCGGGGCGGCGTCGCCGGCCTCGAGGATGAGGCGCAGATTGGCCCGCGTGTTGCAGGCGTGCTCGCGCATCAGCGCCTCCGCCCGCGCGCCCTGGCCGCCGGTGATCGCCTCGACGATCGCGTGATGCTGCTCGTGGGCGTAGATCAGCAGCCGGTGCCGGGCGGCCGAGCTGCCCGGGCTCGGCACCAGGGCGGAGGCGGAGGCGAAGGGGATCGCCGACACCATGGCGAGCGCCCGGGCAAGCGCGGCGTTTCCGGCCGCCTCGGCAATAAGGCCGTGGAAGCGGCGGTTCATCTCGGCGTAGCGCTGCAGCGCCTCGGCCGTGAGCTCGCTGCCCGCGAGGGCCGAGTCGCCCTCGGCGAGGCAGTCGGACAGCGCGCGGGAGAGCGCCCGGCTCGCCCCGTGCTCGGCCAGGAGGCGCGCCGCCATGCCCTCGAGGGTGCCGCGCAGCTCGATCGCGTCGTCTATCTCGCGGGCGGTGAAGGCGCGCACCAGGAATCCGCCGCCGGGGGCAGGCTCGACGAGGCCCTCCTTCTCGAGCTCGGCCAGCGCCAGCCGCACGGGGGTGCGGGAGACGCCGATCGCCTCGGCGAGCGGAATCTCTGCGAGCCGCTCGCCCGGGCGCAGGGCGCCCGAGAAGATGCGTTCGCGCAGCGCGATCAGCGCCCGCGTCACCTGCGATGGCGCGCTCATTCGGCGGCGAGCTGCGGGCTGGCGCGCTCGCGCGCGATCATGCGCTCGATCAGCCGCCGCGCGCGCACCCCGCCGGCGTCGATGTTGAGGTTGACGAGCGGCCGGCCGGGCAGGCGGTCGATCGCGCGCTGCTGCGCCTCCAGCACCTTCTCGTCCTCGGAGAAGATGCCCTTCACCCCCTGGCGGAGCTCGGTCGTCAGGCGCTGTTCGTGCAGGCGGTAGTTGCGGCAGAAGGACCAGAAATAGAGGCAGGTCCTCTCCGTCTCGGGGGTGATGGTGTTGAGCACATAGCCGTTCACGCCCTGGCTCCGGTCGCCTTGCGGCGCGCCGGTGCCGTGCGGCGCCACGCCGACATCGATCACCACCGTGCAGGGCGGGATGAAGCGGATGATCTGCCAGCGATCCACCCGCCCGGGCTTGCCGAGCTGGGCGCGCCAGAAGGGCGGCGGCTCGACGTCGATCATCCAGCGGGTGACGGTGGCGGTGCCCTCCTCGTCGTCGGAGTCGAAGGGCGCCTCGGCCACGGCGCGGTTGCCGATCGAGCCGCCGTGCACGAAGGTCTCGTGCGTCAGGTCCATCAGGTTGTCGACCACGAGGCGATAGTCGCAGGCGAGCTTCATCAACTCGCCGTCGCCGGCCCAGGCGGGATCGTCGTTCCAGTGCATGTCGGGCACGAGCGCCGGGTCGGCGGCGGCGGGGTTGCCGAGCCAGACCCAGACGAAGCGGTGCCTCTCCACCACCGGATAGGCGCGCACGCAGGCGCCCGGGTGGAGGCTGTGCTGGCTCGGCATGTGCGTGCAGCGCCCGTCGGGGGCGAAGCGCAGGCCGTGATAGCCGCATTCCACCTCGTCGCCCTCGAGGCGGCCGAGGGAGAGGGGGACGAGGCGATGCCAGCAGGCATCGGCCAGGGCGACGGCGCGGCCGTCCTGGCGGCGATAGAGCACGATCGGCTCGTTGCAGACGGTGCGGGAAAGCAGGCCGCGCTTCACCTCGTGATCCCAGGCGGCGGCGTACCAGGCGTTGCGGACGAACATGTCAGGGCCCTCCCTGCACCGCTGTATGCGATACGGACATTGTTGCATGCAAGGACTCGTTTCGCAACTGCGAAATACGCCGGGAACCGGCGCAGGAAGGGCCCCGAAGGGGGATGTTACAGGCTTGCCGCCCGCAGCTTGCATGCAGCAGACACGCATCCGGATGACGACGGGCCCGTCCGGATGACGACCGGCCCGGTGCCGCGCGCTGGCACGTCAGTTCAGGCGGATGTCAGTTCAGGCGGATGTTCCGCACGCGCACAAGGTTCCGCCAGCGCTCGATGTCGGCGGCGATGAAGGCCCCCCACTCTTCGGGCGGGTTGCCGACCGGCTCGAGCCCGACCGAGGCCATGCGCTCGGCGGTGGCGGGCTCGGCCATCACCGCCCGCGTGTCCTCCTGGATCTTGCGCGCGATGGCGGGCGGCATCCCGGCCGGCCCCACCACCCCCACCACGGAGAACGCCTCGAGCCCCGGGAAGGTCGCGTTCATCAGCGGGATCTCGGGCGCGCCCGGCACCGGCGTCGCCGAGGCGGCGGCGATCACCTTGAGCCGCCCGGCCTCGACATGCGGGCGCGTCGAGTGCCAGGGGTCGAGAATCAGCGGCACCCGGTTCGCCATCACGTCCGTCAGCGCCGGCGCGCCGCCCTGGTAGGGCACGTGCACGAACTCGGCACCCGTCGCCGCCGCCATCAGCTCCATGATCATGTGCATCACCGTGCCGATCCCCGGTGTCGCCACCGACAGGCCGCCCGGCGTGCGCCGCGCGAGATCGGCCAGTTCGCGCATGGTGTTCGCGGGCACCGAGGGGTGCGCCGCCAGCACCACATGCGCCCGCGCCACCTGGGTGATGGGCGCGAAGTCGCGCAGCGTGTCGTAGGGAAGGTCGTCGCGCAGCGCCGGATTGATGGTGTGGGCGCTGATCACGTAGCCGAAGCTGTAGCCGTCCGGGGCAGAGCGCGCGATCGCCTGCGTGCCGACGATGGTGCCCGCGCCGGGGCGGTTCTCGATCACCACCGGCTGGCCCCAGCGCGCCGACAGCCGCTCGCACACGAGGCGGGCGATGATGTCCGTCGCGCCCCCGGGCGGGAAGGGCACGATCACCCGCACGGGGCGGGTCGGGAACGCCTCCTGCGCCTGCAGGACGCCGGGCGCGGCGAGCAGTGCTGCGCCCGCGAACATGGTGCGACGTCGGATCATCGTTCCCTCCCTGGCCTCGGCCATTCCCGCTGTCAACCGTTTTCCGCCGCCCCGCGCAAGGCCGGCTCAGCGCCCCAGGATCTCGACGATCCCGGCATCGGCGTCCACCCGCAGCCGGTCCCCGGTGCGGATCGCCTCCACCGGGTCGCGGTCGAAGTCGGTCAGCGCGGGCACCTTCAGCACCGCCGCGCCGAGCGCCGAGCGCGTGCACACCCGCCCGACGAGCAGCCCCGCCGGCGCCTTGCCCGCAAGCCGCGCGAGGTGGAAGTAGTGCGACCACGCCGAGGATCCCTTCGCCGCCGGGAACACCAGGATCCTGCCGGCGAAGCTGACGCCCCTCAGCTCGTGCCCGATCTCGATGATGGTGCCGCTGCGCGGGTCCATCCCGCCCCAGCCGGAGATGCGCTCGCGCGTCACCAGCGCCTCGCCCTCCACCACGCCGCCATACATCCTGCGCCCGCGCAGGATCATGGCGCGGCCTCCGCGAAGCGCCCGGTGAGCGCCGCCTGCACGCAGGCCTCCACGCTGCCGAACAGCGTCTCCACCCCCGTGATCGCCGGCAGGTAGTGCGCCTGCTTGGCGGAATCGGTCGCGGCCCGCCGCACGCCCTTCGGCACGATGCGCGAGATGGCCGGGCAGGTGTCCGACAGCAGCTCTCCGCCCGCCGCGCGGATGATGTCGGCGATCCCCGTGCGCTCCGCCACCTCGCCGAGCGCGCGCGGGGTGAACACCCACAGCGCCACCCCGTCGCGGATGCGCCGGCCCTCGAGCAGCCGCGCCACCAGCTGCACCTGCTCGAGCGCGTTGTGCGGGCAGCCGAGCATGACGAAATCCACCTCCTCGCCCGTGCAGCGGCCGTTCAGCGCCTGCCACGCCGCGCGCCGCTCGGCCGCGCCGAAGCGGAGCGTCCCGCGCGGGCGGCGGCCGCGGAACGCGGCGGCGAGGTCCGGCGCCTCCGGCGTCACACCCGGGATGTGGTACATCTCGAGCCCGCCCGAGGATGCCGCCGCCGCCCCGAAATGCTTGAGGTCGATCGGCCGCGGGCGCTGCGCGATGCCGTCGAGGGCGCAGATCTCGTCCTCGATCTGCCCGCCGAGCCAGTAGCCGAACAGCCCCCAGTCGCGCATGCCGCTCAGCGGGATCTCGACCCGCACGAGATGCGTCGCCGCGCGGTTCTCCGGGATGTGCAGCCCCCAGTACGGGATCCGCCGCGTGACCGAGGCCGCCCCGGTGCTCTCCCGCCCCTCGGTGTTGGTGCGCGCGCCGAGCACGGCGTTGGCGTACACCACGGCCGAGGATTCCATCCACGCGCAATGCTCCCCGAACAGCGGCACATGGCCGACCTGGTAGGGCGTGCAGGTCGCGTGCATGGCGATGCCGCGCGCGGCGAAGTAGCGCTCCCCCGCCTCGTTCAGCGCCGCCACCTCGGCCGCGACGCCGAGCGCCTCCGGCCGCCGCGCGTCCAGCCCGCCGATGAGCTGGCAGGCCGTCACCGCCGCCTGCGGCGTCTCCACCACCTCCGGGCTGTCGAGGTTGAACTCGGAGAACACGGCGTCCATCCCGCGGGCGGCGTAGTCACGCACGATCGGGTTCGCCACACTCCAGGTGCCGGCGACATTCGTCACCTCCACCAGCCGCTCCGCCCCGAGCGCCTCGCCGTAGCGGATCAGCAGCTCCATCGCGCGTGCCGCGGCGCGGCTCTTCGCGCCGTCGGCCATCGCGCGCTCCTCGTCGGTCAGCCGCATCGCCGCCTCCGGTCAGCCGCGCGCCCGCGGCCCCTCCTCGGACACGTTGGGGGCGACGCGCGCGGCGAGCGCCGCGATGTCGATCTGCCGCACGCTGCCCGATCCTGCGAGATCGAGCGCATGCGCCGCAGCGTATCCCATGGCGATGCAGGGCCCCATCACCCGCACGCTGGAGAGGGCGGCGTTGTCGGCGTCGATGCAGCGCCCGGCCGCGACGAGGTTCTCCGCCCCCTCCGGCACCATGCTGCGGAACGGCACATAGTGCAGATGCCCGGGCGGGAAGGGTTCCCAGATGTAGCCTTCGGCGTGGGTGTGCAGCTCGATCGCCCAGGCGGTGCGCGCCACCGCGTCCGGGAAGCGCGTGCCCGCGCGCAGCTCCGCAACCGTCAGGTGGTGCAGCCCCTTGATCCAGCGCGTCTGCCGGATGCCCGGCTGCCCGTAGGCCCGCACGCGGGCGCGGCCGAAGGCCGCCGGATACTCGGCGCGCAGGAACGCCACCGCTTTGTCCGCCTGCGCCTTGCCCTCGAGCGAGGCCGCCGAGGCGGCGAAGGGCTCGAGCGGCGTCTCGACATGCGTCATGTTCACAAGGGCGATCCCGCGCCCGGCGAACAGGAAGGCGAAGCCGTCGCGCCGCACCATGCCGTATTGCGGCGCCTTCTCCCCCTGGCGCTCCGCCAGTTGGGCGCGCGAGGGCATCGCCGCCTCGTCCACGTTCTCGAGCACGACCATCTGCGAGCCGTACACCGGCTCCTCCGGCTCGCGGCAGGGGAATCCCGCCATCCAGGCCAGCGCCGCATCGCCGGAGGCGTCCACGAAGCCCTGCGCCTCCACGCGCACATCGCCGTAGCGGGTGGCGAACTCCACCCTGCCGATGCGCCCCGCCTGCACCGACACGTCGCGCATCACCGCGCCGAGCAGCACGCGGATGCCGCTGCTGCGGACCGTCTCCTCGACCCAGCGGGAGAGCATCACCTCGTCGTACAGCACCGTCGTGTGCGGCGGCCCGTGGCGGTAGTGCAGCCCGCCCTTCGCGCCGAGATCGCGCAGGATGTCGTCGGCGATCCCGCGCGTGAGCTGGAAGCCGTTCTCCCCGTTGGAATAGAGCCCGGCGAAGGTGCCGATGATGGAGTTCACCGCCTGCCCGCCGAGGGAGGGCTGCGCGTCCGCCAGCACCACGCGCCGCCCGAGCCGCGCCGCCTCCACCGCCGCCGAGACGCCGGCGATGCCGGCGCCGACGACGCAGATGTCGGCCTCTGCCGTCGAAGGCGGCGCCGGGCTGCGGCGGAGGATGCGGGTGCCGGTGGAGGGCGTGGCGGTGACGGCCATGGGCGGGCGTTCCTGTGCTTGCCGGAGGAGCGGCGCGTCGCCGCCGGGATGTTCGCTCAGCGAACGAGATGCGGCTCGGACGGTCGCAGCGCCCGGCCCCGGCGTCAAGCGGGCGGGGCGCCGCTTGACGCGGGTCACCCCGGCTGCTGACATGTTCGCCGTGCGAACAGAGGCCGACTTCGCGCCGCAGCGCGACTATGTCACCGCCCTCGCGCGCGGACTTTCCGTGCTGCGCGGCTTCGCCGGCCTGCGCGGGCCGGTGGGGCTCGCCGAACTCGCCCGCCGCGTCGGCCTGCCGCGGGCCACGGTGCGCCGCGCGCTGATCACGCTCCGCGCCCTCGGCTATGTGGAGGAGGCCGATGGCGCCTTCCGCCTCTCGGCGCAGGTGCTGACCCTCGCCGAGGCCTATCTGTCCTCGGCCCTGCTGCCGCGCGTCGCGCAGCCGGTGCTCGACAGGCTGTCGGAGTCGGTCGGGGAATCCTGTTCGGTCTCCATCCTGCAGGGCGAGGATGCGATCTATGTCGCGCGCTCCCGGCGGCGGCGGCCCGGGTCGCTCCACCGGGACGTGGGGACGCGGCTTCCGGCGCATTGCACCTCGATGGGCCGGGTGCTGCTTGCGGCGCTGCCGCCCGCCGGGCTCGACGCCTTCTTCCGCCGCGCCCGGCCGCACCGCTACACGCCGCGCACGCTGGTCGAGGAGGTGGCGCTGCGGGCCGCCATCGCCGAGGCGGGGCGGGAGGGCTACGCCCTCGTCGAGGGCGAGCTCGAGCCCGACCTCACCGGCCTCGCCGTGCCGGTGCGCAACGCGGCGGGCGAGGTGGTGGCGGCGCTCAATGTCGGGCTCCAGGGCGAGGTGCCGCCGCGGCGCGTGCTGCTGTCGCGCCTGTTGCCCGCGCTGCGCGAGGCGGCGGCCGAGATGCGCCCGATGCTGATCGGCTGAAGGCGCTTGACAGGCGGTCGGCGCGCTGGCCCTCTGGCCGCAAGTCGCACAGGGCGTTCGCCCACCGAACGGAGGAACCCGTCCATGCTTCGCCGCGAGCAGAACGAGCTGCTGACGCGTACGGGCCCCGGCACGCCGATGGGACGGCTGTTCCGGGCCTACTGGATCCCGGCCCTGCTCGCCGAGGAACTGCCGGAGCCGGGCTGCCCGCCGGTGCGGGTGAAGCTGCTGTCCGAGCGGCTGCTCGCCATCCGCACGCTCGAGGACGAGTACGGCCTGATCGACGAGTTCTGCGCCCATCGCGGCGTGTCGCTGTGGTTCGGCCGGCACGAGGAGGGCGGCATCCGCTGCCCCTACCACGGCTGGAAATACGACGTGACCGGCCAGTGCACGGAAGTGCCGAGCGAGCCGGAGGAGAACGGCTTCTGCCGCCGCATCAAGCTCACGAACTATCCGCTCGTGAAGATCGGCGACGTGCTCTGGACCTACATGGGCCCGCCGGAGGAGCAGCCGCCGCTTCCCGAGTGGGAGTTCTGCCGCGTCCCGCCCGAGCAGACCTTCACCTCGAAGCGGCTGCAGGAATGCAACTGGCTGCAGGCGATGGAGGGGGGCATCGATTCCTCCCACGTCTCCTGGCTGCACCGCGGCGCGCTCAACAAGGATCCGCTGTTCAAGGGCGCCAAGGGCAACCAGTACAACCTGAACGACGCGAAGCCGGTGTTCGAGGTGGTGGACGCCCCGGGCGGCCTGTTCATCGGCGCCCGCCGCAACGCCGAGAACGGCAACTACTACTGGCGCATCACGCCCTGGGTGATGCCCTCCTTCACCCAGATCGCCCCGCGCGGCGACCACACGGTGCACGGCCACTTCTGGATCCCGATCGACGACGAGAACTGCTGGGCCTGGTCCTACGACTTCCACCCGACGCGCGCGATCCGCCCCGAGGAACGCCAGGCGATGAAGGAGGGCCACGGCATCCACGTCACCTATGTGCCGGGCACCTACCGCCCCGCCGCCAACAAGGACAACGACTACCTGATCGACCGCGAGGCGCAGCGGCGCGGCGAGACGATGTCGGGCGTCGCCGGCATCGCCATGCAGGACGCGAGCCTGCAGGAAAGCATGGGCCCGATCGTGGACCGCACGAAGGAGAACCTCGTCTCCACCGACAACGGCATCATCATGGCCCGCCACCGCCTGCTGCGCGCGGCGAAGGCACTCGCGGAGAAGGGGGTGCTGCCGCCCGGCCGCGACCCCGAGCACCAGCGCGTGCGCTCCGCCGCCCTGGTGCTGCCGCCGGATGCCTCGTTCAAGGACGCCGCCGCCGACGCTCTCCGCGTGCGAGAGGGCGTGAGGCACGCGACGGTCTGAGGCGATGGCCTCGGAATCCGCCCGCGCCTGCAGCGCCGCCGAGGCGGCCTTCCGCGTCCCCTACGCCAACGCGCGGCGGCGGCGGATCGCGCTCGTCGCCCTCGACGCCGGCGCGGCGGGGCTGGCCGCGCGTCTCGCCGAGCAGGGCTTCCCGCGCGCCGTCTCGCTGCCGGCGGAGGCCTCGGGCGGGGCGTGGCTCGAGGCGCTGCTGGCGCCGGCGCGCGAGGTGTCGGGGCTGCTCGCGGAGGCCGACCACCTGTTCCTCCTCGCCTCCGCCGAAGGCGACGCGGCGATGGCCGGGGCCGTGGCGGACGCCGCGCGGGAGCGGGGCGTGCCGGTGTCGGCCTTCCTCGTCGCGCCGGCGGCGGCCGATGACGGCACCCTGGCCCGCCCGCTCTCGCGGCTGCGGCAGGTCGCCAAGATGCTGGTCGTCGCGCGCGACGAGGCCGACGTCGCCGCCGTGCTGACGGCGCTGCGCGCCTGATCCGGCGCGCCACACGCAACGGGAGGAGACCATGACGCCGAGAGTGACGATCCCGCGCCGCGCCCTGCTCGTGGGCAGCACCCTGCTTGCAGCGCCGGCGGTGCGCGCCCAGGCCGCCTGGCCCGACCGCCCGGTGCGCATCATCGCCCCCTTCGCGCCCGGCGGCACCGCCGACACGCTCGGGCGGCTGATCGCCCAGGACCTGCAGCAGAGCTTCGGGCAGCCCTTCGTGGTCGAGAACCGCCCCGGCGCGGGCGGCCTGATCGGCTCGGCGATGGTGGCGCGCGCCGCACCGGACGGGCACAGTCTCGTGATCTCCGGCATCGCCTCCCACGTCATCGCGCCGGCGACGGCGGCCAACCCCGAGTTCCACCCGCTGCGCGACTTCACCCATGTCGCCTTCCTCGGCGGCCCGCCCACGGTGCTGATCATCGCCAACAGCGTGCCGGCGCAGAACCTGCAGCAGTTCATCGCGCTGGCGCGGGGCGGGCAGCGCTTCGCTTTCGGCTCGCCGGGGGCCGGCACGCACGGCCACCTGTTCGGGGTGGCGATCGCGCAGGCCGCCGGGATCGAACTCGAGCACGTGCCCTATCGCGGCGGCGCCAACGCGCTCGCCGACATCATGGGCGGCTCCCTGCCCGTCGGGTCCTTCGCCCTCACCTCGGCCGCGCCCGGCATCCGCGGCGGGCGGGTGCGGGCGCTCGCGCTCACCGGCGCGCGGCGCGTCGCCGCCTTCCCCGATATCCCGACCTTCGCCGAGCTCGGCTACCCCGCCCTCACCGGGCAGACATGGTTCGGCCTGTCCGGGCCGGCCAACCTGCCGCGCGCCATCGCCGACCGGCTGAACGCCGAGGTGGTGCGCATCCTGCAGCTTCCCCACATCCGCGAGCGCCTGACGGCAGAGGCGATCGAGGTCGCGCCGCTCGACGTCGCCGGCTTCACCGCCTTCGTGGCCGATGAGTTCGCGCGCTGGGGCGCGATCGCGCGCGCCGCCGGGCTCGCGCAGGGCTGAGCGGCGGATGCAGGGGCTGTTGCGGCTGATCGGCACCGCCGAGGTGCCGGAAGGCGAAGGGCGCCGCGTGCAGGCGGCAGGCGGGGACTATGCGGTGTTCAACCTCGGCGGCGTGTTCTACGTCACGCAGAACCGCTGCACCCACGGCCCGGGCGACCTCGGCGAGTGCCTCGTCGAGGGCGAGGAGGTCGAGTGCGACTTCCACCAGGGCCGCTTCCATATCCCGACCGGCCGCCCGACCGCCGCGCCCTGCACCGAACCGCTCCGGGTGTGGGATGCGGTGGTGAAGGACGGCGCGGTGTGGATAGACCCTGCCGCCGGGCGGATCGGGGCATGAGCGCGCGGCCCGCGATCGGCATCGCCATCGGCGACCCCTGCGGCATCGGGCCCGAGATCGCGCTCAAGGCGGCGCTCTCGCCCGAGGTGCGCGCCGCCTGCCGCCCCGTGCTGGTGGGCGATCCGGCGGTCATCGCCGCACAGGCGGAGGCCGCCCGCATCCCCGTCCGGCTCGTCGAGGGGGATGCGGGCGAGGAGGAGGTGGCGGTGCTGCCCGCCGGCATCCTGCCGCCCGGGCATTTCCGCTTCGGCGCGGCGGATGCCGAGACGGGGCGCGCCGCCCTCGGCTCGGCTGCGGCGGCGATCCGCGCCGCGCTCGAGGGGCGCCTGCACGCGGTGGTGGCGGCGCCCCAGAACCAGGCCGCGATCGCCGCCGCCGGCATCGCCTTCGACGGCTATCCGGGCTTCCTCGCGCAGCAGACCGGCCTGCCGCCCGAGGACGTGTTCCTGATGCTGTGCTTCGACGCGACGCGCATCGTCCACCTCACGCTGCATGTGCCGGTGCGCCGCGCGCTCGAACTCATCACCGGCGAGCGCGTGCTGCGCGCGCTGCGCGCGGCGGATGCGGCGCTCCGGCGCATGGGTGTCGCCCGCCCGCGGCTTGCCGTCGGCGGCATCAACCCCCATGCCGGGGAGGGCGGGCTGTTCGGCACCGAGGATCGGGAGATCCTCGCCCCCGCCATCGCCGCCGCCCGCGCCGAGGGCCTCGACGCCTCCGGCCCTTTCGGCGCCGACACCCTGTTCCACCGCAAGGGCTACGACGCCTTCCTGGTGATGTTCCACGACCAGGGCCACATCGCCGCCAAGATGGTGGCGGCGCACCGCACGGCGGGGGTGGCGATCGGCAGCCCGGTGCTGTTCTCCTCGGTGGCGCACGGCACCGGCCACGACATCGCCGGGCGCGGCCAGGGCAACCCGGCCGCGATGATCGAGGCGGTGCTGCGGCTGGCCGGGCCCCGCTGAGGCGGCGTCCTGCCCGCCGCGCCCGGCGCTAGCGTTCCGCGGGCGGCGGACAGCGCCGCGCCGGAGGAAGATCCATGCAGATCGCCCGTCGTACGATGTTGCTGCTCGGCGCCGCCGCACTGGCCGCGCCACGGGCCCTCGCTCAGCCGCGCGACAGCCTCGTCGTCGGCAACCCCGTCGAGCCCCCGCACCTCGACCCGACGACGCATGTCGCCGGCTCCATTCGCGAGGTGGTGTACGCCAACCTCTACCAGGGCCTGACGCTGATCGACGAACAGGGCCAGCCCTACCCATGCCTCGCGGAACGCTGGGACGTGTCTCCCGACAACCTCGCCTACACCTTCCATCTCCGCCGCGGCGTGACGTTCCACGACGGGCGGCCCTTCACCTCCGCCGACGTCGTGTTCACGCTCGACCGCGCGCGCGGCCCGCAATCCACCAACGCCAACAAGCGCCTCTTCGAGACGATCGCCTCGGTGGAGGCGACCGGCCCGCACACCGTCCGCGTCACGCTCTCGCGGCCCGTCGGCTCGTTCCTCTACGACATGGGCTCGGCTGATGCCGCCATCGTCAGCGAGGCGACCGCCGCGACCAACACGACGAACCCGATCGGCACCGGCCCGTTCCGCTTCGTCCGCTGGGTGCGCGGGGACCGCGTGGAACTGGACCGCTACCCGCAGTACTGGGGCGAGGCCCCGCGCATCGCGCGCGTCACCTTCCGCTTCATCTCGGACGCGCAGGCGCAGGCCGCGGCGCTTCGCTCCGGCGACGTGCACGTGTTCCCGACCTTCGGCGCACCCGAGCTGTTCGAGGAACTCCGGCGGGACCCGAATTTCGAGGTGCTGCTCGGCCTCACCGAGGGCGAGGTGATCCTGGCGATGAACCATCGCCGCCGCCCGCTGAACGACGTGCGCGTGCGCCGCGCCGTCACCCACGCGCTCGACCGCCAGGCGATCAACGAGGGCGCGGTCGGCGGCTACGGCCGCCTCATCGGCACGCACTACCCGCCGCACTACCCGGACGCGCTCGACCTCACCGGCATGTATCCGCATGACGTCAACCGCGCCCGCGCCCTGCTGCGCGAGGCCGGCGTCGGCAGCGGCTTCCAGGCACGCCTGATCCTGCCGCCCTTCCCCTACGCGCGCCGCGCCGGCGAGATCGTGCAGGCGATGCTCGCCGAGGTCGGCATCCGCGCCACCATCCAGGTCTACCAGGGCCCGCAATGGCTGTCGGAGGTGTTCCGCCCGCCCTACGACTACGACTTCACCATCATCGCCCACACCGAGCCGTTCGATTTCCCGAACTACGCCCGCCCCGACTGGTACATCGGCTGGGAGAACCAAGCCTACCGCGACCTGATCGAGCGCTGGTTCCGCGCGGTGGACCCGGCCGAACGCTCGGCGCTTGCGCAGCAGGCGCAGCGCATGCTGGCCGAGGAGTGCGTCGCCGGCTTCCTGTTCCAGCTGCCGAAGACCGGCGTGCAGCGCCGCGGCCTGACCGGCATGTGGCGCAACAGCCCGGTGCAGGCGAACGACGTGACGCGCGCCGCCTGGAGCTGAGCTGGCCGCGTGCTGCGCATCGTCGCGGAGCGTCTCCTCGGCTTCCTCGTCGCGCTGCTGGCGACGGCGGTCGCCGCCTTCGTGCTGCTCGACATCGTGCCCGGAGATCCGGCGCTGAACATGCTGGGGACGGAAGCGCGAGAGGACACGCTGGCCGCCGCCCGCGCCCTGCTTGGCCTCGACCGCCCGGCGCACGAGAGGTTGCTGATCTGGCTCGCCGGCCTGCCCTTCGGCGAGTTCGGCGTCTCCTTCCGCTACCGCGTGCCGATCGCGGATCTGGTCGCGGAGGCCGCCGCCGTCACGGTGCCGCTCGCCATGCTGGCGATGGCGCTCGCGGTCTGCACGGCGCTGCCGCTCGCGCTCGTCTCCGTGCTGCGCCCGCGCGGCGCGGTGGACTGGGCGGTCGGGCTGCTGAGCCAGCTTTCGCTTGCGGTGCCGAACTTCTGGCTCGGCCTGCTGCTGATCCTGCTGTTCTCCATCAGCCTCGGCTGGCTGCCGGCCGGCGGCTTCCCGGGCTGGAGCGGCGGCATCTGGCCCGCGCTGTCGGCGCTGCTGCTGCCCGCCGTCGCGCTCGCCGCCCCGCAGGCCGGCATCCTGGCGCGCGTCGCCCGCGCCGCGCTGCTGGAGACGCTGGCCGAACCCTACATCCGCACCGCGCGCGCCAAGGGGCTTTCGCGCGCCGCCGTGCTGTTCCGCCACGCGCTGCGCAACGCGCTGCCGCCGGTCGTCACGGTCGCCGGCGTGCAGTTCTCCGTCATGCTCGCGGGCTCCATCATCGTCGAGAACCTGTTCGTCCTGCCCGGTCTCGGGCGCCTCACCTTCCAGGCGATCCAGCAGAACGACCTGATCCTTGTGCGCAACACCGTGCTGCTGCTGGCGGCGGCGGTGATGCTCGTGAACATGCTGGTGGACATCGCCTATGCCGCGATAGACCCGCGGCTGCGCGCGCGATGAGCGGCGTGCTCCGCGCCGCCCGCGCGAACCCGGCGCTCGCCGCGGCCTTGCTGCTCGGCCTGCTGCTCCTCGCCGTCTGCCTGCTCGCCACGGTGTGGACGCCGCACGCCCCCGGCCGGATCAACATGCGGCTCCGCTTCGCGCCGCCGTCGGACGTCCATTGGCTCGGCACCGACCATTTCGGCCGCGACCTCGCCTCGATGATGATGCGCGGCGCGCGCAACACCGTCGCGATCGCGCTGTCCGGCGTGCTGGCAGGCGCGGTGCCGGGCGTCGCCGTCGGGATCTGGGCGGCGGCGCGGCAGGGCCTTGCGGGCCGCGCGGTGATGCGCGTGGTGGACTTCCTGATCGCCTTCCCCGCCGTGCTCGCCGCCGTCGTCGTCGCCGCCGTGATGGGGCCGGGCCTCGGCACCGCCGTCGTCGCCATCGCCGTCGCCTCGGTCCCGGTGTTCGCGCGCCTCGCGCGCGTCGCCGCGCTCGAGGTGCTGGCGCGCGACTTCGTCGCCGCCTCCCGCGCCGCAGGCCGCGGCGAGGGGTGGATCCTGGTCAGCCACGTGCTGCCGAACATCGCCGGGCTTGTCCTCGTGCAGGCTGCCTCGCAGCTCGCGGTGGCGGCGCTGATCGAGGCGGGGCTGTCCTTCCTCGGCCTCGGCATGCAGCCGCCGGAGCCGAGCCTCGGCCGCATGCTGGCCGACAGCCAGACGCACCTCTCCCGCGCCCCGCAGCTCGCGCTGTATCCGGGCGCGCTGCTCGCGCTCATCGTCCTCTGCTTCAGCATGCTCGGCGACGGGCTGCGCGACGCGCTCGATCCGCGCGGCCGGGCATGAGCGCGGGCGGCCTCCGTGTCGAACGGCTGTCGGTCGCGCTGCCGATGGACGGACGCCCCGTGCCGGTGGTGCGGGAGGTGTCCTTCGCCCTCGGCCCGGGGGAGACGCTCGGCATCGTGGGCGAGTCGGGCTCCGGCAAGACGATGGTCGCGCTGGCGCTGACCGGCCTGCTGCCGGATGAGGCCCTGGCCTCGGGTGCCGTCTCGCTCGGGGGGCGGCAGCTCCTCGGCGCGCCGGAGCGGATCTGGCGGAAGATCCGCGGCCGCCGCATCGGCATCGTGTTCCAGGAGCCGATGACGGCCCTCAATCCGACAATGCCGGTCGGCGCCCAGGTCGCGGAAGCGATGCGGCTGCATCTCGGCCTGTCCGCGTCCGAGGCCGGGGCGCGGAGCCGCGCGCTTCTCCGGCGCGTCGGCATGCCGCGCGGAGAGGACTGGACCGCGCGCTACCCCCACCAGCTCTCCGGCGGGCAGCGCCAGCGCGTCGCCATCGCCATCGCCCTTTCCGCCGGCCCGGAGATCCTGATCGCGGACGAGCCGACCACCGCGCTCGACGTCACGCTCCAGGCGCAGGTGCTCGATCTGCTCGCCGATCTCGTGCGCGAGGAGGGTCTTTCGCTGCTGCTCGTCAGCCACGACCTTGCGGTGGTGGCGGAGCTGTGCCGGCGCGTGGCCGTGCTCTACGCCGGGCAGGTCGTGGAGCTTGGCGACACCGCAGAGGTGCTGGCCCGCCCGATGCATCCCTATACCGCGGGCCTGCTGGCCTGCTCGCCCGACGTCTCGGCGCCGCGCGCCCTGCGCCTG
>JANWXJ010000067.1 GCA_025055335.1 Acetobacteraceae bacterium
CGGTTGCCGGGCGGCGGAACCGTGGCCGCGGGCGCGCCGGTCACGCCGGGCCGGCGCCGCCCTCCCGCCCGGCGGGGAGCATGCGCAGCAGCAGCCGCTGGTCGTCCAGGAACTCGTGCTTCAGGGCGGCCAGGACATGCAGCGCGACGAGCGCGATCCCGCCCCAGGCGAGCGCCCGGTGCACCGCCTTCGCCTGCGCCTCCAGCGCCGCATCGGGGCCGAGCGGCAGATGCGGCACGGCGAAGAGGTCGAACCACGTCGTCGGGATGCCGAGCGGGCTTGCCGACACCATCACGAAGCCGGCGACGGGCGCGCCGATCATCACCCCATACAGCGCCCAGTGCACGGTGGCGGCCGCGATCCGCGTGAAGGCCGAGGTGCCCTCGGGCAGCGGCGGCGGCGGGTGCAGCAGCCGCCACGCCAGCCGCAGCAGCGACAGCGCCAGCACCGAGAGGCCGATCGCCTTGTGCGTCTGGTAGGTCTGGAACGCGGCAAGACGCTGCGCCGGATCCTCGATCGCGCGCGTCATCCACAGGCCGGAGACGAAGAGGGCGAGGATCAGCGCCGCGATCAGCCAATGCAGCAGGATGGCGACGGCGGTGTAGCGGGCGGTGCGGGCCATGGCGCATCGTCCTCCTTTCGTCGCGGAACATGGGGCGGACGGCGCGGCCGCCGAGGCCCCTACCCAACCGCCAGCGCCCGCGCCGCGGCGATGGCGGGCGCCAGTTCCGGCCAAGGCTCGCTGACGCAGAACTCGGCGAAGGCGTCGGCGGCGGCGCGCGCGTCCTCTGCCCCGTGCAGCCCGACCGCCACGCCGAAGCGCAGGAACAGGAGCCACGTCGCCGCCACATCGGCGGCGCAGTAGCCCGCGACCGCGGCAAGCCGCCCGGCGGCGACAGCCGCCTCGACCGATGCCCCATCGAGCCCCTGCTTCGATTCGAGGCCGACCAGCGCCGCGGCTTCCGCGAGCGAGGGCCGCGCCGAGGCCCCGTAGCCCGAGAGCAGGTCGCACAGGTCGAGATGGTCCGGGCCGAAGCGGTAGCCGTAGCGGCGGCCGACCTGGTCGTTCAGCAGATGCGGCATCGGCACGCCGAGCGCGACGGCGCGGTAGCGCAGCACCGGCAGGTCGAAGCCGAGCGAGTTGAACCCGACCAGCACCGGATGCGGCCGCGCCGCGAGGCTCCGTTCGAGGTCGGCGAGGATCGCGGCTTCCGGCCGCCCGTCGGCCTGCTGCACGGTCAGCCGCACCGGCCGCCAGGGCTTGCCGGGGGCAGGCCGTTCCGCGCGCAGGGCGGCCAGCGCGACGATTCGGTGCAGCGGGGGCTTCAGGAACGCGGTCGCCGGGTCCGGCGCGCCCTGGCGGGCGGCCAGAGCGGCGCGCAGAGCGGCGTCCTCCGCCGGGGCGGCGGGCCCGAGGAGCCGGCGGCCGGCATCCAGGTCCGGCACCGTCTCGATGTCGAGAACAAGCAGCCGTTCCATGCCGCGGGCTCAGCCGGCGGCGAACAGCAGGGCCTCGGCGAGCGTCCAGCCGGCGAGAAGCCCGGAGAGCGCGGCGGCGGAAAGGCGGTCGAGCAGCGTCATCCCGGCAGGAAGATGAACATGAACGGAACGCGAACACAAGACCCGCCGGCTGGCACCCCTCCTGCGGTCGCGCATTGAAACGCAGCGGCGAGAGGCGCAGGCTTCCGCAGTGCCGATCTCCGGAGGGAACCATGAGCGACGACACTCCCGACCGGCCGGGCACGCCGCCCGGGTCCATGCCCGACGGGACGCGCAGCCTCGGCCGCCGTCTGCTGGTGCTGCGCCTCGCCGCCCCTGCCGCGGCCGCCGCCGCGGCGGTGGCGGCCGCCCCTGCCCCGGCCGAGGCGCAGCGCTGGACCGGCATCACCGACCGCGATCCGTCCGACCCCGCCAACTACGGGCGGGGCTCCCCGCGCACCCGCTGGACCGACAGCGATCCGACCGACGCACCGGGCGGCGGCCGCTGGCCGCGGTCCGGCACCGGCATCACCGACAGCGACCCGACCGATGCGCCCGGCTTCGGCCGCGGGCGGCGCGGCGGCGGACTGACCGACTCCGACCCGACCGACTTGCCCGGCCGGGGCCGTCCAGGCTGGTGAGGCGCTGGAGCGGCACCCGGCCGCCGCGGCCTTCGGCGCCGCGCCTGTGGGGCTGAGCGTGGCCGAGGGGGCAGCGCCATCGGGCCACGCCCGGCCGCAGACGGCCGGCCCCCTCGCCCCGGCGCTGCGCGATCCGGCGCCGCGCGGCCTGTGCAAGGATTGCGGCGTCTCCCGCATGGCCGATGCGAAGGCCTGCGGCATCGCCTGCCAGTTCATCGCGCCCGACTACGAGGCGCTGGAGGCCCGGGTGCACGGCCGCGCGCGCGATCCCTCCCGCCCGGACGAGCTCCATTTCGGCCCCTTCCGCCGGATGCTGCGCGCGCGCCTCTCTCCCCCCGCCCCCGGCGCGCAGTGGACGGGCATCGCAACCCGCCTCGGCGCGCTGCTGCTCGAGCGCGGGGCGGTGGACGCGGTGCTGACGGTGATGCCCGACCCCGAGGACCGCTGGCGCGCGGTGCCCGTGATCGTCACGCGGCCTGAGGACATGGCGGCCTGCCGCGGCATGCGCATGGGCTATGCGCCGCTGCTCGCATTGCTGGAGCCCGCCGCCGCCGCCGGCCACCGGCGCATCGCCCTCATCGGCATCCCCTGCCAGGTGTACGCGCTGCGCGCGATCGAGCGGCGCCTTTCCTTCGAGAGCATCACCGTCATCGGCACGCCCTGTTCCGACAACACCACGACCGAGAACTTCCACCGCTTCCTCGCGCTGCTGTCGGACGCGCCGGAGACCGTCACCTACCTCGAGTTCCGCGCCGACTACCGCGTCGAACTCCGCTTCGCCGACGGCCGGGTGCAGGAGATCCCCTTCCTCGACCTGCCGATCTCGAAGCTGCCGCCGGACTTCTTCCCCCTCACCTGCCGCACCTGCGTGGACTACACGAATGTGCTGGCCGACATCACGGTCGGCTACATGGGCGGCTCGGGCGAGCAGTGGCTGCTCGTGCGCAATGCCCGCGGCGAGGCGCTGCTCGACGCACTCGGCGAGGAGGTGGTGCTGAGCGAGCCGGCCAGCGCCGGCCGGCGCGCCGCGGCGGTGCAGGGCTTCATCGCCAACACCGAGCGCGCGGCGGGCGGGCTGCCGCTCCGCCGCATCCCCCGCTGGCTTCGGCCCCTCGTCTCCTTCCTGCAGCCGCGCCTCGGGCCGAGGGGCCTCGAGTTCGCGCGCGCCCGCGTCGAGATGAAGGCGGCCGAGACGGTGCTGCACCTGCGCAGCAGCCTCCCGGCCCGGCTCAAGACCATGGTGCCGGAGCATGTCTGGCGCCTCGTCGCCCCCTACGGCCTCGCCCCGCGCCCGGGCGAGAGGCGGCGGGACCGCTCCCCGCGCGGCGCTTGACGAGGCCGCGCCCGAGGCCGGACTGTTCCGCCACGCGCCAGGACCGCCCGCACGAAGGCGGCCGCGCCCCACGACACGGAGGATCAACGTCATGACCGAGTTCGCCTTGCCCTCCCGGCGCGGCCTGCTGTCGCTCGCCGCAGGCTCCGCCGCCCTGCCGCTGCTGCCCGCGTTCCCCGCCCATGCGCAGGCCGCCTGGCCCACCCAGCCGGTGCGCATGATCGTGCCCTTCGCCGCCGGCGGCCCGACGGATGTGCCGGCGCGGCTGCTGGCCGACACCATGTCGGCCGCGCTGCCGCAGCGCATCGTGGTGGAGAACCGCACCGGCGCGGGTGTCGTGGTCGGCACCGACCTTGTCGCCAAGGGGCCGCAGGACGGGTCGGTCGTGCTCTACACCACCGTGGCGCATGCGGTGACGCGGGCGCTGTTCCCGAACCTGCCCTTCGATCCGGTGGCCGATTTCACGCCTTGCGCGCTGGTCGGGCGGGTGCCGATCATCCTGCTGGTCGCGCGGGATTTCCCGGCGCGGAACGTGCAGGAGCTCGTGCGCCTGCTGCGCGAGAACCCGGGGCGCTACGACTACGCCTCCTCCGGCAACGGCGGCGCGGTGCATCTCGCGACGGAGCTGTTCCTCCACCGCGCCGGCGGCCTGCGGGCCAACCACATCCCCTTCCGCGGATCCTCGCAGGCGATCCCCGAGCTCCTTGCCGGCCGGATCCCGATGATCTTCGACATCGCCGCCTCCGCGCTGCCTTATGCGCGATCGGGGGAGCTGCGGGCGCTCGCCATCTCCACGCGGCAGCGCTCGCCGCTCGCGCCCGAGATCCCGACCTTCGCCGAGCAGGGCATCACCGACTACGAGCCCTACACCTGGCACATGGTGCTGGTGCGCTCCGGCACGCCGCCGGCCGTGGTGCGGGCGATCAATGCCGCGGTGAACGCCGCCCTAGCCCAGCCTGCGGTGCGCGAGCGGCTGGTCGGGCTGGCGATGGAGGTGGTGGGCGATTCCACCCCGGAATCGGCCGCCGAGTATCTGCGGAGCGAGATCGCCGTGTGGGAGCCGCTCGTGCGTGCGGCCGGCATCCGGGCCAGCTGAGCCGCACGCCTCCGCCCCCTTGCCGGGCGGCCGGCCCGCGGCGAGGCTTCCGGGCGGCGGCACCGGGCCGCCACCTCGGCTGCGGCCGGGGCTTGGCAGGGGAGCGGAGGGGTGGAGGCAGCGCGGCAACAGGCCCGGCGCAGGGGTTCGGCGGTTCAGCGGGCCGAGCCGCGCTCCGCCCGTGCTGCCGCGACGCGGCAGCGCATCCTCGATGCCGCCATCGCCGAGTTCGCCGCCCATGGCCTCGCCGGCGCGCGGGTGGACGAGATCGCCGCGCGCGCCAACGCCAACAAGCGCATGCTCTACGCCTATTTCGGCTCCAAGGAGGAGCTGTGGCTGACCGTGCTCGAGACGGTCTATGCCGCCAAGCGCGCGCGAGCGGGAGGTGGAGGTGCATGGCCTCGACCCGCGCGAGGCGATGGCGGCGCTCGTGCGCTTCAACCTGCGCTACACCGCCGCGCACCCGGAGTTCGTGGCGCTGCTGAACCAGGAGAACGTCCACCGCGCCGCGTACCTCAAGCGCAGCGACAAGGTGCGGGCGCTCTATTCGCCGCTGGTGGAGACGCTCTCGGCCGTGCTGGCGCGCGGGGTGGCCGCCGGGGTGTTCCGCGAGGGCGTGGATCCGCGCCAGCTCTACATCACCATCGTGGCGCTCGGGCATTTCTACTGCGCCAACATCCACACCCTCTCGGCGATCCTCGGCGACGACCTGGCCGGGGAGGCGGCGCTGTCCGCGCGCGAGGCGCATGCGGTCGAGGTCGTGCTCGGCTACCTGCGGCCTTGACCGGGACGCGATGGGCGTCTAGGTAACCACCCGGTTACTCAAACGGAGAACGTCCATGGCCGAGCGCCGCATCGGGATCATCATGCATGGCGTGACGGGCCGGATGGGGATGAACCAGCACCTCATCCGCTCGATCGTCGCGATCCGGAAGGACGGCGGCGTGCCGCTCGCCAACGGGGACCGGCTGATGCCCGACCCGGTCCTGGTCGGCCGCAACCGCGACAAGCTGGAAGCCCTGGCGAAGGCGCACGGCATCGCGCGGGTCTCCACCGACCTCGACGCCTGCCTCGCGAACCCTGACGACGAGATCTTCTTCGACGCGGCCTCGACGCAGCTGCGCGCCGGGCTGCTCAAGCGCGCCATGGCCGCCGGCAAGCACGTCTATTCCGAGAAGCCGACCGCAGAGACGCTCGAGGACGCGCTGTCCATCGCCGCCGCCGCCAAGGCCGCCGGCGTGAAGAACGGCGTGGTGCAGGACAAGCTGTTCCTGCCCGGGCTGCGCAAGCTCGGCATGGTGGTCAGGTCGGGCTTCCTCGGCCGCATCCTCAGCGTGCGCGGCGAGTTCGGCTACTGGGTGTTCGAGGGCGACCTGCAGCCGCCGCAGCGCCCGTCCTGGAACTACCGCCGCGCGGAAGGGGGCGGCATCATCCTCGACATGCTCTGCCACTGGCGCTACGTGCTGGACAACCTGTTCGGCGAGGTGAAGGCGGTCTCCTGCCTCGGCGCCACCCACATCCCCGAGCGCCGCGACGAGGCGGGAAGGCCCTATGTGGCCGACGCCGACGACGCCGCCTACGCCACCTTCGAGCTCGAGGGCGGCATCATCGCGCAGATCAACTCCTCCTGGTGCACGCGCGTCCGCCGCGACGACCTCGTGACCTTCCACGTGGACGGCACCCACGGCAGCGCCGTGGCGGGCCTGACCGACTGCTGGACGCAATCCCGCGTCAACACGCCGAAGCCGGTGTGGAACCCCGACGTGCCGCAGACCATCAACTTCTACGAGGGCTGGCAGAAGGTGCCCGACACCGAGCCCTACCCGAACGGCTTCCGCGTGCAGTGGGAGCTGTTCCTGCGCCACGTCGCCGGCGAGGTCGAACACTACCCGTGGGACATGCTTGCCGGCGCCAAGGGCGTGCAGCTCGCGATGGCGGGCCTGCAATCCTGGCGCGAGCGTCGCTGGGTGGACCTCCCTGCGCTCCGCGTCTGACCATGCCGACGCTGAAGCTCCCCGCCCCGGGCGGCGGCCTTGCCGCCTTCACCACCCGCGCCCCGCGCGACTTCCCGCGCGCGACACCGCCCTTCCCCCGGATCGCGCTGGCGGCGGCGCATGTGGTGGCGGACCCGCTCGCCGAGCACGACCCCTGGCTCGACGTCGCGGTGGACTGGGAGGCGACCATCGCCTACCGCCGCTATCTCTGGTCGCTCGGCCTCGGCGTGGCCGAGGCGATGGACACCGCGCAGCGCGGCATGGGCCTCGACTGGCCGGGCGCGCGGGAGCTGATCCGCCGGAGCCTCGAGGCCGCGCGCGACGTGCCGGGCGCCGTGATCTTCTCCGGCGCCGGCACCGACCACCTCGCCCCCGGCCCGGACGTGACGCTGGACGACGTGATCCGCGCCTACGAGGAGCAATGCGCCGCCATCGAGGCGATGGGCGGCCGCATCATCCTGATGGCCTCCCGCGCCCTGGCGAAGGCGGCGCGCGGGCCGGAGGACTACGTCCGCGTCTATGGCCGCGTGCTGTCCCAGGTGAAGCAGCCGGTGATCATCCACTGGCTCGGCGAGATGTTCGACCCGGCGCTGGCCGGCTACTGGGGCCACGCCGACCACATGGCGGCGATGGAGACGGCGCTCGATGTCATCGCCGCCAACGCCGACAAGGTGGACGGGGTGAAGATCTCCCTGCTCGACGCCCGCAAGGAGATCCTGATGCGCCGCCGCCTGCCGACGCGCCCCGGGTCCCCATCGTCGGCGCGGAGCGACGGCGATGGGAATCGCGTGCGGATGTACACCGGCGACGACTTCAACTACCCGGAGCTGATCGCCGGCGACGAGCACGGCCATTCCGACGCGCTGCTCGGCATCTTCGATCCGATCGCGCCGGCGGTGGGCGGGGCGCTCGCCGCCCTGTCACGGAACGACCTTGCCGCGTTCCACGACATCCTGGCCCCCACGGTGCCGCTCTCGCGCCACATCTTCCGCAGTCCCACGCGCTTCTACAAGACGGGGGTCGTGTTCATGGCCTGGCTCAACGGCCACCAGCGCCACTTCACGATGCTCGGCGGCCAGCAATCGGCGCGCTCCATCCTGCATTTCGCAGAACTCTTCCGCCTCGCCGACGCCGCCGGGCTGCTGCGCGATCCGGATCTCGCGGCGGCGCGGATGCGTTCGCTGCTCGCGGTGCATGGGGTGGAGGCATGACGCCCGCCGTCTCCCTCAACACCGCGACCGTGAAGCAATGGACTCTCGCGCAGTGCATCGAGGGCTGCGCGCGCCACGGCATCCCCGGCATCTCGCCCTGGCGCGACGTGCTGCAGGAGATGGGGGTGGACGCCGCCGCGCGCCGCATCCGCGACGCCGGGCTGCGCGTCACCGGCCTCTGCCGCGGCGGGATGTTCCCCGCCGCCGATGCCGCCGGCCGCGCCGCCGCGATCGAGGACAACCGCCGCGCCATCGCGGAAGCCGCGGCGCTCGGCGCGGACTGCCTCGTGATGGTCTGCGGCGGGCTGCCGCCGGGATCGAAGGACCTGCCCGGCGCGCGGGCGATGGTGCGCGAGGGGCTGGAGGCGATCCTGCCCGAGGCACGAGCGGCCGGCGTCACCCTCGCGCTCGAGCCGCTGCACCCGATGACCTGCGCGGACCGCAGCGTGCTCTCCACCCTCAAGCAGGCGCTCGACCTCTGCGACGCGCTGGGGGACGGCGTCGGCGTGGCGGTGGACGTGTACCACGTCTGGTGGGATCCGGAGTTGGCGGCGCAGATGGCGCGCGCCAAGGGCCGCATCGCCGCCTTCCACGTCTGCGACTGGAAGGTGCCCACGACCGACCTGGTGTTCGACCGCGGCATGCCGGGCGAGGGCGTGATCGACATCCCGGCGATCCGCGCCATGGCGGAAGCCGCCGGCTGGCGCGGCGGGGTGGAGGTGGAGGTGCTCTCCCGCGCCGTCTGGGCGATGGATCCGGAGGAGGTGCTGAAGCGCGTGAAGGCGGCAGGCGCCCTCTGCTGATCCGGGGGGCAGAGCGCCCTCTCCGCTCCCCTCGCCCCGGAGCGGCGCCGGGCGCCGGAGGACCCGCCGCTCACTCGGCGGGGACGAGCCGCAGGATGCGCCCTTCGCGCTCGTCCGTGACGAGGTAGAGGAAGCCTTCGGGCCCGACCGCGACGTCGCGCAGGCGCGTCCGCCCCCACAGCAGACGCTCCTCGCCGGTGATGCGCGCGCCCTCCACGCTCAGCCGGACGAGCCCGGGCGTGTTCAGCGCCGCGACGAACAGGCTGCCGCGCCAGCCCGGGAAGGCCGCGCCCTCGTAGAAGGCGATGCCCGACGGGCTGACCGAGGGCGTCCACACGAAGAGCGGATCCTCCATGCCCGGGCGCGACGTCTCGCTGCTGATCCGCCCGCCCCAGTATTCCCGCCCGTGCGTCACGATGGGCCAGCCGTAGTTCCGGCCGGGCAGGACGATGTTGATCTCGTCGCCGCCGCGCGGGCCGAACTCCGACAGGAACAGCCGCCCGCTGCCGGGCTGGAAGGCAAGCCCCTGCGGATTGCGGTGCCCGTAGGACCAGATTTCCGGACGCGCCCCTGGCCGTCCGACGAAGGGGTTGTCGCGCGGGATGGAACCGTCCCGCGCGAGGCGGATCACCTTGCCGGCGAGGTCGTCGAGGCGCTGGGCGCGCATCCGGTCCTCGTTCCGCTCGCCGGTCGAGAGATAGACGTGCCCCTCCGGTCCGAAGGCGATTCGGCAGCCGAAATGGAGCATCCCGCGGGCCTGGGCCGGGCCCGCGTCGAGCACGGTGCGCAGCCCTTCGAGTCGGCTTTCATCGGCCGAAAGCCGCGCCGACCACAGCCGCGTCAGCACCCCGCCCGGCGCCGCGCCGGAGCCGCAGAGCCAGAGTTCGCGCGAAATGGAGAAATCCGGCGCGAGCGCGATGCCGAGCAGGCCGCCCTGCCGGTCGGCGACGACGTCGGGCGCGCCGGACAGGCGCGCGGACACGCTCCCGTCCCGCCCGACCAGGCGCAATCCGCCAGGGCGTTCGGTCAGCAGCGCGCGCCCGTCGGGCAGGAAGGCGAGGCTCCAGCCATGGGTGAAGCCCGAGGCGAAGGTCTCGGCCCGGAAGGTGGCGGCCGCGCTCCGCTCGATCTCCTGCGCTGTGGCGGAGGCGGCGAGCACAACGAGAGCGAGAAGGAAAAGTCCGGCGCGCATGGACAGGAGGTGGTGGCGGTCGCGAGCGGCGTAAGGGTGTGCCGGGGCGCAACACTGCGCCCCGGCGACCAGCGCTGGCACGGGCCGCGATCGTGGGCCGCCACGCTCCGCCCGGGGAGCCGTTGCGCGGGCTCCGCGCCGCGCAACGCCCCCGGGGCTTCCGGCGCGCCTCAGTTCCGCGCCTTGTCCACCAGCGCGTTCTTCCGGATCCACGGCATCATGGCGCGGAGCCTCTCGCCCACCTCCTCGATCGGATGGGACGCCATGCGCCGGCGCATCGCCTTGAAGTTCGCCTGGTTCACCTTGTTCTCGAGCATCCAGTCGCGGGTGAAGCGGCCGGACTGGATGTCCTCCAGCACGCGCTTCATCTCGGCCTTCGTCGCGGCGGTGATGATGCGCGGGCCGGTGACGTATTCGCCGTACTCGGCGGTGTTGCTGATCGAGTAGTTCATGTTGGCGATGCCGCCCTCGTAGATCAGGTCCACGATCAGCTTCACCTCGTGCAGGCACTCGAAATAGGCCATCTCGGGCGCGTAGCCGGCCTCGACCAGCGTCTCGTATCCGGCCTTGATCAGCTCGACCAGGCCGCCGCACAGCACCGCCTGCTCGCCGAACAGGTCGGTCTCGCACTCCTCGCGGAAGGTCGTCTCGATGATGCCGGCCCGCCCCCCGCCGATGGCCGAGGCGTAGGAGAGCGCGATCTCGAGCGCGTTGCCGGAGGGGTTCTGGTGCACCGCCACGAGGCAGGGCACCCCGCCGCCGCGCTGGTATTCGCTGCGCACCGTGTGGCCCGGGCCCTTCGGGGCGATCATGAACACGTCGAGGTCGGGGCGCGGCTCGATCAGGTTGAAATGCACGTTGAGCCCGTGGGCGAAGGCGAGCGCGGCCCCCTCGCGCAGCCTCGGCGCCAGATGGTCGCGGTAGAGGTCGGCCTGGAGTTCGTCCGGCGTCAGCACCATCACCACATCGGCCCAGGCGGCGGCATCCGCCGGCGTCATCACCGGGAAGCCCGCCGCCTCGGCCTTCTTCCAGGAGGCGCCGGGGCGCAGGCCGATCGCGACGTCCTTCACCCCCGAATCGCGCATGTTCATCGCATGGGCATGGCCCTGGCTGCCGAAGCCGATGACCGCGACCTTCCGGCCCTTGATCAGGTTCACATCGGCATCGCGGTCGTAATAGACGCGCATCTCGCGCTCTCCTTCAGCAAAATGCGGGGGCGACGCCCCCGCCAACCCGGCAGGGGCCAAGTGCCCCCGCCCCCACAGCCGCTACAGGGTGCGGACACCCCGGGCGATCGCCAATGCACCTGTCCGGCACACCTCGGCAAGCCCGAGCGGGCGCATCAGCGCGATGAAGGCGTCGATCTTCTCGGCCGCGCCCGTCATCTCGAACACCGCGCTCTCTGGCGTTGCGTCCACCACGCGGGCGCGGAAGGCATCGGCAAGCCGCAGCGCCTCCATCCGGTTCTCGCCCCGGCCGATCACCTTGATCAGCGCCAGTTCGCGCGACAGGTACGGCCCCTCCATCGTCAGGTCGCTCACCTTGTGCACCGGCACCAGCCGGTCGAGCTGCGCCTTGATCTGCTCGATCACCATCTCGGTGCCGGAGGTGACGATGGTGATGCGCGACAGCCGCCCCTCCTCGTCCACCGGCGCGACCGTCAGGCTGTCGATGTTGTAGCCGCGGCCGGAGAACAGGCCGATCACACGCGCAAGCACGCCCGCCTCGTTCTCCACCAGCACGGCGATCGTCGCGGCGCGCTCGGCGCCGGGCCCGTTCCCGCTCACCCCCGCCCCCTTAGACCAGCACCTTGCCTTCGTCCGTGACCGCGGCGGCGTTCGCCTCCTGGTCGGGGCCGAGGATCATCTCGTTGTGGGCGGCGCCGGACGGGATCATCGGGAAGCAATTCTCGCCCTGGTCCACCGCGATGTCGGCGATCACCGGCCCGTCGATGGCGAGCATCTCCCGGATCACCCGGTCGAGGTCGTCGATCGTCTGCGCGCGGAGGCCCGTGGCGTGGAAGCTGTCGGCGAGCTTGACGAAGTCGG
>JANWXJ010000009.1 GCA_025055335.1 Acetobacteraceae bacterium
GGGGCGATCAGCCCCTCGGCAGCCTCCGGGGCGGCGGCCTCGGGGGGCGAGGCGGCAGGCGGGGCGGGGCGCGGTTCGGGTGCGCTCACGATCATCTCCTCCGTCAGCGGGAAGGGGTCCTCGGCCGCGTCCTCCCTGGCCTTCTCCTCCTCGCTCAGGATGCGGCGGATGGAGGCAAGGATGTCCTCCATCTGGGGATCGGGCGGCGGGGGGTGCGGGCCCGGCGTTCCGCCCGCCATCGCCGTCAGTTCCCGCCCGTCGGGTCGGACAGCCCGGCCCAACGGTTCCGCACGGCGTTGTAGTAGGCCTCCATGTCGTAGGCCGCGACCGGCAGCCGCAGGTCCCGCGCCGTCAGCCGGCCGACCGCCGCCGCCAGCGCGTGGCTCGCCGTCACCTGGTTGGCGAGGGCCCGCACCAGCGCCACGCGGGCGTTCAGCAGCTCCTGCTCGGCGTTCAGCACATCGAGCGTGGTGCGGTTGCCGACCACCGCCTCCCGCCGCACGCCGTCGAGCGCGATCTCGGCGGCGTTGATCTGCGCCCGCACCGAGGTGACCGTCGCGCGCGTGGCAAGCAGCGATTCCCACGCCTCGTTCGCCTGCTGCGCCGCAAGCCGCCGCTGCTCGTCCACCACCTGCCGCAGCCGCTGCGCGTCCTGCCGCGCCTGGCGCACCGCCGAATACTCCGCGCCGCCCTGGTAGAGCGGCACCGTGATGGTGGCGGTGATCTGCTGGCCGGTCGTCCGGGTCAGCGGCTGGGCGGAGTTGTCGTTGCGGAAGGCCTGGGCCTGCAGGTTCGCCTGCGGCAGCAGCGCCGCCATCTGCACGTCGATGAAGTCGCGCGCCGCGGCCTCGTCGAAGAGCGCGGCCACCACCGAGGGGTTGTTCGTCATCGCCATGCGCCGCGCCTCCTCGGCGCTGCCGACCGGCGGGCGCACCGGCTGCGGCGCCGTCAGCCGGCCGGGCGGCTGGCCGACGAGGCGGGCGAACAGCGCGCGGCTGTTCTGCAGCCGCCCCTCGGCCTCGGCGAGCTGCGCCCGCGCCCCCGCCAGCCGCGATTCGGCCTGGGCCACGTCGGTGCGGGTGATCTCGCCGACGCGGAAGCGCTCCTGCGTCGCCTGCAGCTGCCGCGTCAGCACCGTGACGTTGTTGCGGTTGAGCCGCACCTCCTCCTCGTCCCGGATGACGGCGACATAGGCCGACACCGTGTCGCGCAGCACCGCCTGTTCCGTCGCCAGCAGGCGGGCGCGGGCGGCAAGAACCTGGTTCTCCGCCCGCCGCAGCTGCGCCTCCGTCCGGCCGCCGCGGTAGAGCGGCTGCACGATCGTCGCCGTCACGCCGGCGGGGGTGCGGTCGGTGTCGCGCGTCACCGGGCCGCCCGCACCGACCGAGCGGGCATAGCCCTCGGCGATGCCGGCATTGGCCGAGAGCGTCACCGTCGGCCGCCAGCCGGACAGCGCCTGGGGCACGTTCTCGTCCGTCGCGCGCAGCGCCGCCCGCGCGGCCTGCAGCGTCGGGTTGTTGGCGTAGGCGAGCGCCAGCGCCTCGGCCAGCGTCTGCGCCCGGGCCGGCGCCCAGGCGAGTATCGCGGCCAGCGCCGCCGCGGAAAGCAGCTGGGGTCGGATCATCGGCTCGTCCTTCGCCTCGTCCTTCGCACGCGCTCCCTTGCGGAAGCCTTGCCGGCACTATGCCAGAACGACGGCCGGCCGCATCCCCCCGGGCCGGGGACGTCAGAAGGCGAAGCTCGGCTCGGGCGCCAGTTCGGGCAGCGGCGGGGCGGCGCAGTCGAACAGCGGCAGCACCGGAATGGCGCCACCGGCCTTGCGCCCGAGCGAGGCCACGGCCATCCCCTCCCCGCGTCCCAGGATGCCGGCGATGCGCCCCCCCTCCGCAAGGCGCCCGAGCGCCGCCGGCGGGAAGGCCGCGGCAGCGCCGCCGTCGAGAAGGATGGCATCGAACGGCCCGGCCAGCGCCGGGTCGGCAAGCGGCCCGGCAGGCGACTCGACGACCCAGAGCGGCCGCGCCGCCTCCGGCACCGCGTCGGCGGCCTCCCGCGCCAGGGCGAGGGCGGCCGGATCGTCCTCCACCGCCACCACCTCGGCGCCGAGTGCGGCAAGCAGCGCCGCCGCGTAGCCGCTGCCCGCCGCCAGCACCGCCGCCCGCTCTCCCGGGCGGATCGCCAACGCCTGCACCAGCCGCGCCAGCACCATCGGCTTGAGCAGCGCGCGCGCCGCGGACAGCGGGACGTCGAGGTCGGCATGCGCGAGCGCCCGGCGCGGCGGCGGCACGAAGGGATGGCGCGGCAGCGACGCCATGGCGGCAAGCAGCCGCGCATCGGTCACGCGGTTCGGGCGCAGCTGCCCGTCCACCATGCGCTTGCGCGCCGTCGCCTCGTCCATGCGCCAGATCCCCCACTCCGGACGTGCGGGCTTATAGGTGCGCCCGCGCCGCCGCGCCAGCCGCGCCGCTTGACCCTGGCCGGAGGGCGGAGGATAGAGGCGGCCCGTGCCCGCGGTCCGGTGGCCGAGTGGTCAGGCAAGGGTCTGCAAAACCCTCTACAGCGGTTCGATTCCGCTCCGGACCTGGCGCGGAGCGGGGTTGCCACAGCGCCACGTCTCCGCTACATCGCGCGCCCTGGCTGGTCCCCGATAGCTCAGCTGGTAGAGCACGCGACTGTTAATCGCTAGGTCGTTGGTTCGAATCCAACTCGGGGAGCCACCTTCCCGCCGGCCGCGCGCCGGGCTACGCGCCCGCCATGTCCCCCGCCCGCTTCGCCCTCTACTGGGCCCCCGACCCCGACGACCCGCTGCACGCCGCGGGCTCGGCCTGGCTCGGGCGGGATGCGGAAACCGGCGCCGCGCTGCGGCAGCCCGCGATCCCCGGGGCGGACCTGTTCGAGATCACCCGCGACGCCCGGCTCTATGGCCTGCACGCAACACTGAAGGCGCCGTTCCGGCTCGCCACCGGCTGGGAGGCGCTGCGCGAGGCCACCGCCACGCTCGCCGCGCGCATCGCGCCCTTCGACCTGCCGCCGCTCGCCGTCACCGACCTCGACGGTTTCCTCGCGCTCACGGAACAGTCGCCCTGCCCGGCGCTGCAGGCGCTGTGCGACCAGGCGGTGGCCGAGCTCGACCCGCACCGCGCCCCGCCGACAGAGGCCGAGATCGCGAAGCGCCGCCCCGAACGCCTCACCCCCGAACAGCGGGGAAACCTGCTGCGCTGGGGCTACCCCTACGTGTTTGGCGCGTTCTCCTTCCACGTCACCCTCACGCGGCGCCTGACGCCGGAGGAATCGGCGCTGCTGCGCCCGGCGGCGGAGGCGGCGGTGGGTGCGGCGGCGGCCCGCCCGCGCCGCGTGACATCCATCTGCCTGTTCAGCCAGCCGGAACCCGGCCAGCCCTTCCGCATCGCCGAGCGCTTCCGGCTTGCCGGCTAGCGCTCCGGCGTCGCCACCGGCACCACGGTCTTCACGAGCGTGGCGTCCAGCGCCTCGTAGGCGTGGTAGTCTATGTGCCGGTAGAGCTCCGCCCGCGTCTGCATCCTCGGCAGCATGGACTTCGCCGATCCCTCGCGCGCGAGCGTGGCGTAGAGCTCCTCCATCGCCTTGTTGGCCACCCGCATGTGGCTGACCGGCCAGATCACCATGCGGTAGCCCATCGCCTCGAACTCGTCGGCGGTGAAGAAGGGGGTGCGGCCGAACTCGGTCATGTTGGCAAGCAGCGGCACCCCCGGCAGGCGGCGGGCGAACTCGCGGAACATCTCCTCGCTGGAGAGCGCCTCGGGGAAGATCGCGTCCGCCCCCGCCGCGAGGTAGCGCTTCGCGCGGTCCACCGCGGCGTCCATCCCCTCGCTCGCCACCGCATCGGTGCGGGCGATGATGTAGAGGTGCCGCCGCGCCTTCCGGGCGGCGGCCACCTTCGCCGCCATGTCATCGGCGGAGGCGAGCTTCTTGTCGTTCAGGTGGCCGCATTTCTTCGGCAGCAGCTGGTCCTCGATGTGCACCGCCGCCGCCCCGTTGTCCTCGTAGGTGCGGACCATGTGCATCACGTTCAGCGCCTCGCCGAAGCCGGTGTCGCCGTCCACCAGCATCGGCAGCCCGGCCGCGCGCGAGACCTGGCGGATGTAGAACGCCACCTCGTCCAGGGTGATCATGCCGAGGTCGGGCAGGCCCATCGTCGCGCTCATCGCCGCCCCCGAGACATAGACCGCCTCGAAGCCGGCGTTCTTCGCCATCAGCGCGGCGATGCCGGTATGCGCGCCCGGCAGCCGCAGGATGCCTGGGCGTTCCAGCAGCTTGCGGAAGCGGATGCCGGCCGGGGCGTCCGGCAGGTCGTCGGCGACGATGTAGGGCATGGCGGTCCTCCGGGGTTCGGGGCGGGGGTTAGCAGCCCCCGCGCCGCGCGGCCAGACCGGGCCGGGCTTTCCCTCCCGGCCGCCCGACACTAGGTTGCGCGCCGACCGCCAGGAGATCGCCATGGAAATGACCGGAGAGCGGCGCATCCCCGCGCCGCGCGCGGCCGTATGGGCCGCGCTGAACGACACCGAGGCGCTGCGCGCCGCCATCCCCGGCTGCGAGAGCCTCGAGCGCACCAGCGAGAACGAGCTGTCCGCCCGCGTCGCCGTCAAGCTCGGCCCGATGGCGGCGAAGTTCAGCGGCAAGGTGCAGCTTGCCAACATCAACCCGCCCGAATCCTACACCATCAGCGGCGAGGGCAACGGCGGCGCCATGGGCTTCGCCAAGGGTGGCGCCGACGTCTCGCTCGCGGAAGCCGGCCCGGAGGAGACGATCCTGCGCTACGAGGTGAAGGCGCAGGTCGGCGGCAAGATCGCCCAGCTCGGCGCGCGGCTGATCGACAGCACGGCGAAGCAGATGGCCGACCAGTTCCTCGACCGCTTCGCCGCCAACCTCGCCGCCGCGCGTCCCGCGGCGCCCGCGGCCGCCGAGGCCGCTGAGGCCGTCCCCGCCGCCCCGAAGCCGGCGGCGCTCGACCTGCTCGGCCTCCTGCCGAAGGAGTGGCTCGGCCTGCCGAGGCTGTTCTGGGGCGGGCTCCTGGTCTGGCTGTTCATCCTGCTGCTGATGTTCCGCTGATGCCGGTGCCGGACAGCGTCGCGGCGACAGAGGCGCTGCTCGCCGCCGAGGGCTATGTGGCCGACCGCGCGCTGGCCACCGCCGTGTTCCTCGCGCTCAAGATGGGCCGCCCGCTGTTCCTGGAGGGAGAGCCCGGCACCGGCAAGACCGAGATCGCCAAGGCGCTCGCCGCCGCGCTGCCGCGGCGGCTTGTGCGGCTGCAGTGCTACGACGGCCTCGACATCAGCGGCGCCGCCTACGAATGGAACCACGCCCGCCAGCTCATGGCGATCCGGCTGGCCGAGGCCGCCGGCACCGCCGCCGACCGCGAGCGCGTCGAGCACGACATCTACGACCGCAAATACCTGCTCGAGCGCCCGCTGCTGTCGGCCATCACCGGCACCCCGGCGCTTCTGCTGATCGACGAGCTCGACCGCGCCGACGAGCCCTTCGAGGCCTTCCTGCTCGAGATCCTGGCCGACTTCCAGATCTCGATCCCCGAGATCGGCACCATCCGCGCCGAGACGCCGCCCGTCGTCGTCATCACCTCGAACCGCACGCGCGAGGTGCATGACGCGATCCGCCGCCGCTGCCTCTACCACTGGGTCGGCTACCCGGACGCGGCGCGGGAACGCGCCATCCTCGCCGCCCGCGCGCCTTGGCTGCCGGCGCGGCTGTCGGAACAGGTGGTGGCCTTCGTCCAGCGCCTGCGCAGCGGCGAGTGGTTCAAGCTGCCCGGGGTTGCGGAGACGATCGACTGGGCGAATGCGCTGGCGGCGCTCGACGCGAAGGAGCTCGACCCCGCGCTGGTCGACTCCACCCTCGGCGTGCTGATGAAGTACGAGGATGATCTTGCGAAGCTGCGGGGTGCGGAAGCCGCGCGGCTGGTGGCCGAGGCGCGCGGCGGGTGAGCGCCGCGGGCGCCCTTCCCGCCAACCTCATCGGCTTTGCGCGGCTTCTGCGCCGCGCGGGGCTGCCTGTCGGCCCGGCGGAGACGCTCGCCGCCGGGGAAGCCCTGTCGCTCGCCGGCCTGTCGGACCGCGCCACCGCCCACGCCGCGCTGCGCGCCACCCTGGTCCACCGCCGCGAACATTTCGAGGTGTTCGACCACGCCTTCGACCTCTGGTGGCGAGACCCCGAGGCGGGGCAGCACGCGCGCGCCATGGCCCTGCTCGACGGCTTCAGGGAGAAGACGAAGCCGCCCCCCGCCGCCCGCCGCGTGCAGGAGGCGCTGCACGAACGGAGGCCGGCGCGCGAGCCGAAGCCCGGGGAGCAGAAGCAGGAGCTCGACGTCGCCATGACGGTGTCGGAGCAGGAACGGCTCCGGACCATGGATTTCGAGGCGATGGGCGCGGCCGAGATCGCGGAAGCGAGGCGGCAGATCGCCCGCCTCGTCCTGCCGCTCGACGACCGCCCGACCCGCCGCTTCCGCCCCGACCCGCGCGGGCCGCGCGTGGATCTCCGCCGCACCATCCGCAACAGCCTCCGCAGCGGCGGCGATGTGCCGGCCCTCGCCCGCACCCGCCGCCGGGTCAAGCCGCCGCCGCTGGTGGCCCTCTGCGACATCTCCGGCAGCATGACGCGCTACGCGCAGATCCTGCTGCACTTCCTGCACGCGCTGGCGAACCGGCGCGCCCGCGTGTCGGTGTTCCTGTTCGGCACCCGCCTCACCAACGTCACGCGCGCGCTCTTGAAGCGAGACCCCGAGGTGGCCTTCGAGATGGTGGCGCGGATCCTGCCCGACTGGTCCGGCGGCACCCGGATCGGCGACAGCCTCGCCGCCTTCAACCGGCTCTGGGCGCGGCGGGTGCTGGCCCAGGGGGCGGTGGTTCTGCTCATCACCGACGGGCTGGACCGGCAGGGCGCGGAGGGCCTGGCCGAGGCGGCCGCCCGGCTGCGCCGGTCCTGCCGCCGGCTCGTGTGGCTGAACCCGCTGCTCCGCTTCGAGGGGTTCCAGCCGAGATCGCAGGGGGCGCGGGCGCTGCTGCCGCATGTGCACGAGCACCGGCCCGTGCATAATCTCGCCAGCCTGAAGGCGCTGGTGGACAGTCTTTCGGGCCAGCCCGCGCCGCACCGGAGGGCCGCATGAGCGACACGACAGAGCTTCTCGACCGCGCCGCCGCCTGGGCCGCGGCGGGCGAGGACGTGGCCATCGCAACCGTCGTGCAGACCTGGGGCTCCTCTCCGCGCCCGCCCGGATCGCGTCTGATCCTGACGCGCTCTGGCCGCATGGAGGGCAGCGTGTCGGGCGGCTGCATCGAGGGCGCGGTGGCGGACGCCGCGCGCGAGGTGCTGGACGGCGCGCCGCCGAAAACGCTCGAGTTCGGCGTCTCCGACGAACAGGCCTGGGCGGTCGGCCTCGCCTGCGGCGGGCGGGTGAAGGTGTTCGTCGAGAGGTTGTCGTGAAGACCGAGACGCTCTCCCGGCTGCGCGCGGCCATCGCCGCGAAGCGCCCCGTGGTGCTGGCGACCCGGCTCGCCGACGGCGAACAGCGCCTGTGGCCGGAGGACGCGCTGCCCGCGCCGCTCCATGCCGCCGCCGAGGAAGCGGCGATCTCGGACAAGGCGCGCACCGTAGAGGCGGACGGGGAGGCCTGGTTCCTCCACCCCCATTGCCCGCCGCTCCGTCTGCTCGTGGTCGGCGCCGTGCACATCGCCCAGGCCCTGGCGCCGATGGCGCAGGCGGCCGGCTTCGCCGTCACGGTGATCGACCCCCGCCGCGCCTTCGCCACCGCCGACCGCTTCCCCGGCGTGGCGCTCCGGGACGACTGGCCGGACGAGGCGATGGCCGACCTCAAGCCCGATTCCCGCACCGCCGTCGTCACGCTCACGCATGATCCGAAGCTCGACGATCCTGCGCTCGATGCGGCGCTGCGCTCCGAGGCCTTCTACATCGGCGCGCTCGGCTCCACCCGAACGCACGCCAAGCGCGTCGCCCGGCTGAAGGAGGCCGGCCACCCCGACGACGCGATCGCCCGCATCCACGCCCCCGTCGGGCTCGACATCGGCGCCGTGACGGCGCCCGAGATCGCGGTCTCGATCCTCGCCGAACTGGTCGCCGTCCGCCGCGGAGCGACGCCATGAGGTTCGGCCCCGTCCCGCTCGCCGAGGCGCGCGGCGCCATCCTCGCCCATACCCACCGCCTCTCCGGGCGGGTGCTGAAGAAGGGCACCGTGCTGGACGAGGAGGCGATCGCCGCACTCGCCGCCGAAGGCCGCGCCGAGATCGTCGCCGCCCAGCTCGAACCCGGCGACGTGCCGGAGGACGAGGCGGCGAAGCGGCTTGCCGATGCGCTCGCGGCGCCGCTGCTTGCCGCCTCCCGCGCCGCCACGGGGCGGGTGAACATCACGGCCGAAACCCGCGGCCTGCTCGTGCTCGACCGCGCGCTGATCGACCGCGTCAACGCGCTTGACGAGGGCCTGACGCTCGCCACCCTGCCCGAGTTCGCGGTGGTCGAGGCGAAGGAGATGCTCGCCACCATCAAGATCATCCCCTTCGCCGTGCCGGGGCAGGTGCTGACGATCGCCGAACTGATGCTGAAGGGCGGGCGGGCGATCGCGCTGCACCCGTTCCGGCCGCTGAAGGCGGGGCTCGTGCTCTCCACCCTCCCCGGCCTCAAGGACAGCGTCCTCGAGGGCACCGTGGAGGCGACGCGGGAGCGGATCGGGTCACTCGGCGGCACGCTGCTGCCGCCCGAGACCGCCCGCCACGACAGCACCGCCATCGCCGATGCCCTTGCGCGCCTGCTGAAGCAGGGGGCGGAGCTGCTGATGGTCGCCGGCGCCTCGGCGGTGGTGGACCGGCGCGACGTCGCGCCTTCCGCGATCGTCCGGCTCGGCGGCCGGATCGAGCATTTCGGCATGCCGGTGGATCCGGGCAACCTGCTCTGCCTCGGCCGCATCGGCGAGGTGCCGGCGCTGGTGCTGCCAGGCTGCGCCCGCTCCCCCAAGCTCAACGGCGCCGACTGGGTGCTGCAGCGGCTGTTCGCCGGCATCCCCGTCGCCTCCGGCGACATCATGCGCATGGGGGTGGGCGGGCTGCTGAAGGAGATCGAATCGCGCCCGATGCCGCGCGCCGAGGCGCCGAAGTTCCCGCCCCCCGCCCGCGTCCCGCGCGCCCCGCGCCGGGTGGCCGCCCTGGTGCTGGCCGCCGGGCGGTCCCGCCGCATGGCGCCGCTGAACAAGCTGCTGGTGGCCGATTCCTCGGGCAGGCCGATGATCGCGCGGGTGGTGGACGAGGTGCTCGCCTCCCACGCCCGGCCCGTCATCGTCGTCACCGGGCACGAACGGGAGCGGGTCGAGGAGGCGCTGGCCGGGCGGCCCGTGCTGTTCACCCATGCCGAGGACTACGCCCAGGGCCTCTCGGCCAGCCTCAAGGCCGGGCTCGCCGCCCTGCCGCCGGATGCGGAAGGGGTGATGGTGTGCCTCGGCGACATGCCGCTCGTCACCGCGGAGATGCTGGACCGGCTGATGGCCGCCTTCGACCCCGAGGAGGGCCGCGCCATCGTGCTGCCCACCTATCGCGGCAAGCAGGGCAACCCGATGATCTGGGCGCGGCGCTTCCTGCCGGAGATGATGGCGATCAGCGGCGATGTCGGGGCGCGGCACCTGCTCGGCGCCAACCGCGACGTGGCGCACGAGGTGGAGATGCCCTCGGACGCCGTGCTGCGCGATTTCGACACGGCGGAGAGCCTGAAGGGCGGCTGAAGCCCTGCGGCATGGCAGCCCGCCGCCCGCCGCCCCTTCCGCCGCCGCCCGCGGGCGCGCAATCTGCATTCCATGTCCGCAGCCATCGGCGTGGCCGAATCGCCCGAGGGGGCGCTCGCCTATGCCATCCCCTTCCCCCCCGAGGCGACGCCGCCGGTCCGCCCGCAGGCGCTGCTCGAGGCCTGGGCCGCCGCGCGCGCCGCGGCCGGTGCCGGGCGCTACGGCCCGGCGCGGCGCTTCCTGTTCCTGCGCGGCGGGGGCGAGGAGCCGCTCGCCCTCGACCTCGCCGACCCCGACGCCCGCTGCTGGGCCGAGGCGGTGGACGCCGCCTCGCCGCTCGACCGCGCGCAGGGGCTTGCGCTCTGCCTCCGGCTGCTCGCGCTGATCGACCTGCTCGGCCGCGCCTCCTGGACGCGCGGGCTGTTCGTGCTCGACCGCGAGGGCGCCGAGTTCCATCCGGCGCTGCTCGCCGCCGCCGCCACCGCACCGCTCGACGCCACCGCCCGCTTCGACGCGGCTCTGCTGCGCGAACGCCTCACCGCCTCCCTTCCCGCCAGGACGACACGACCATGACACGCCTTGCCCCGGCCGTTCTTCTCCTCGCCCTTGCCGCCTGCGCCGCGCGCCCGCCGGCCGACCCGGCCGAGGCCGCCCTCCTCGCCGCCTGCCGCGCCGAGGCCGACCGCGTGATGGCCGCCCGCGAACGCGCCCAGCTCATGCGCGCCGACGAGCGGGAGGCGCAGGTCGGCGCGCTCGAGGGCGGGAGCGTGCGGCGCGGCACCGACGCCCTCGGGGAACGGTTCGAGCGCGACCGGATGGTGGCCGACTGCATCGCCGGCAACCGGCGCGCGCCGCGGGGGAACTGAGCTGGCCGGCTTCGAGGGCCTCCGCCGCGCGCTGTCCCACCGCGACGCGAGGCTGTTCTTCGGCGGCAGCCTCACCGCCTGGACCGGCATGTGGATGCAGCGGGTCGCCGTCGGCTGGCTCGCCTGGGACCTGACGGGCAGCGCCTTCTGGGTCGGCCTCGTCGCCTTCGCCGATCTCGCGCCCGCGGTGGTGGTGAGCCCGCTGGCCGGCGCCGTGGCCGACCGGGTGGATCGCCTCGCGCTGTCGGTCCTGACGCAGATCGCGATCGGCGCGCAGGCGGCGCTGATCGCCGGGCTGACGGCGGCAGGCTGGATGACGGTCGGCCTGCTGCTCGCGCTCGAGATTCTGGGCGGGACCGCCGCCGCCTTCGCCCAGCCGGCGCGCCAGTCCCTGCTGCCCGGCGTGGTGCCGCGGGCGGATCTGCCCTCTTCGGTCGCGGTGAACAGCCTCGTGTTCAACGTCGCCCGCTTCGTCGGGCCGGCGCTGGCCGGGGCGGTCATCCTGCTGTGGGGGGTGGCCCCGGCGGTGGCCTGCAACGCGCTCGCCTACGGCTTCGCCGCCGCCTCGCTGCTTCTCCTCCGGGTGGCGCCGGACGCGCGGCGGGGGCACCCCGCCTCCAAGAGCCTGCTGGCCGAGATGGCGGACGGCATCGCCTATGTCGCGCGCCACCCGGGGCTTGGCCCCGTCCTGCTCTTCGCGGCGCTCTCCGGCGTGCTGCTGCGCGGCCTGCAGGAGATCCTGCCGCCCTTCGTCGAGCGCCTGTTCCAGGGCGGCCCCGACTCCCTCGCCATCCTGACGGCGGCCTTCGGCGTCGGGGCGCTGGCGTCGGGGCTCACGCTTGCCGCGCGCGGGCGGCTTGCCGGCACGACGCGCATCGCCATCCTCGCCGTCGCCGCGCAGGCGCTGGCCACGGCGGCCTTCGTCTCCACCTCGGCGTTCGCGCTCGGCGTGCTCTGCGCCGCGGCGATGGGGGCGATGGCGTCGCTGCACGGGATCGCGGTGCAGACGCTCGTGCAGTCGGCGTCCGATCCGGCGATGCGCGGGCGGGTGCTCGCGGTCTGGGGCCTGATCACCCGTGCCGGGCCGGCGGCCGGGGCGCTGGCCCTCGGTGCCGCCGGGGAGGCGTTCGGCATGGCCTGGCCGGTCTACGCCGCGGCGCTGCTTGCGCTCGGCGTCGTCGCCTGGGGGCTGTCGGTCGGCGGCAGGGCCGCCGCCGTCCTGGAACGCGGGGAATGAGGGCGGGCGCCGCCCGCCGGTTCCGCCCGGGCCACGCCGCCGCTAGAGTGGAGGCATGAGACGCCGCGCCGCGCTCACCCTCTTCTGCCTGCCTGCCCTCCCCGCTGCGGCCTTCCGGCAGGAGGAGCCCGACGCCGCCACCCGCGCCGCGCTGGCCGGGGCCTGCCGCGCCGCGGCGCCTGCCACCGAGGCGCCGCCTGCGATCTGCCCCTTCTGCCTCTGCCCCGCTCCGCCCGGCCGGGCCGACCACGGGGAGGCCCCGCCGCGGCGCTGAGCGCTGCTTGCCGCCATGCGCGCCGCGCGCTAGTGCCGCGCGTCCCGCAACACCCGAGGATCGAGGGAGCGCCGATGAGCAGGATCACCCGGCATGGCAGCAACGCCATCCTGTCCAACGCCGTCGAATACCATGGCTTCGTCTTCACCGCCGGCCTGACGGCGGACGACCTGTCCGAGGACGTGACGGGCCAGACGAGGCAGGTGCTGGCGAAGATCGATGCCGCCCTCGAACTCTGCGGCACCGACAAGACGCGGCTGCTGCAGGCGCAGATCTGGCTCAAGGACATCCGCGACCGCGATGCGGTGAACAAGGTCTGGACGGCCTGGCTGCCGGAAGGCGGGGCGCCGGCGCGCGCCTGTGTGGAGGCGAACATGGCCGATCCGCGTCACCTCGTAGAGATCATGGTCGTCGCCTGCCGCTGAGGCCCTGCCGCGGGCGGGCCGAGGTTGCCCGCCTGCGGATCGGAGTCCTGCGGCCACTGTGGCTGCCCTGCCGCAACACTGTGGCGCGCTATCCTTTTGCCAGATTTTTCAGGACTACTGTCCTAGCCCGACGCCTTTTCTTTCCGCCTCTCCGTCGAATCACGCCATGTTTCCGCGTGTGTCGCTCCGGCGTCTTGTCCGGACGCCCATGGCCCCGCTACCGGCTTCCGCGCCGGCGCCCCAAGGCACCGGCACGACAACAGGGAGCCGAAGCCATGACGAGACGCGGACAGCGCACCGCTCTACCCGTGCTTCTTCTCCTGGCCTGTGCGGCAGCCCTGCCGTCACCGGCCGAAGGCGACGCCCGAACCACCGGGCCAGATCCTGCGCTGCGCACCGCCGCCCTCTCCGCCCGCCCCGCGGCACCCCCCGCCCGCCCGGCCCAGCCCGCTTCCCAGGCCCGGCCTGCCGCCCCAACCCGGGCCTTCCTCACCTGCGTGCCCTATGCCCGCATGACGAGCGGGATAGACCTCCGCGGCAACGCGCGGGACTGGTGGGCCAACGCCGCCGGCCGCTACCACCGCAGCCAGACGCCGGAGGTCGGGGCGGTGCTGTCCTTCCCCGCCTCGGGCGGCATGCGGTCGGGGCACGTCGCGGTGGTCGAACAGGTGCTGGGGCCGCGGCACATCCTGATCCACCACGCCAACTGGGAAGGCCCCGGCATCCGCAAGGGCAGCGTCACGCGCGGGATCTCGGTCGTGGACGTGTCGCCGAACAACGACTGGACGCGGGTGCGCGTGCAGACCGGCCTCGCCCCCGGCATCTACGGCCGCGAATACCCGACGAACGGCTTCATCCACAACCGCGCCCCGGCCGAGCCGGTCCTCACCGCGGGGCGGGCAGGGCCGGTCGAACTGGCAGCGGCCGCCGAGATGTCGCCCCATCTTGCGCGCCACCTCTCGGTCTCCGCGCAGGTCTTCGCCGCCGACTGATCCGCGCTTCCGGGGCGGGCTGGGCGGGCCCGCGCCCATCCGGCGTGCGGCATCGCCTCAGCCGATGCCGCGCAGTCGGAACAGCCCGTACCACTGGTCGAGCCGAGGCCGTATCGAGGCCTCGAGCGCGCGGTCCAGAAGCGGCAGGTTCGCCGCCAGCAGCGCCTCCTCGTCGCCGCCATGGCGCTGCAGGGCAAACGGCGGCCCGATCGCCACCCGGAAGCGCGGGCCGGGCAGGCGCTCGCTCCATACCGGCAGGATCTCGGCGCCATGGCGCAGGGCGAGGCGGATGGCGATCGCCATGTTGCCGCGCCGGGTCTGGGGCCGTCCGAAGCGGGGCGCCATCAGGTCCCCGCCGGCCGATTCGTCCACGAAGAAGCCGAGGATCTCCCGCCCTCCCTCCAGGATCTTCACCGCCTCCACCGCCGAGGCGAGGCCCGGCGGCAGCAGCCGCAGCCCCGTCCGCGCCCGCGCCTCGGCGGCGATCCGGCGTTCCAGCGCCGAACGCGGCGGGCGGTACACCACGGCCAGCGGCAGCCGGAAGGCATGGGCGGCGGAGGCGATCGCCTCCCAGTTGCCGGTATGGCAGGTGATGCCGATCACCGGCTTGCCGGCGCGGACGAGGGCGATCACGTGCTCCTCCCCGGTGAAGGAGATCCGCCCCTCCGGCCACAGGCGATGCAGCCGCGCATGTTCGGCAAGCAGCCGGCCGACATTCTCCGCCGCCCGCGCGACCAGCGCCGCCTGTTCGGCGGCGGACAGGTCCGGCCGCAGCACCGCCACCGCCGCCCGCGCCCGCGCCACCGCCTCCGGCGCCCGCCGGGCCGCGAGAAGCCGCCCGAGCGCACCGCCGATGCCGGAGACCAGCGGCGTCGGCAGGCGACGCAGCGCGCGGAACAGCGCCTCGTCCAGACCCGCCGGCCCGAGGCTCACGCCCGCCTCCGCACCCCGAGCCGCAACCCGCCCTTCGGCCGCAGCGTCAGCCGCACCCCGGGCTCGACGCCGCGCGCCGGTGCGGGGTCGAAGTCGAAGCGCGGCACCACCGCGGCGAGGATCACCGTCATCTCGGCCATGCCGAAGGCGGCGCCGGCGCAGATGCGCGGGCCGAGGCCGAAGGGGATGAAGGCATGCTTCGGGATGGCGCGCGCCGCCGGCTCGAGGAAGCGCTCGGGGCGGAAGCGCTCCGGCTCCTCCCACAGCCCGGGCTTGCGCTGGATCAGCCAGGGGGCGGCCATCACCAGCGTCTCCGGCGGCACCTCCCAGCGGCGGATCCGGTCGGGCGAGAGCGCGCGGCGCGTCAGGAACGGCACCGGCGGATAGAGCCGGAGCGCCTCCTGCAGCACCGCCCGCGCATAGGGCAGCGCGCCGAGTTCCGACGCCTCCGGCAGCCGCCCGCCGAGCGGCGCGAGCTCGGCCCTGAGCCGCCGCATCCGCCCCGGGTCGTTGGCCAGCAGCAGCA
>JANWXJ010000109.1 GCA_025055335.1 Acetobacteraceae bacterium
GGCCCCGCCGCCGCCCCCGCCCGCCCCCGCCGCGCCAAGGCCTCGCCGCCGCTGCTCGAGCGCATGGTCGCCGCCGCCGTCGCCAGCCTGGAGGACGACAAGGCGGAGGACATCGTCGTGCTCGACATCGCCTCCCGCTCCTCCTTCGCCGACCGCATGATCGTCGCCTCCGGCCTGTCGGAGCGGCAGCTCCAGGCGATGGCGCGCAACCTGGAGGAGGCGCTGGCGGAAGCCGGCTGGGCGCGCGTGCGCATCGAGGCCTCGCCGGAGTGGGTGCTGCTCGACGCCGGGGACCTGATCATCCACCTCTTCCGCCCCGCAACCCGCGAGACCTACGGGATCGAGCGCATGTGGGGCCCGGAGAGCCCCCACGGCTGAGCCGCCGCTGCTGATCGCCGCGGGGCGGCTGAAGTCCGGGCCGGAGGCCGCGCTCTTCGCCGCCTGGAACGCGCGGCTCAGGCCGCCCCTCGCGGTGGTCGAGGTAGCGGAGGGCCGGGGCAGCCCGGCCGAGATCCGCCGCCGCGAGGGGGCGGCGATCCTGGCCGCGCTGCCGGAGCGCGCCTTCGCCGTGGCGCTCGACCTCGGCGGGGAGGCGCCAGGTTCGGAAGGCTTCGCGCGGATGCTCGGGCGCTGGCGCGGGCTCGGGCGGCGGCTCGCCTTCCTGGTCGGCGGGGCGGAAGGGCTCGATCCGGCGGTGCTGGCGCGGGCAGACCAGCGCCTCTCCCTCGGCCCGATGACGTGGCCGCATCTGCTCGTGCGCTCGCTGCTCGCCGAGCAGCTGTTCCGCGCGGAGGCGATCCTGTCCCGCCACCCGTATCACCGGGGCTGGCGGCCGTGATGGCCCCGCGCTTGCGCCGCAATGCCGGCCCGGGCTGATGTAGCGGCCCGCCCGGTCCGGAGACGCCGATGTTCCTCCTCGTCCTCGCCGCCATCCTCTGGGTCGCCGTCCATGTCGGCATCGCCGGCACCGTGGTGCGGGCGCGGCTCGTCGCCCGGCTCGGGGAGGGCGGCTTCCGCATCGCCTATTCCGCCGTCTCGCTGCTGGCGATCTACGCTCTGGTCGCGGCCTGGAACGCCGCCGACACGACGCCGCTCTGGACCGCCGGGCCCGCGCTCCGCTGGCTGCTCGCGCTGCTGATGCTGCCGGCCATCCTGCTGTTCGTCGCCTCGGTCGCCGGGCGGAACCCGACCGCGGTCGGGCAGGAGGGCGCGCTCGCCGCAGGACCGCGCGGCATCTTCCGCATCACCCGCCACCCGATGCTGTGGTCCTTCGCGCTGTGGGCGGCGATCCACGTCGCCGGCAACGGCGATTCGGCGGCGGTGGTGTTCTTCGGCGCCTTCCTCGTCACGGCCCTTCTGGGCATGCCCTCGATCGACGCCAAGCTCGCGGCGCGGCGGCCGGACGCCTGGCCGGCGTTCCGGCAGGCCACCTCCATCCTGCCCTTCGGCGCCATCCTGGCCGGGCGGCAGCGGCTCGCCCTTGCGGAGATCGGCTGGATCGTGCCCGCCATCGCGCTCGTGCTGTGGGCGGCGCTGCTGCATGTCCACCGCCATGTCTTCGGCGTCTCTGCCGTGCTGCTGTAGCGCCCCCTTGAAGCGCGCCGCGCGCCGGGCCATCCCTCCGCCCGCCGCCGGAACGGGCGCGGCGACAGCACATCGGGAGTGGCGATGCAGGAAGTGCTCTCCTCGGCGGGGCCGCCGGGAACGCCGCGCGCGCGGCTGGCCGCGCTGATCCTGTCGGACGGGTTCCAGCGCGCGGTGATCGCGCTGATCCTCGCCAACGCCGTGCTGCTCGGCCTCGAGACGTCGGAGAGCGTGATGGCCGCAGCGGGCGGCCTGATCCACCTGCTCGACACGCTGTTCCTGATCGTCTTCACGGTCGAGATCGGGCTTCGCATCTACGCCTTCCGCGGCCGCTTCTTCCGCGACCCGTGGGGCGTGTTCGACATCGTCGTGGTCGCCATCGCTTGGCTGCCGGCGTCGGGTCCGCTCTCGGTGCTGCGGGCGTTGCGGGTGCTGCGGGTGCTGCGCCTGATCAGCGTCGTGCCCTCCTTGCGGCGCGTTGTCGAGGCGATGCTGCACGCCCTGCCCGGCATGGGCTCGATCCTGCTGCTGATGGTGCTGATGTTCTACGTGGCGGCGGTGATGGCCACGAAACTGTACGGGGAGGTGCTGCCTGAGCGCTTCGGCACGCTCGGCGCCAGCCTGTTCACCCTGTTCCAGCTGATGACGCTGGAATCCTGGGCGGAGGCGACCGTCCGCCCGATCCTCGAACACCAGCCCTATGCTTGGCTGTTCTTCGTGCCCTTCATCCTGGTCGCCACCTTCATCGTGCTGAACCTGTTCATCGGCGTGATCGTCGATTCGATCCAGACGCTGCGCGCCGAGGGCGAGGCGGCGGCGGAGGCGAAGCACGACGCAGAGGCGGCGGCGGCGCATGCCGAGCGCGAGGAGATCCTGCGCGAGCTCCGCGCGCTGCGCGCCGAGGTGGCGGCGCTGCGCGAGGGTCGGGGCTGAGGCGCGTCGGGTCCGGCGCTGTTCCAGCCGGCGGAGCAGCCCGGCCGCGTCCGGCCGGCGCGGCACGGCGAAGGAGGAGGCGGCCGGTCTCGTCCCCGCGGGAGGGTTGCGGAGCCCGCGCGCGCCGGGGATCCGCCGCGCGGCGCCTCGCGGGCGGCCGGGCCGAGGGCGGGAAGGGCAATGAGGACGCGGCGGCGGTCGGGCTTGGCGTCGTGTCTCCCCGGCCGGTCCGCGGGTGAAGCGGAGGCTGCGCAGGGCCGGGCGCTGGTCCGGCCCCGGGCTCGGCAGCGCGGCGGTGGTGGCGTCGGCGCGGTACGGGGCGAGGTCGCTGCGGCGGACCGAGATCGGCGCGCGGGCTGGCAGGAGCATCCGGTCGCGCGGGACGATGCTGGCCTGCCACGGGACCTCGGCGGCGGTTTGCGCGGGGCGCAGCAGGTCGAAGCCCGGCTGCCCGGCCGCACCGGGGCGGACGACATGCGCCTCGAGGGCGATCACCGTCACCTTGCCGGGCAGCCAGGCAGCCGGGCGACCTGGCCGCCAAGGTCGAGCGTCCCGGTTTGCAGGCTGTCCAGAACCGTCGCAAGGAAGGCCGGACCGGCCGAGGTGAGAGGGATGTGGAAGGCGCGGTAGTGCGGATCGGCCAGGCCGCCCGTGCGGCCGTTCGGCAGCACCGCGTAGCGGTCCATCCCGCCGGTCATGCGGATGCCGAGGGCGTTCCAGTCCCGCGGATAGGCCCCCGCCATGGTCCTGCGCCGGGCGTTCCGCGACGGCGGAAGCTGCGCAGCCCGCACCGAGGGCGGACAGGGTGCGGAGCGGAAGGGCCTGCGCATGCCACACCCCTTCGCACCTCGCCCCCCCGCCGGGCTCCGAGGACGTGGCCCGGTCTGGCCCCGGCCCGCGCGGGCGGACCCACCGGCACGAGACGCCGAAGCGGGTCCGTTTCGCGGCAACCGTTGCCCTTTCACGGCCTCTGCGCCGGGACGGAGCCAGCCGGATGGCGTCCGGCGCGTGGCGCATGGCCGGCCGGCGGGCAGCGCGATAGTGTCGGGCCCGCCGCGGCCCCATTTCGTACCGAATACGCCCGGAGACGGAGGAGACCACCCGATGCCCCGCCCCGTGATGCTCGTCGTTCTGGATGGCTGGGGCTGGCGCGAGGACGCGCCCGACAACGCCGTCACGCGCGCCGCGACCCCCTGCTTCGACAGCCTGTGGCAGG
>JANWXJ010000120.1 GCA_025055335.1 Acetobacteraceae bacterium
GTGCCGGACCGGCCCGCGCCGGCCGCCGCGCCAGGGCCGCGTCGGGGCCGGATGCGCCCCGCCTCGCCCCCTCGGGTTTCCCGCCGCGCCGCATGCGCGCAGACTGGCGGCAACAGCACCGCACCGGAAGCCCCGCATGACGCAGACCGACCCCGCCCTGATGTCCGCCGAGACCCTGCTTGCCCTCTATGCCCGCCGCGCCCTCTCTCCGGTCGAGGCGCTGCAGGCGGTGATGGAACGCATCGCGCGGCTGAACCCGTGGGTGAACGCCTTCGCCGCCATGAACCCGCGCGCCGCCGCCGAGGCCGGCGAGAGCGAGGCGCGCTGGATGGCCGGACGCCCGCGCGGCCCGCTGGACGGGGTGCCGACGACGGTGAAGGACATCATGGACCTCGCCGGCTTCCCGACGCGCCGCGGCAGCCGGATCACCGATCCGCGGCCGGTGGCGCAGGATTCGCCCGTGGCGCTGTCGCTCAAGGAGGCGGGGGCCGTCATCCTCGGCAAGACCACCACCACCGAGTTCGGCTGGAAGACGCCGGGGGATTGCCCGCTGCACGGCATCACCCGCAACCCGTGGGACCGCGCGCGCACCCCGGGCGGCTCGAGCTCCGGCGCAGGCGCGGCGGCGGCGGCCGGCTTCGGCGCGCTGCATGTCGGCACCGATGCCGGCGGCTCCATCCGCATCCCGGCGGCCTATTGCGGCATCGTCGGGGTGAAGCCCTCCTACGGGCGGGTGCCGCAATGGCCGCACGGGGCCTTCGCGGCGGTGGCGGTGGCCGGGCCGATGGCGCGCAGCGTGCGCGACGCGGCGTTGATGCTGCAGGTGATGGCGCGGCCCGACCTGCGCGACCCCTACGCCACCGACGCCCCGCCGCCCGATCTGCTCGCCGGCATCGAGGGCGGCGTGGCGGGCCTGCGCGTGGCGCTCGTCCGCCGCTGGGGCTACGAGCCGCCGCTCGATCCCGAGGGCGAGGCGGCGCTGTCCGCCGCCGCCCGGATGCTGGGAGAGGCCGGCGCGCTGGTGGAGGAGGCCGACCCCGACCTGCCCGACACCCGCGCGATCTTCGGCCGGGTGTGGGGGGCGGCGCTCGCCCGGCTCGTCGCCCGCACGCCGGAGGAGAAGCGCGCGCTCCTCGACCCCGGCATCCTCGAGGTGGCGCGCCGCATGGAGGGCACCACCGCCGCCGACATCCTGGAGGCCGACGCCGCCCGCGGCGAGGCGGCGCACCGCATGGCCCTGTTCCATCTGCGCTACGATCTCGTGCTGACCGCCGCGACGCCGACCGCCGCCTTCGCCGCCGATGCGCCCACCCCCGATCCCACCGAGGCGCTGTGGCGCGACTGGGCGGCCTGGACCTTCGCCGCCAACCTGACGCGCCAGCCCGCCGTCGCGGTGCCGGTCGGGCTGGATGCGGAAGGCATGCCGCGGGCGGTGCAGGTTATCGCCGCCCAGGGCGCCGATGCCCTTGCGCTGCGCGGGGCGCGCGTGATCGAACAGGCCGCCCGCCTCGGAGTGCCGGACGCATGAGCGATTCGCTCCCGATCCTCGATGTCTCGCCGCTGTCCTCGCCCGACCTCGCCGCCCGCCGCGCCGTTGCGGCGGCGCTCGGCGCGGCCTGCCGGGGCCCCGGGTTCTTCCTCGCCGTCGGCCACGGCGTGACGACGACGGCGGCGCTGTTCGACGCCGCCCGCGCCTTCTTCGCCCTGCCGGATGAGGAGAAGCAGGCGCTTTCCATCCGCCGCTCGCCGCACAACCGGGGCTATGTGGCGCTTGCCGAGGAGCAGCTCGATCCCGCGAGGCCCGCCGACCGCAAGGAGGCCTTCAACATCGGGCTCGAGCTGCCGCCCGACGATCCCGAGGTGCTGGCCGGCGCGCCCTTCCGCGGCGTGAACCTCTGGCCGGAGATCCCCGGATTCCGGGAGGCGGTGCTGGCGCATTTCGACGCCTGCCACCGCCTCGGCGTGCTGCTGCACCGCGGCTTCGCGCTCGATCTCGGGCTCGAGGAGGGCTTCTTCGACGACAAGCTCGACCGCCCGATGGCGACGCTGCGGCTGCTGCGCTACCCGGGCGATCCGGGGGCCGATCCCGCGCTTCCGGGCGCGGGCGAGCACACCGACTACGGCAACGTCACGCTGCTTGCGACCGACGGGGTGGCCGGGCTCGAGGTGAAGCGGCGCGACGGCGGCTGGATGGCGGTGCCGCATGTGCCGGGCGCCTTCGTCTGCAACATCGGCGACTGCCTGATGCGCTGGTCGAACGGCGTCTATGTCTCGACGCCGCATCGCGTCCGCGTCCCCGAGCGAGAGCGCTTCTCGGCCGCCTTCTTCCTCGACCCCGATCCGGATGCGGTGGTGGCGGCGCTCCCCGGCACCGGGGTGCCGCGCTGGCCGCCGACGACCGCCGCCGCCTATCTGCGCGAGCGGCTGGACGCCACCTACGCGCATCGCCGCGCGGGCGGCGCGTGAGCGGGGCTTCGCGGCGGCGCGGGCCGGCATGAGCGCCCCGCCCGCCATCCTGCAGGTGCTGCCGAGGCTCGTCGCCGGCGGCGTCGAGCGCGGCACGATCGAGATCGCCGAGGCGATCGCGCGCGCAGGCTACGCCTCGCTGGTGGCGAGCGCGGGCGGGCCGATGGCGGAGGAGCTGCCGCGCGTCGGCGCCGAGCACGTGACGCTGCCGCTCGACCGCAAGTCGCCGCTCGCCCTCTGGCGCAACGCGGCGCTGCTGGCCGGGGTTGCGCGCGAACGCAACGTCGTGCTGATCCACGCGCGCAGCCGCGCCCCGGCCTGGAGCGCGCTGTTCGCCGCGCGGCGGGCGCGCTGCCGCTTCGTCACCACCTGGCACGGCGCCTATTCGGAAGGGCTGCCTGGCAAGCGCCTCTACAACTCGGTGATGGCGCGCGGCGAGCGCGTGATCGCGATCAGCGGCTACATCGCCGACCTCGTGCGCGCGCGGCACGGCCTGGGCGAGGAGAGGCTGCGGGTGATCCCGCGCGGGGCCGATCTGCGCCGCTTCGACCCGGCGCTGGTTCCGCCCGCGCGCGCGGGGGCGCTGCGCGCCGCCTGGGGCGTGCCGGAGGGGGCGCCCGTGCTGCTGCTGCCCGGGCGGCTCTCGCGCTGGAAGGGGCAGGCGGTGCTTATCGAGGCTATGGCGCGGGTGCCGCCGCCCGCCGTCGCGGTGCTGGCGGGCGAGGGGTCCCTGCGCGGGGAACTCGAAGCGCTGGTTGCTGCCCGGGGCCTCCGGGGCCGGGTGCTGCTGCCCGGCCATGTCGAGGACATGCCGGGGGCCTATGCGGCGGCCGAGCTCGTGCTGCACGCCTCGACCGAGCCCGAGGCCTTCGGCCGCACCGTGGTGGAGGCGGGCGCGATGGCGCGGCCGGTGATCGCCTCCGACCTCGGCGCGCCGCGCGAGACGGTGCTGCCCGGACGGACCGGCTGGCTCGTGCCGCCCGGCGATCCGGCGGCGCTTTCGGGCGCGATCGGGCAGGCCCTGGCCGAACCGCCCGAACGCCGCGCGGCGATGGGCCGGGCGGCGCGTGAGAGGGTGCTCGCCCGGTTCACCACCGAGGCGATGCAGCGGGCGACGCTTGCCGTCTATGCCGAGCTTCTCGGCCCCTCGCCGTCGGGGATGTCCGGCGGCTGAGGGGCACGGGCGTCCTCGGCCGGCGGCGGGCGCGCGGCCTCCGCCGCCTCGCCCATGGCGGCGAGCCACTCGGGCCGCGCCGCAACACCGCCGCCCGGCCCCTCCACCCGCACGAAGCCGGACTGCGCCAGCAGCGCCTCGATCGAGCCGGCGCCGCCGTAGCGCGTCTCCCGCAGGGTGCGGCCGGTGCGGTCGCGCACCAGCTTGCCGAGATGCGGCAGGTGCAGCGGCGCCTGCGCCTCCGCCAGGATCTGCCGGGCCGCATCCTGCACGGCGGCGGCGGCGTCCTCGCCGAAGGTCTCGTCCTCGGCCTCCGGCCTCCAGCCGAGGTGGCGGGCCAGCGCATCGAGGCCGATCACCTCGTCCGCCGCCGAGCGGAGGATGCGCCCGACCTGCGGATGCGCGACGAGGCGTGTGCGTCGGTCCGCCGCGCGCAGCCTGAGCAGCAGCGGCACGAAATCGGCGTCGGTGCTCATCAGCACGAAGCGCTCGATCCGCGCGAGCGGCGAGGCGAGCGCGTCCAGCATGTCGATCGCCATGCGGATGTCGGCGCCGTTCTTGAGGCGGGTGATCCGCGGGCAGTCCACCACCTCGAAGCCGGCGGCCTGGAAGGCCCAGCGGAACTCGCCGAACCAGGCGCGTTCGCCGACCGGCGCCTCGAGGAAGCCGGCCGGGTTCAGGTAGCAGCGGCGCACCAGGCAGCGGGAGGGGTCGCCGGCGGCGAAGGGCAGCCATGCTCCAGGCTCGGTGGCGAAGCGGTGGGCGATGGCGGCGCCCGCGCCCTCGCGCAGGCCGGAAAGGACGTTGTCGAAATCGAGGAACAGCGCGGTGGCAGCTTCGGCCATGCCGCATGGTCGCGCCGCCGGCGGGCGGGTTCAAGACGGCCCCGGCGCGGGCTTGACGGGCCGGCCGCCGCGCGCGCAGCGTGCCCCCGCCGAGAGGAGCCGCACCCGGATGCCGCAGGATCTCCGTTTCCTCCTCCGCCTCGCCGCCGTCACGGCCGCGGCCCTGCTGCTGATCGGGGCGTGGCAGACGATCCCGTTGCTGCAGGCGGAGCTTCTCGCCTCCCGCGCCGAGCCGCGCGCCATCACCCCGCGCGGGGACCTCTCGGAGGAGGAACGCACCACCATCGCGCTGTTCGAGGCGGTGCGCGGGTCGGTCGTGTTCATCGCCACCACCGGCACCGCCTACGATCCCTGGACGCGCAACGCCTTCCGGGTGCCGCGCGGCACCGGCTCGGGCTTCGTGTGGGACCGGCTCGGCCACATCGTCACCAACCACCACGTGATCGCCGGCGCCTCCGGGGCCACCGTGCGGCTCGCCGACGGGCGGGCCTTCGAGGCGGTGCTGGTCGGCTCCTCGCCGGCGCATGATCTCGCGGTGCTGCGCATCCCGGTCGGCACCGGGCGGCCGGAGCCGATCCCGCTCGGAACCAGCCATGACCTGCGCGTCGGCCAGAGGGTGTTCGCCATCGGCAACCCCTTCGGCCTCGACTGGACGCTGACGACCGGCATCGTCTCGGCGCTGAACCGGGAACTGCCGGCCGAGAACGGGGCGGTGATCCGCGAGCTGATCCAGACCGACGCGGCGATCAATCCCGGCAACTCCGGCGGGCCGCTGGTCGATTCCGCCGGCCGGCTGATCGGGGTGAACACCGCGATCTACAGCCCCTCCGGCGCCTCGGCGGGGATCGGCTTCGCGGTGCCGGCGGACACCGTGAACCGCGTCGTGCCGCGGCTCATCGCCGAGGGGCGCTACGTCCGCCCCGCCCTCGGCATCGGCGTGGACGAGCAGGTGAACCGGGCGCTCTCGGCACGGCTCGGCGTGGAGGGGGTGTTCGTGCTGCAGGTCGAGCCCGGCTCGCCCGCCGCGCGGGCGGGGCTGCAGCCGGCGCGGATCGGGCGGGATGGCTCGGTGCTGCCCGGCGACGCCATCCTCTCTCTCGGCGGGCGGCCCGTCCGGCGCGTGCCCGATCTGCTCGATGCGCTCGATCGCCTGCGTCCGGGGCAGGAGGCCGAGCTCGCGATCTGGCGCGCCGGCCAGCGGATCGAGCTGCGCGTGCCGCTGGAGGCCGCCCGATGAGCGACCGCACGCCGGACCCGCACCGGCCGCAGCCTTCCGCCCGGGAACTGTGGCGCGGCTTCACCCTCTACGAGAAGTTCGAGCACGTCGTGATCGGCGTGCTCACCGGCGTGATCGCGGTGGTGATCGTGGCGGCGCTGTGGAACCTCGTGCTCCGGGTGTTCACCTCGCTCGTGCTGGCCGACGTGTTCGACCCGACCGAGCCGGCGGTGTTCCAGATGGTCTTCGGCGCGATCTTCACGACCGTCATCGCGCTGGAGTTCAAGCGCTCCCTGCTTGTCGCCGCCGAGCGACGTTTCGGCGTGGTGCAGGTGCGGGTGGTGGTGCTGATCGCGCTGCTCGCCGTGGTGCGGAAGTTCATCCTGCTCGACCTCACCGAGACCGAGGCGCCGAAGGTGTTCGCCCTCGGCGCCGCGGTGCTCGCGCTCGGCGCCGTGTACTGGCTGGTGCGCGACCAGGACCGGCGGGAGCGGGAGGCGGAGCGGCGCAGCGAACAGGGCTAGCGCCTACATCCGCCACCGCCGCACCACCCCCTGCCAGGGGTTGCGCCGCGGCTCGGCGCCCCAGGCGAAGCGCTCGGGCAGCGGCAGCGGCGCGGCGCGGCGCATGCCGGCCAGGCGCTCCACCCGCTCGGCGATGGTGGGGTGGGTGCGGAACAGCCGCAGCCAGCGCGGGCCGTTGCGGCCGGCGAGCCTCTCCCAGTCGTCGCCCTGCAGCCGCTCGAGCCGCAGCAGCGCGGCGGCGAGCCCGTCGGGATCGCCCGTCAGGTCCACCGCCCCCGCATCGGCCAGGAACTCCCGCCGGCGGGAGACGGACAGCGCCAGCAGATCCGCAGCCGTCGGGCCGAACCACAGCAGCGCGAGGGCGAGCGGATGCACGAGCACCTCCCCGGCGGCGAGGGCGGGGAGCGAGAGCAGCAGCAGCACGCCCCCGAGGAAGGCCATGCTGCGGGTGAGCGAGGCGGCCGAGGCGGCGATCCGCATCACCCGCGTGTCGCGGTGGCGGATATGCGCGATCTCGTGCGCGAGCACCGCCGCCACCTCGCGCGGGGGGAGGGCGCGGAGCAGCCCGAGCGTGACGGCGACGGCGGAGCGCTCCGGCGTGCCGGTCGCCATCGCCTGCAGCCGCCGGTCGGGCAGCAGATAGAGCTCGGGCGGCCGGGGCAGGCCGGCGCGGGCGGCAAGCGCGCGCGAGAGGGCGCAGAGATCGGGCGCGACCGCGGGCGAGAGGCGCACGCCGCCGAACAGGTGGCGGAACAGCGCCCCGCCAGGTTCGGGGTCGAACAGCAGCAGGAGAAGCGCCGCCGCCGCCGCGCCGATGAGCCCCGGCAGCCCGCCGAGCACGAGGCCCGTGAGCCCCGCGAGCGCCGTGAGGCCGGCGAGCAGCAGCGCCGTCTCGCGCCGGTTGCGCGCCGCTTGGCGGGCGAGCTCGGCCTCGTCCAGCATCAGCACCCCGTAGGGCCGCATCGCACCCCTCCCGCATCCGCGCCTTGACGGGGGGAAGCGGGATGCACATGGTCCGCCGCCCCGCAACCCCGTTCCCGGACATAGGCCCGACATGCCCGCGATCACCCTGCCCGATGGTTCCGTCCGCTCCTTCGACGGGCCGGTGACGGGCACGGCGATCGCGGCCAGCATCGGGCCCGGGCTGGCGAAGGCGGCGCTCGCGATGGAGGTGGACGGGCGGCTGGCCGACCTTTCGGCCAGGATCGACCGCGATGCGCGGGTGCGCTTTATCACCCGCCGGGACCCCGAGGCGCTGGAGCTGATCCGCCACGACTGCGCCCATGTGCTGGCCGAGGCGGTGCAGGCGCTGTTCCCCGGCACCCAGGTGACGATCGGGCCGGCGATCGAGAACGGCTTCTACTACGACTTCGCCCGCAACGAGCCCTTCACGCCCGAGGACTTCCCCGCCATCGAGGCGAAGATGCGCGAGATCGTGGCGCGCGACAGCCCCTTCGTGCGCGAGGAGTGGGACCGCGAGGAGGCGATCCGCTACTTCCTCGAGAGGGGCGAGCGCTACAAGGCGCAGATCATCGAGGACCTCCCCGCGGGCGAGACGATCAGCGTCTATCGCCAGGGCGAGTGGCTCGATCTCTGCCGCGGGCCGCACATGCGCTCGACGGGGGATGTCGGCACCGCCTTCAAGTTGATGAAGGTGGCAGGCGCCTACTGGCGGGGCGACCACCGGAACCAGATGCTCTCCCGCATCTACGGCACCGCCTGGCGGGACGGGAAGGAACTCGAGGCCTATCTCGCGATGCTCGAGGAGGCCGAGAGGCGCGACCACCGCCGCATCGGCCGGGAGATGGACCTGTTCCACCTGCAGGAGGAGGCGGTGGGCAGCGTGTTCTGGCACCCGAAGGGGTGGCGGCTCTACCGCACCGTCGAATCCTACATGCGCCGCCGGCTGGATGCCGCAGACTACGCCGAGGTGAGGACGCCGCAGCTCGTGGACCGCAGGCTGTGGGAGGCCTCTGGCCACTGGGAGAAGTTCCGCGAGAACATGTTCCTCGCCACCGTCGAGGACGAGGCCGAGAAGCACCGCGTGCTGGCGCTCAAGCCGATGAACTGCCCCTGCCACGTGCAGATCTTCAACGAGCGGCTGCGCTCCTACCGCGAGCTGCCGCTGCGCATGGCCGAGTTCGGCTCCTGCCACCGCTACGAGCCATCGGGGGCGCTGCACGGCATCATGCGGGTGCGCGCCTTCACGCAGGACGATGCGCACATCTTCTGCACCGAGGCGCAGATCGCCCCGGAGACGGCGCGCTTCGTCGAGCTGCTGTCCACGATCTACCGCGACTTCGGCTTCGAGAGCTTCCGCGTGAAGTTCAGCGACCGCCCGGCGAGGCGCGCCGGGACGGACGCGGTGTGGGACCAGGCGGAGGAGGCGCTGAAGGAGGCCTGCCGCATCGCCGGCGTGGACTACGTGCTGAACCCGGGCGAGGGCGCCTTCTACGGCCCGAAGCTCGAGTTCGTGCTGCGCGATGCGATCGGGCGGGACTGGCAGTGCGGCACGCTGCAGGTGGACTTCGTGCTGCCCGAGCGGCTCGGCGCGGAATATGTGGCCGAGGACGGCAGCCGCCGGCGGCCGGTGATGCTGCACCGCGCGATTCTCGGCAGTTTCGAGCGCTTCCTCGGCATCCTGATCGAGCAGCATGCCGGGCGCTTCCCGTTCTGGCTCGCGCCGGTGCAGGTGGTGGTGGCGACGATCGTGGACGACGCGGCACCCTTCGCGCGCGAGGCCGCGGCGGCGATGGCCCGGGCCGGGCTCCGTGTCGAGGCCGATCTGCGCAACGAGAAGATCGACCGCAAGGTGAAGGACCACATCGGCGCCCGCGTGCCGGTGCTGGCGGTGATCGGCCGGCGGGAGGCGGAGCAGGGTGCGGTGGTGCTGCGCCGCCTGCCGGGGCGGGAGCAGGAGCTGCTGCCGCTTCCCGAGGCCGTCGCGCGGCTGGCCGCCGAGGGGACGCCGCCCGACCTCGCGGCGCCGAAGGCGGCGGTTGCGGCGGCGTGACGCGCGCCCCATAACACCCGCCGAACGCAACCGGCACAGGAGCGACCTTGGCCAGAGGCCCCTACCCGTCCCCCCAGGCCCCCACGCGCGAGGGCCCCCGCGTCAACGAGGAGATCCGCGTCCCGCAGGTGCGGCTGATCGGTCAGAACGGCGAGATGATCGGCGTCATGAGCGCGCGCGAGGCGCTGATGCGCGCTTTCGACGCCGGGCTCGACCTCGTCGAGATCTCCCCCAACGCGGTGCCGCCCGTCTGCAAGATCCTGGACTACGGCAAGTACAAGTACGAACAGCAGAAGAAGGCGAGCGAGGCGCGCAAGAAGCAGAAGATCGTCGAGATCAAGGAGATCAAGGTCCGCCCCAACATCGACGACCACGACTACGACGTGAAGATGCGCCAGATGCGGGGCTTCATCGAGGGCGGCGACAAGGTGAAGGTCACGCTGCGCTTCCGCGGCCGCGAGATGGCGCACCAGGACCTCGGCGCGAAGGTGCTGGAACGTATCCGGACCGATCTGGCCGATCTCGTGAAGGTGGAGCAGTTCCCGCGGCTCGAGAACCGCCAGATGATCATGGTGCTGGCGCCGAAGTGAGGCCGCCGGACCACGCCGCGAAGGGGCAGGAGCGCTTGCGGGCGCGCCGGGCCTCGGCGGCGTAGGCCCCGGGCGGCCGGGGTTCGCGCGGGGCCAGAACGGCGGCAAGGGCGGCCCAGTCGTCGGGCGTTGCGGCCGCAGCCTCCACGGTTTCGGCCGCCTCATAGAGCGCATCCGCATAGGCCGCCTGCGGCACCGGCTGGGCGAGGAGGAACGGGCGCTCGGCGCGCAGATGCACCGGCTCGCCCGGCCGCGTCAGGCGCAGGTTCACGAACAGCGGGCCCCGCCAGCGGTCGGTCTCCACCAGGCCCTCGAAATGCTCCACCCCCGGGATGCGCGGGGCGTTGGCCGGCGCGCGCAGCAGCAGCGACCAGCCGGGCGGCGTCTGCGCGACGAGGCCCGTCCAGACCTGCACGACGCCCGGTTCCGGCAGGGCCGTGAGAAAGGGCGGGGAGAAGCCGGCGAGGCCGGGCGGCGCCGCCGCGTCGAAGGCGGCGGCGTAGTCGGGGAACTGGATGGCGTCGTCCAGCGCCTGCCAGCCTTCGAAGGGGGCCATGTGCCAGAGGATGCGCTCCCCGTCCCACAGCAGCGACACGTCGGCTGGCGGATGCAGCAGGAAGCCGTGCTGGGTCGCCTGCACCAGCGCGTCGCACCAGCGGGCGGCGCGCAGCGGGATCAGGCCGCCGGCGTCGCGGTCGGCGCGGCGGGGCGCGGCGGCGGAGGGGATCAGGCGGAGGAAGCGGAAGCGCGGGATGTCGGGCATGGGAAGCCTGTCCTGAAGCGGGCGGCGCGGGGGGACGCCGCCCGCCGGCCTGCCTCAGCGGCGCTTCAGCGCGGCGCCAAGGCGCACCCGCCCGGCGTCGGCCACCGCCGGGAGCGGCGCGCGCAGCGCGGCGC
>JANWXJ010000012.1 GCA_025055335.1 Acetobacteraceae bacterium
GGCTGCTGCTGCGCCGGGGGCTGCGGGGCCGGCTGGGCCGGGCGGGAGGGTGCGGCCGCCGGGCGCCCCGCCCCTCCCCCGCCCTGGAGCTGCGGGAAGCGGAAGTCCATGTCGCCTTCCAGCTTCTCGATCGCCTCCCGCGCCTGCCGGAGCTGGAACTCGGCCGTCTCGGCGCGGCCGCGGAGGGCGCGCACCTCCTCCTCCAGGCGCGAGATGCGGTCGAGGAGCTGCGCCGTCAGGTCCCCGGGCGACACCGGCGCCGAGGGGCGGGCCGCAGGCGCAGCGCCGAGCCCCTGGCGGCGGAGCATCTCGATCTCCTGCCGGAGCTGCAGGATCTGGTTCTGCAGCGCGATCCCCTCGCGCGATTCGATCTGCGCGGCGGCCTGCCACGCGGAGAGGCCGAGAAGGCAGGCGGCGAGGAGGGGAACGGCGCGGCGCATGGCAGGCCGGGCCGGGGCGCTCCCGGCCCCCGGATCCTCAGCGGACGACGGTGACGGCGCGGCGGTTCTGCGCCCAGGCCTCCTCGGTCGAGCCGAGGGCGGCCGGGCGGTCCTTGCCGTAGGAGATCGTCTGGATCCGCGCCCCGGAGACGCCGAGCGCGACCAGAGTGTCCCGCGCCGCGTTGGCGCGGCGCTGGCCGAGGGCGATGTTATACTCCCGCGTGCCGCGCTCGTCCGCATGCCCCTCGATCGTGACCTGCACGGAGGGATACTGCGCGAGCCAGCGCGCCTGCCGCTCGAGCACCGGGCGCTGGTCGGGGCGGATCACCGCGCGGTCGAAATCGAAGAAGATGCGGTCGCCGACATTGGCCACCAGATCCTCCTGGCTGCCCGGGCGTATCTGGCCTGCCCCGCCCTGCTGGCCGGACTGGTCGGCAGTGGCGCAGGCGGCGAGCAGCGCGGCGGCGGCGAAGGCGCCGAGGATCCTGGTGTTCATGATGGCGTGTCCTGTCTCGTCGGTGTTGGCCGCCGCGGCGATGCTGCCGCAACGGGCTGAGGTGTGCGGCCCGCTAGCGCCGGCCGGCCCGGGGGTCAAGCGGTTCGGCGTCCCGGTCACGACAGCAGGGGGGACCATGCGGGGTCCGAGGCGTCGGTCGGCGTCACCACCTGGCGCTCGTTGAAGCCGGCGATGTCGATCTGCGCAAGCCGGGCGGAATAGCCCGAGCCCCGCGCGTCGGTCGCCCGCGTCTCGCGGTAGAAGACCAGCACGCGGCCGTTCGGCGCGAAGGAGGGGCTTTCCATCTGCCAGCCCTCGGTCAGGATCCGCTCGCCCGAGCCGTCCGGGCGCATCACGCCGATCGCGAAGCCGCCGCCGCCGAAGCGGGTGAAGGCGATCAGGTCCCCCCGCGGCGACCACACCGGTGTCGCGTAGCGCCCGCGCCCGAAGGAGATCCGCCGGACATTCGCCCCCGAGGCGTCCATCACGTAGAGCTGCTGGTCGCCGCCGCGGTCGGAGTTGAAGACGATCTGCGTGCCGTCGGGGCTGTAGCAGGGCGAGACGTCGAGCGCGCCGCCCGAGGTGAGCTGGCGCTCCCGCCGCGTGGCCAGGTCCACGACGAAGATGTTGGTGTCGTTGCCGCGGGCCGCCGAGAGGATCACGCTCCGCCCGTCCGGGCTGAAGCGGGGCGAGAGCGTCATGCCGGCGAAATTCCCGAGCACCTCCTGCCGCCCCGATTCGAGGTCGAACAGGAACACGCGCGGCTGGTTCCCGGCATAGGACATGAAGGCGATCTGCCGCGCGTTCGGGTGGAAGCGCGGCGTGAGGGCCTGGAAGCGCCCGTCGGTCAGGAAGCGGTGGTTCTCCCCGTCCTGGTCCATGATCGCCAGCCGGCGGGTGCGGCGGTCGCGCGGGCCCGTCTCGCTTACGTACACGATGCGGGTGTCGAAATAGCCCCTCTCGCCCAGCAGCCGCTCGTAGATCACGTCGCTCACGACATGCGCGATCTGCCGCCAGTTGTTCACGTCGGCGGTGTAGGCGGTGCCCTGCAGCTGGGTTTCCGGCAGCACGTCCCACAGCCGGAACTCGATGCGCAGGCGGTTGCCCGGCTGCAGCTCCGCCCGCCCCGTCACCAGCGCCTGCGCGCCGATCACCCGCCAGTCCTGGAAGCGCGGCGTCTGCGCCGCGGCCTCCGGTGTCTGGATGAAGGCCTGGCGGTCCACCGGGCGGAACAGGCCGGAGCCGCGCAGGTTGTTCACGATCACCCGCGCGATGTCCCGCCCGAAGCGCTGCGCGTCCGGGTTCGCGCCGGCGAGGTCGGGGATGGCGATCGGGATCGGGTCGGTGCGGGCGCGCGTCACGTCGATCACCGTCGTCTGCTGCGCGCGCGCGGCGGCGGGCAGCAGCGCCGCGGCCCCCAGCGCGGCGCGTCGGGTGATCCACGGGGAGTTCAGGCTCATCGGATGAAACCCCTCGGCGTGAAGCGGAACTCGAAGTTGTTGACGGCGGCCAGCCGCTCGCGCGGCACCGGCAGCGGGCTGCACGCCGGGTTCAGCAGCGCCCGGCGGGCGGCTTCATACACGGATCGGGCCCGAGGATCACGGGGCACGCCCTCGGGGCCCGGCCGCACCTCGCGGATCACGCCCGACTGGTCCACCACCGCAAGCAGCGTCACCTGGATGTCCTGCAGGCCGAGCATGCCGGGATCCACGTTCCAGCATTCGCTGATCCGCTCGCCGACGGCCGCGCGGTCCCCGGCGGTGAGCTGCGCCTGCCCCCCGGGCGCCCCGCCGCCCTGCGCCTGCTGCGCCGGCGGGCTGGCGGGGCGGGTGCGCGGCGGCTCCTGCTGCT
>JANWXJ010000213.1 GCA_025055335.1 Acetobacteraceae bacterium
TTCGCCGCCCGTGCCGCTATGTGCGCCGCAACATCGGGCGCGCGGCGCCGGCCGGACCCCCGGCCGGGCAGGGGCACGCGCGCCCGCCTCCGCACCGGGACGCACCTCTTATGGACCTCCGCAACGTCGCGATCATCGCCCACGTCGACCACGGCAAGACCACGCTCGTGGACAACCTGCTGAAGCAGGCGGGCGCCTTCCGCGCCGGGCAGCAGGTGGCCGAACGCGCGCTGGATCGCAACGAGCTCGAGCGCGAGCGCGGCATCACCATCCTGGCCAAGTGCACCGCCGTCGAGTGGAAGGGCGTGAAGATCAACATCGTGGACACGCCGGGCCACGCCGATTTCGGCGGCGAGGTCGAGCGCATCCTCTCCATGGTGGACGGCGCCATCGTGCTGGTGGACGCGGCCGAGGGCGTGCTGCCGCAGACGAAGTTCGTGCTGGCCAAGGCGCTCGCGCGCGGCATCCGCCCGATGGTGGTGGTGAACAAGGTGGACCGGGCGGATGCCCGCCCCGACGAGGTGCTGACCGAGATGTTCGACCTGTTCGCCGCCCTCGACGCGACGGAGGAGCAGCTCGATTTCCCGATGCTCTACGCCTCCGGCCGCCAGGGCTGGGCGGATGCGGCGCTGGACGGGCCGCGGCAGGACCTCTCCGCGCTGTTCGACCTGATCCTGCGCCATGTGCCGCCGCCCGCGCGCGACGAGGCGGCGCCCTTCGCGATGAACGCCGCCATCCTGGAGGCCGACCCCTTCCTCGGCCGCATCCTGACCGGCCGCATCCAGCAGGGCGTGGCGCGCGTGAACATGCCGGTGAAGGTGCTGCGGCAGGACGGCAGCGTGGCGGAGACGGGGCGGCTGACCAAGCTGCTCGCCTTCCGCGGCCTCGAGCGCGTGGCTGTCGAGCAGGCGCGGGCCGGCGACATCATCGCCATCGCCGGCCTCGAGAACGGCACCATCCCGGACACCATCTGCGCGCCGGAGGTGTCCGCGCCGCTGCCCGCGATCCCGGTGGATCCGCCCACGCTGGCGATGACCTTCCGCATCAACGACGGGCCGCTTGCCGGCCGCGAGGGGAAGAAGGTGACGGGCCGGCAGATCCGCGAGCGGCTGCTGCGCGAGGCGGAGGGCAACATCGCGATCCGCGTGCGCGAGTCCGGCGAGACCGACGCCTTCGAGGTCGCCGGCCGCGGCGAGCTGCAGCTCGGCGTGCTGATCGAGACGATGCGTCGCGAGGGCTTCGAACTCACGATCGGCCGCCCGCGCGTGCTGACGCGCGAGAACCCCGAGACCGGGGAGCGCGAGGAGCCCTACGAGGAGTGCCTCGTGGACGTGGACGAGGAATACGCCGGGGTGGTGGTGCAGAAGCTCTCGCTGCGGAAGGGGCAGCTGCAGGAGATGCGGCCCTCCGGGGCAGGCAAGCAGCGTCTCGCCTTCCTGATCCCCTCGCGCGGCCTGATCGGCTACCATGGCGAGTTCCTGACCGACACGCGCGGCAGCGGCATCATGAACCGCCTGTTCCGCGGCTACGGCCCCTGGGCCGGGCCGATCGAGGGCCGCCGCAACGGCAGCCTGATCAGCAACGTGGACGGCGAGACGACGCAATACGCCCTGTTCTCGCTCCAGGAGCGGGGCGCGCTGTTCGTCGGCCCGGGCGAGCGGGTGTATGCCGGGATGATCGTGGGCGAGAACGCGCGCGACGAGGACCTGGAGGTGAACCCGGTCAAGGAGAAGAAGCTGACGAACATCCGCGCCGCCGGGAAGGACGACGCGCTGCTGCTGATCCCGCCGCGCCGGCTCACCCTCGAGCAGGCGATCGCCTGGATCGATGACGACGAGCTGGTGGAGGTGACGCCTTCCGCGGTGCGGCTGCGCAAGCGCCACCTCGACCCGCACGAGAGGAAGCGGGCCGAGCGCCGGGCGGCCGGGCTGGCGGTGAAGGGCGACCCGGTGGCGTGAGAGGCGGCGCGCGGCGTCAGACGAACGCCCGCGCCACCAGGCTGATGACGATGTTCACCACCACCGCGCAGCCGATCACGGCCAGCACGAACACGAGCCGCTTCTCCTCCGGCACCCGCGTCAGGATCGGGATCGCGATCCAGAACAGATAGAGGCTGTAGAGCCCGAGGATGGCCAGGAACGCAAGCGGCGGGATCAGCAGGAAGATGCCGGCGAGCCACCCCGCCGTCGGCGCATAGACGGCGAGCTTCATCGCGCCGGCCGGATCGGCGCTGCCGCCGAAGTTCGGCGCCAGGATCTCGACGATCTTCGCCACCACGAACACGCCGACGAGGCCGAGCACATAGCCGACCACCGCGCTCGCCAGCAGCGGCCCGATCCAGCCGAAGCCGAGCAGGAACAGCAGGCTGCCGAGGAAGCCCGCCACCGCCGGCACGGCCGAGACGGGCACCGCCCATTTCACCAGCAGGTCGAGCGGGTTCGCCACCGGCTCGGCGGCGATCGCCTCGAACTCCGCGCGCGGATTGAGGATCAGGCCCTTGGCCCGGGTGATCATCTGGTTCGGGTCCACCGCAGCTCTCCCTCCGCCTCCCGGGGACGCGACCGTCCCTGCAACAATCTGTCGCCGCCCGGCCGGGGCGCGCAAGGGGGATTCCGTGACGGCCCCGCCCCGTGTTGGATGCGCCGATGGCGCTGCTGGCCGACCGCCGATTCCTGATCCTGCTGGCACTCGGCTTCTCGGCCGGGCTGCCGCTGCCGCTGACGGCCTTCACCCTGCGCCAGTGGATGAGCGAGGCGGGCGTGTCGCTCGCCGCCATCGGCTTCACGGCGCTGATCGGGCTGGCCTATGCCTTCAAGTTCCTGTGGTCGCCGGCGATGGACCATCTGCCGCCGCCGCTGTTCCGCCGCCTCGGGCGGCGGCGCGGGTGGCTGGCCTCGGTGCAGCTGCCGCTCGCGGGCGCGATCCTGTGCCTCGGGCTGACCGACCCGGCCAGCCTGCCGGCGGCAACGGCGGCGGTGGCGGTGCTGGTCGCCTTCCTCTCGGCCAGCCAGGACATCGTGATCGACGCCTACCGCATCGAGATCCTGGAGGAGCGCGAGCAGGGCTACGGGCTTGCCTGCTATGTCTGGGGCTACCGCGGCGCGCTGCTCGTCTCCAACGCCGGGGCGCTGGCGGTGGCCGAACTCGCCGGCTGGCCGGCGGCCTTCGCGATGTGCGCGGCCCTCGTCGGCGTCGGCTTCGCCGCCGTGCTGGCGGGCGCCGAGCCGCCGGCGCCCGAGCGCGAGCCGCAGGGATGGGCGGCGCGGCTCCGCCACGCGGTGGTGGACCCGTTCCGGGACTTCATGCGCCGCGAGTGGTGGTGGGTGATCCTCGCCTTCGTCGCGCTCTACAAGCTCGGCGAGGCGCTGGCGGGGGTGATGACGGCGCCGCTCTACCGCTCGCTCGGCTTCTCGCGGCTGGAGGTGGCGCAGGTCGCGTCCGTCTTCGGGCTGTTCGCCACCCTGTTCGGCGCGCTGGCGGGCGGGTGGCTGGTGGCGCGCATCGGGCTCAGGCGGGCGCTCGTCGTCACCGGCCTCGGGCAGATGCTGTCGAACCTGATGTATGTCGCGCTGGCCAATGCCGGGCACGACATCGGGATGCTCTACGCCCAGGTGGGTGTGGAGAACTTCACCGACGGGCTGGCGGACGCAGCCTTCGTCGCCTACCTCTCTTCCCTCACCTCGCGCGCCTACACGGCCACGCAATACGCGCTGCTCTCCTCGCTCGCCGCGGTGCCGCTGCGCCTCTTCGGCGCGGGATCGGGCGTGCTGGCCGAGGCGCTGGGCTGGACCTGGTTCTTCCTGCTCACCACCGGCGCCGCGCTGCCGGCGATGGGCCTCATGCTCCTGCTGCTGCGGCGGTTCCCGCCGCGCGCGGGCCCGCCGCCCGGCTGACGGGCCGGCATTGCCCCGGGCTGGCCCGCCGCCGCCCCGCCCGGCACAGTGGCGCTCCACCGCCGGGGGTTCCGCATGAACTGGGTGCTGATCTGGACGCCGCTGCTGCTCGTCGGCTCCAACATCCTGATGACCTTCGCCTGGTACGGCCACCTGAAGCAGCCGTCCTGGCCGCTGTGGCTCGCGATCCTCGCCTCCTGGGGGATCGCCTTCTTCGAGTACTGCCTGGCGGTGCCGGCCAACCGCATCGGCTATGGCACCTTCACCGGCCAGCAGCTCAAGATCATGCAGGAGGTGATCACGCTTTCGGTGTTCGCCGCCTTCTCGGTGTGGTTCCTCGGCGAGCCGCTGCGCTGGACCTATTTCGCCGCGATGGCCTGCCTGCTCGGGGCGGTGTTCTTCATCTTCCTGCCGGCGGAGTGAGGGCGCGCTCGCCCGCGCGGTAGGCGCGGGTGAAGGCCTCGAGCCGGTGGGCACCGCCGTTGACCAGCCGCCGCGCGGCGCGGAGGTCGTCCTCGAGCAGCGCCTGCTTGATCCGCGTCTCGCGCGATTTCAGGAAGGCCGCCAGGATGCGCCCGGCAACGGCCGGGTCGTTCGCCAGTTCCGGCCGCTCCTCGAGCGGCAGGCCGAGCAGCTTGCCGAAGCGGGCGTAGTTGTCCCGCCCCGTGAGCTGCACGTAGCCGCGGCCCTTGTAGCGCTCCCCGTCCGGGCGGCCGCGGTTCCCGAGGTCGGGGCGGTTGTCGTAGAGGTCGAACGGGTGGCCGCCGGGGGAGGTGTTCCAGCGGCTGATCCCCTCCTCGACCGGCCGGAAGGACGCCGTCTCGGCGGCGACGGTGGCGAGCGCCATCAGCAGCATCGGCCGGTCGGTCAGGCCGAACTCGGCGAGCCCCGCAAGCACATGCGGCAGGTTCTCGGCGATCGCCTCGCGCCGCGCGCCGGGCAGCATGCGCGCCGCCACCTCTGGCAGGATCGCCGCCTCGGCGCCCCAGGCGGCGTGCCGGGGTTCTTCCTCCCCCGCGGCGGGCGGAGCAGGGGTTCGCGAGGCGGGACGGGGATGGGGAAGGCTCGGCAGGAGTTGGGACATGGCGCGGGCGGCTCCCGGGGGAGGCGCGACCATAACAGGAACATAAGCCGCAGTGCAAGACTTTCTTCCTAGGCCCGGCTGCGGGCGGTGGCAGCCGAGATGGACCGCCGCCTCGGCCCATGCATGATCCGCGGCGAAAGGAATCGACCGATGCGCATCGGCGTGCCGAAGGAGATCAAGGTGGCGGAACGCCGCGTCGGGCTCACGCCCGCCGGCGCGCGGGAATGCGTGGCGCATGGCCACGCCGTGCTGGTGGAGGCCGGCGCCGGCGCGGCGATCGGCTTCCCCGACGAGGCCTACCGCGCCGCCGGCGCCAGCGTGCTGGAAGGCCCCGAGCGGGTGTGGGGAGAGGCGGAGCTGATCGTGAAGGTAAAGGAGCCGCAGCCCGGGGAATGGGCAAGGCTCCGCCCCGGGCAGGTGCTGTTCGCCTATCTGCACCTCGCCGCCGACCGCGCCCAGGCGGAGGGGCTTCTGGCCTCCGGCGCCGTCGCCATCGCCTACGAGACCGTCACCGCCCCGGGCGGCGGCCTGCCGCTGCTTGCGCCGATGAGCGAGGTGGCCGGCCGCATGGCGCCGCTGGTGGGCGCGCAGTGCCTGATGCTGCACCAGGGCGGCTCCGGCGTGCTGCTGCCGGGCGTGCCCGGCGTGGCGCCCGGGCGCGTGGCCGTGCTCGGCGGCGGCGTGGTCGGCTCCAACGCCGCGCGCGTGGCCGCCGGGATGCGCGCCCAGGTGACGGTGCTCGACCGCAACCCGCGCGTGCTGGCGGCGCTGGACGCCGAGTTCGCCGGCCGCGTCGTCACGCTGCACGCGACCCGCGAGGCGATCGAACAGGCGGTGCGGGCGGCCGACCTCGTCATCGGCGCGGTGCTGGTGCCGGGGGCGGCGGCGCCGCGGCTCGTCAGCCGCGCGATGGTGGCGGCGATGCGGCCGGGCAGCGTGATCGTGGATGTGGCGATAGACCAGGGCGGCTGCGTGGAAACCTCGCGCCCCACGACGCATGCCGCGCCGACCTACGTCGAGGAGGGCGTCGTCCACTACTGCGTGACGAACATGCCGGGGGCGGTGGCGCGCAGCTCCACCATCGCGCTGTCCAACGCCACGCTGCCCCATCTGCTGCGGCTCGCCGATCTCGGCTGGCGGCGCGCGACGGAGGAGGATCCGCACCTCGCCGCGGGCGTGAATGTGGCCGAGGGGCGCATCGTCCACCCGGCGGTCAAGGCGGCGCTCGGCCTCTAGCGCGCGGAAAGCCGGCGCTCGATCGCGTCCCAGATCGCGGCTTCGAGGTGCACGCCGTCGAAGCGCGCCACCTCCTGCAGCCCGGTCGGGCTGGTGACGTTGATCTCGGTGAGATAGCCGCCGATCACGTCGATCCCGACGAAGGTGAGGCCACGCGCCCTGAGGGCGGGGCCGATGCGGGCGCAGATCTCGCGCTCGCGCGCGGTCAGGGTGGTGGGTTCCGGCCGGCCGCCGACATGCATGTTGGACCGCGCCTCGCCCTCGGGCGGGACGCGGTTGATGGCACCCATCGGCTCGCCCTCCACCAGGATGATGCGCTTGTCGCCCTGCCGCACCTCCGGCACGTAGCGCTGCACCATCAGCGGCTCGCGCGAGCGTTCGGTGAACAGCTCGAGCAGCGCGTTCAGGTTCGGATCCTCCGCGCGGATCAGGAACACGCCCGCCCCGCCGTTGCCGAACAGCGGCTTCACCACGATGTCGCCGTGCCGCCTGCGGAAGGCGAGGATCGCCTCGCGGTCGGCGGTGACGAGGGTGTCCGGCATCAGGTCGCGGAACTGCAGCACGAACAGCTTCTCGGGCGCGTTGCGCACGCTGGCCGGGTCGTTCACCACGAGCGTCCTCGGGTGGATCGTCTCGAGCAGGTGGGTGGCCGTGATGTAGGCCATGTCGAAGGGCGGGTCCTGGCGCATCAGCACCACGTCCATCGTGGCGAGATCGAGCGTCTCGGCCGGGCCGAAGCTGTAGTGGTTGCCCTTCTCCCGCCGCACCGTGACCGGATGCGCGCGGGCAAGCAGCCGCCCGCCCGAGAGCGCGAGGTGCCTCGGCTCGTAGTGCCAGAGCGGATAGCCCCGCGCCTGCGCCTCCAGCATCAGCACGAAGGTGGAATCTCCGTCTATGTTGATGCCCTGGATCGGGTCCATCTGGACCGCGACCTTCAGCGCGTGCGGCATCTGTGCTCCCCCGGGGCGCGTGGTCGGGCGGTGTTCCTGCCACCGGCGGCGGCGCTTGGCAAACGCCCGCGGGCGGTGCGACATGGCGGCGATGGACACCCCCCGCACCTTGTCCGGCGCGGCGCGGCTGGCCGGCGTGATCGGCTGGCCGGTCACGCATTCCCGCTCGCCCCGGCTGCACGGCTACTGGCTGGCGAAGCACGGCGTGGACGGCGCCTATGTGCCCCTGCCGGTCGAGCCCGCGCGCTTCGCGGAGGCGGTGCGCGGCCTCGTCGCCTGCGGCTTCCGCGGCGCCAACGTGACCATCCCGCACAAGGAAGCCGCCTTCGCGCTGTGCGACGAGGTGGCGGATTCCGCCCGCCGCGCCGGGGCGGTGAACACGCTGGTGTTCGAGGGCGGGCGCATCCTCGGCTCCAACACCGACGGCTGGGGCTTCCTGGAATCGCTGCGCGAACAGGCGCCGGGCTTCGATCCGCGCTCGGGGCCGGCGGTGCTGCTCGGTGCGGGGGGTGCGGCGCGGGCGATCGCGGCGGCGCTGCTCGATGCCGGCTGCCCGCGGCTGTTCCTGGTGAACCGCACGCGCGGCCGGGCGGAGGCGCTGGCGGAGGCGCTCGGCGGGCCGGTGGATGTGGCCGAGGCGCCGCCGCTCGCCGGCGCGGCGCTGCTCGTCAACACCACCTCGCTCGGCATGGCCGGGCAGCCGCCGCTGTCGCTCGATCTCTCGCCCCTCTCCCCCGCGGCGGTGGTGGCCGACATCGTCTATGTGCCGCTCGAGACGCCGCTGCTCGCCGCGGCGCGCGCCCGCGGCCTCGCCGCCGTGGACGGGCTCGGGATGCTGCTGCACCAGGCCCGCCCCGGCTTCGCGGCGTGGTTCGGGGTGATGCCGGAGGTGGATGCCGGGCTGCGCGCCTTCGTCGCGGCCGACATCCCGCCGCGATGAGGAGGCCGCGCCGCCGCGGGCCCGGGCCGCCGCTCGTCTGGGGGCTGACGGGCGGCATCGGCATGGGCAAATCCACCGTCGCCCGCGCCTTCCGCCGCTTCCATGTGCCGGTGTTCGACGCCGATGCGGCGGTGCACGCGCTGCAGGGGCCGGGCGGGCGCGCGGTGAAGCCGATCGCCGAGGCCTTCCCCGGCAGCGTGGTGGACGGGCGCGTGGACCGCGAGGCGCTGCGCCGCGCCGTGATGGGCAAGCCCGACGCCATCCGCCGCCTGGAAGCCATCGTGCATCCGCTCGTGCGCGCGGAGGAGGCGCGCTTCCTCGCCGCCGCCCGCCGCCGGGGCGAGAGGCTCGCCGTGCTCGACGTGCCGCTGCTGTTCGAGAGCGGCCGGGCCGACCGCTGCGATGCGGTGATCGTCGTCTCCGCCCCGGCGGCGGTGCAGCGGGCCCGGGTGGTGGGCCGCAAGGGCATGACGCCGGAGCGCTTCGCCTTCATCCTCTCGCGCCAGATGCCGGATGCCGAGAAGCGCCGCCGCGCCACCCACGTGATCCGCACCGGCCTGTCGCGCTTCGCCTCGCAGGCGGCGGTGAGGCGCCTGCTCAAGGGGGTGTTCGGCTGATGCGGGCGGTGGTGCTGGATACCGAGACGACCGGGCTCGATCCGCTGGGCGGCGACCGCATCATCGAGATCGCGGCGATCGAGATCGTGAACCTCGTGCCGACGGGGCGGCAGTTCCACCGCCTGCTCGACCCCGAGCGCGACATCCCCCCCGAGGCGACGCGGGTGCACGGCTTCACCGCCGAGATGCTGGCCGGCAAGCCGCGCTTCGCCGACATCCTGCCCGAGCTTCTGGCCTTCCTCGGCGAGGATCCGATCATCGCCCACAACGCGCCGTTCGACTTCGGCTTCCTGGACGCCGAGTTCGCGCGCGCCGGCCACCCGCCGCTCGACCGCGCGCGGATGGTGGACACGCTCGAGATCGCCAAGCGCCGCTACCCCGGCCTGCCGAACAGCCTCGATGCGCTGTGCCGCCGCTTCGGCATAGACCTCTCCGCCCGCACCACCCACAACGCGCTGCTCGATGTGCGGCTGCTGGCAGAGGTGCACCTCGAGCTGATGGGCGGGCGGCAGCCCGGCCTCGGGCTTGCCGCCGGCGCGGCGG
>JANWXJ010000224.1 GCA_025055335.1 Acetobacteraceae bacterium
GCTGAAGGCCGAGGGCTACCGGGTCATCCTCGTCAACTCCAACCCGGCGACGATCATGACCGACCCGGGTCTGGCGGACGCGACCTATGTCGAGCCCATCACCCCCGAGGTGGTCGAGAAGATCATCGCCAAGGAGCGCCCCGACGCGCTGCTGCCCACCATGGGCGGGCAGACGGCGCTGAACACCGCGCTGAAGCTCGATGCCGCGGGCGTGCTCGCGAAATACGGCTGCGAGCTGATCGGCGCCAAGGCCGAGGTGATCGACAAGGCCGAGGACCGCCAGAAGGTCCGCGACGCCATGGCGCGCATCGGCATCGACAGCCCGCGTTCGGCCATCGCGCACAGCATGGAGGAGGCGCGCGCCGCGCTCGAGCAGGTGGGCCTGCCCTGCGTGATCCGCCCCTCCTTCACGCTGGGCGGCACGGGCGGCGGCATCGCCTACAACCGCGAGGAGTTCGAGCAGATCGTCTCGGCCGGCCTCGCCGCCTCCATGACCAGCGAGGTGCTGGTGGAGGAGAGCGTGCTCGGCTGGAAGGAGTTCGAGATGGAGGTGGTCCGCGACCGTGCGGACAACTGCATCATCGTCTGCTCCATCGAGAACCTCGACCCGATGGGCGTGCACACGGGCGATTCCGTGACTGTGGCGCCGGCGCTGACGCTGACCGACAAGGAATACCAGCGCATGCGCGACGCCTCCATCGCCTGCCTGCGCGAGATCGGGGTGGATACCGGCGGCTCCAACGTGCAGTTCGCCATCAACCCCGAGGACGGGCGGATGGTCATCATCGAGATGAACCCGCGCGTCAGCCGCTCCTCCGCGCTGGCCTCCAAGGCCACCGGCTTCCCGATCGCCAAGGTGGCGGCGAAGCTCGCCGTCGGCTACACGCTGGACGAGCTGTCGAACGACATCACCCGCGTCACGCCGGCGAGCTTCGAGCCGACGATCGACTACGTGGTGGTGAAGATCCCGCGCTTCACCTTCGAGAAGTTCCCGGGCACGCCGCCCGTGCTGACCACCAGCATGAAGAGCGTCGGCGAGGCGATGGCGATCGGCCGCTCCTTCGCCGAGGCCCTGCAGAAGGGGCTGCGCAGCCTGGAGACGGGGCTCTCTGGGCTCGACGAGGTGCCCCCGCCCGGCGACGGCTCTCGCGAGGCGTTCCACGCCGCCCTCGCCACGCCGCGGCCCGAGCGCGTGCTGATGGCGGCGGAGGCGATGCGCGCGGGGCTCTCAATCGAGGAGATCCACGAGGCCTGCCGCTACGACCCGTGGTTCCTGCGCGAGATCGCGAAGATCGTCGCCGCCGAGCGGGAGGTGAAGGCGAACGGCCTGCCGCGGAGCGCCGTCGCACTCCGGCGCCTCAAGGCGCTCGGCTTCTCGGACCGCCGCCTCGCCGCGCTTTCCGGCACCACCCCGGCCGAGGTGGCGGCGCTGCGGGAACGCCTTGGCGTCAGGCCGGTGTTCAAGCGCATCGACACCTGCGCCGCCGAGTTCCCCTCCGCCACCTCCTACATGTATTCCACCTACGAGGGCGGCTTCGGCACCCCCGAGTGCGAGGCGCGCGTCTCCGACCGGAGGAAGGTGGTGATCCTCGGCGGCGGCCCGAACCGCATCGGCCAGGGCATCGAGTTCGACTACTGCTGCGTGCACGCCGCCTACGCCCTGCGCGAGGCCGGGTTCGAGACCGTCATGGTCAACTGCAACCCGGAGACGGTGAGCACGGACTACGACACCTCGGACCGGCTGTATTTCGAGCCGCTGACCGAGGAGGACGTGATCGCCATCATCCGCAAGGAGCAGGAGAAGGGCGAGCTTCTGGGCTGCATCGTGCAGTACGGGGGCCAGACGCCGCTCAAGCTCTCGCAGGCGCTGCACCGGGCGGGGATCCCGATCCTCGGCACCTCGGCGGAGGCGATCGACATCGCCGAGGACCGCGAGCGCTTCCAGCGGATGCTGCAGGCCCTCGGCCTCAAGCAGCCGAAGAACGGCACCGCGCGCACGCTCGAGGAGGCGGCGGAGGAGGCCGAGCGAATCGGCTATCCGGTGGTGGTTCGCCCCTCCTATGTGCTGGGCGGGCGGGCGATGGAGATCGCCCACAGCCGCGAGCAGCTGCTGCGCTTCGGCGCCGAGGCGGTGAAGGTCTCGGGCGAGAACCCGATCCTGATCGACCAGTATCTGCAGGACGCGATCGAGGTGGACGTGGACTGCATCGCCGACGCCGACGGGGCGGTGTATGTGGCCGGGGTGATGGAGCACATCGAGGAGGCGGGGATCCATTCCGGCGATTCCGCCTGCTCGCTGCCGCCCTATTCGCTGCCGCCTGCGGTGGTGACGGAACTGCGCGCCGAGACCGAGGCGATGGCCCGCGCCCTCAAGGTGCGCGGCCTGATGAACGTGCAGTACGCGGTGAAGGACGGCGAGATCTACGTGCTCGAGGTGAATCCCCGCGCCTCCCGCACCGTGCCCTTCGTGGCGAAGGCCACCGGCGTGCCGGTGGCGAAGATCGGCGCGCGGGTGATGGCGGGCGCGAGGCTGTCCGAGTTCCGCCTCGACGACGATGCGGTGTCCCGCCATGTCGCGGTGAAGGAGGCGGTGTTCCCCTTCAACCGCTTCCCCAACGTGGACGTGATCCTCGGCCCCGAGATGAAGTCCACCGGCGAGGTGATGGGCCTCGACGCCTCCTTCGAGCGGGCCTTCCTCAAGTCTCAGATGGGGGCGGGGGTCAGGCTGCCCGAGGACGGCACGGCCTTCATCTCGGTGAAGGATTCGGACAAGGCGGCCGCCGTCACGCTGGCGCGGAGGCTGTCGGAGATGGGCTTCCGCATCATGGCGACGCGCGGCACCGCCGCGCGGATCCGCGAGGCCGGTCTGCCTGTCGTGGTGGTGAACAAGGTGCTGGAGGGGCGCCCGCATTGCGTGGACGCGATCAAGTCGGGCGAGATCCAGATCGTGATCAACACCACGGCCGGCGGCCAGTCCGTGTCGGATTCCTTCGACATACGCCGCTCGGCGCTGACGCACGGCGTGCCGCACTACACCACCATGGCCGGCGCGCGGGCGGCGGTGCACGCCATCGCCGCGCTGAAGGCGGGCACGCTTGATGTTGCGCCGCTGCAATCCTATTTTCGCGCGGCGTTCTGACCGGGCCGGGCGGCAAGCGCCCCCTTGCCCTCCGGCGCCGCCGTCCCGCAATCTTCCGGGTCCGCCCCGGGCGCAAGGCCGCCCAGGACGGCGTCGTATCGCGTGAGGACCACCGCCGTGCAGAAGTTCCCCATGACCGCCGAGGGCCTGGCGAGGCTGGAGGAGGAACTGCGCCATCTCAAGACCGAGGAGCGCCCCGCCATCATCCGCGCCATCGCGGAAGCCCGCGCGCATGGCGACCTGTCGGAGAACGCCGAGTACCACGCGGCGCGCGAGCGCCAGTCCTTCATCGAGGGGCGGATCGCCGAGCTCGAGGCGATCATCCCCTCGGCCGAGGTGATCGACACCTCGCGCCTCTCGGGCGACCAGGTGCGCTTCGGCGCCTTCGTCACCATCGTGGACGAGGAAAGCGAGGAGGAGAAGACCTACCGCATCGTCGGCGCCTTCGAGGCCGACATGAAGCAGGGCTCGATCTCGATCTCCTCGCCGCTGGCGCGCGCGCTGCTCGGCAAGAAGGTGGGCGATTCGGTCGAGGTGCCGGCGCCGGGCGGCGCCCGCTCCGTCGAGATCACCGCCGTCGCCTTCCGCTGAGCCGACGATGACGCCCCCGCTTTCCGCCGCCGCGGCGGCAGACGCCGTGATGGTCGGGCTTGCCGAAGTGCGCGCCGCCGCCGAGCGCATCCGCGGCGCGGTCCTGCGCACGCCGGTGCTCAGGCCGGAGATCCTCTCCCGCGCGGTGGGCGCGAGCCTCGCGCTGAAGCTCGACAACCTGCAGGCCACCGGCGCCTTCAAGGAACGCGGCGCGGCGAACCGCATCGCGCTTCTGACCCCGCGCGAGCGCGAGGCGGGCGTGATCGCCATGTCCGCCGGCAACCACGCCCAGGCGGTGGCGCGGCACGCCGCACTCGCCGGCATCGCCGCCACCATCGTGATGCCGAGATACACCCCCGCCACCAAGGTGGTGCGCACCGAGGCCTGGGGCGCGCGCGTCGTGCTGCACGGCGAGACCCTGGCCGAGGCCGCCGCCCACGCCCATCGCCTCGCGCTCGAGCACGGCCTCGTCTTCGTCCATCCCTACGACGACCCGGCGGTGATCGCGGGCCAGGGCACTCTCGCGCTCGAACTGCTCGAGGAGGCGCCGGAGCTCGATACGCTGGTGATCCCGGTCGGCGGGGGCGGGCTTGCCGCGGGCTGCGCCGCCGCCGCGCGCGAACTCAAGCCCGGCATCCGCATCTACGGCGTGGAGGTGGAGGGTTACCCGGCGATGGCGCAGCGTCTCGCCGGCAAGCCGGTGCAGGTGGGCGGGCCGACGGTGGCCGAAGGCATCGCCGTGCGCGACGTGGGCGAGCTTCCGCTCGCCATGCTCCGCCGCCTCGGCGTCGAGATCCTGGTGGTGCCCGAACAGACGATCGAGCAGGCGATCGCGCTGCTGGCGGAGGGGGCGAAGCTGGTGGCCGAGGGCGCGGGAGCGGCCGGGCTCGCGGCGCTGCTCGCCTTCCCCGAGCGCTTCGCCGGCCGGCGCGTCGGCATCCCCCTCTGCGGCGGCAACATCGACGCGCGTGCGCTCTCCAACGTGCTGCTGCGGCAGCTCCTGCGCGACGGGCGCATCCTCCGCCTCGTGTTCGACATCCCCGACCGTCCCGGCGTGCTGGCCGACATCTCGGCGCGCATCGCCGCCGTGGGCGGCAACGTGATCGAGGTGCAGCACCAGCAGCTCTTCGGCGCACCCACGGTGCAGAGCACCGAGCTCTACCTGATGATCGAGGTGCGGGATGCCGAACAGGGCCGGGCGCTGATCGCCGCCCTCGAGGCCGCCGACTACCGTGTCCGACGCGTCTGATCCCGGCCGGATGCCTCCGCCCGGGGCCTACGGCCTCGATCCGGGGCGCGGCTTCGTCGCCGCCTCGGATCCGCCGCGCCGGCTGCCGGAGGCGTTCGAACCGTGGGAGGCGCTGCACGAGGATCTGCCGGGCCTGATCATGGCCGGCCGCGTCCGCGCGGCGATCGCCGCGCTGCCGGTGCTCGATCCGCTGCCGCTTGCCGAACCCGAGCGGGAGCGGGCGCTTGTCCTGCTCACGCTCTTCGCGGCAGCCTTCGCCTGGGGCGGCCCGCCGATGGCGCCGATCCGCTTCCCGCCCCCGCTCGGGCGGCCGCTCGGCCGGCTTGCCGCGGCGATGGGGCGGGTGCCGATCCTGACGCATGCCACCACCGTGCTGTCCAACTGGCGCCGGCTCGATCCCGCCGGGCCGCTCGCGCTCGGCAATCTCGATCTCGCCGCGCGCATCCTGGGCGGGGTGGACGAGCGCTGGTTCTTCCTCGCCACCCTCGGGGTGGAGCTTGCCGGGGCGCCGGCGGTGCCGGCGGTCGTCGCGGCGGTGAACGCCTCCCGCCACGGGTCCGACGAGGAGCTCGCGACGCAGCTCGGCGCCATCGCTTCGGCGCTCGGGGCGGCGCGGGCGGCACTCTCGCGCATGGAGGAGTGGTGCGACCCCTACGTGTTCTACCACCGCGTGCGGCCCTGGCTCGCGGGCTGGCCGGAACCCGGGGCGATCCTCGAGGGATCGGGCCTGCCGCCGCAGGTGCTGGCCGGCGGCAGCGCGGCGCAATCGGCGCTGCTGCAGGCGGCGGATGCCGCGCTCGGCATCGCGCACCCGGGGCCGGAGACGGGCGGCTTCCTGGGCGCCATGCGCCGCTACATGCCGCCCCCGCACCGCGCCTTCGTCGAGGATACGGAGCGGCTCTCCCGCGTGCGGGCGCGCGCCGCCGCAGGCTCCCCCGCCCTGCGAGAGGCCCGTGGGGCGGCGGTCGCGGCGATGGAGGCGATCCGGCGCGACCATCTCGCCCTCGTCGGGCGCTACATCGTGAGGCCCTCCCGCCTCGGCGAGGCCGAGCGCGGCACGGGCGGCACCGAGTTCCTCCGCTTCCTGCGCGAGGCGCGGGAGGAGACGGCGGCGGCGCACCTCGCCTAAGGGCGGCTTGCGCGGCGGCGGCTTCCGCCCGAATGTCCGGACAAGACGCGAAGGAGTTCCCGCCATGCCGCGCCTTCCCCGCCGCGCCGTGCTTGCCGCCGCCCTCGCCGCGCCCGCCCTTGCGCGCGCCCAGGCCCCCTTCCCGGAGCGGCCGATCCGCCTTGTCGTGCCCTTCCCGCCGGGCGGCACGGCCGATCTGCTGGCCCGCCTCGCCGCGCGGGAGATGGAGGCCGCGCTCGGCCAGCCGGTGGTGGTGGAGAACCGCGCCGGTGCGGGCGGGGCGATCGGCTCCGAGGCGGTGGCGCGCAGCGCGCCCGACGGCACCACCCTCCTTCTTTCCAACATCGCCTCCCAGGCGATCGGGCCGGCGGTGAACCGCGGCGCGCCCTACGACCCGGACGCCTCCTTCACCCATCTCGGGCTGATCGCGGCGGTGCCGAGCGCGGTGGCGGTCTCCGCCGCCTCGGCCTTCCGCACCATGGCCGATCTGCTGGCGGCGGCGCGGGCGCGTCCGGGTGCCGTGCGCTTCGGCTCGAACGGCAACGGCACCTCCTCCCACGTCAAGCTCGTGCTGCTGAACCGGCTGGCGGGGGTGGAGATCACCCATGTGCCCTATCGCGGGCTCGGCCCCGGCCACGGCGGACGTGATCGGCGGCACGATCGAGGGGCAGATCGCGGCCGTGCCCGACATCGGCCGCAACGAGCGCCTGCGCCTCCTGATGATCACGGCGGAGCGGCGCGCGGCGCGCTGGCCCGAGGTGCCGGCCGCACCCGAGGCTGGGTTCCCGCAGCTCGTCGCCGCCAACTGGTTCGGCCTGTCCGGGCCGGCGGGCATGCCGGCGGCGGTCGCGGAGCGGATCAACGCAGCCCTCGTCGCCGCGCTGAACCGAGAGGAGATGGCGAACCGCCTGCGCGACCTCGGCGCCGAGCCGAACCGCATGACGCCCGCCGACTACACCGCGCTCATCAGGGCCGACATCGCCCGCTGGGGCCGGCTTGTGCGCGAGGCGGACATCCGCCCCGACTGAGCGGCCGGCGAGGCAAGGCGCGCAGGGCGTGAGCCGCGGGCGGATCCTCCGCGGGATCGCGGCGGCGGCGGCGCTGCTTGCGATCGGGCTCGCGCTGTGGCGGCTGGAGGGGGCGGCGGGCGGCATCCCGCTGCAGGACATCCGCATCGGCGCGCATCCGGCGACTCTCGCCGAACCCCCGGGCGGCCCGGCGCCCACGGTGGTGGTGGCGCACGGCTTCGCCGGATCGCGGCAGCTGATGCTGCCCTTCGTCACCACCCTCTCGCGCGCGGGCTACCGCGTGGTGGCCTTCGACGTCCCGGGCCATGGCCGGAGCCCGCTGCCCCTGCGGGGCGGCCTTTCCGACGATGCCGCCGCCTCCGCCGCGCTGATCGCGGCCCTTGCCGAGGTGGTGGCCTTCGCCCGCGCCGCGCCGGGGGATGGGCGCGTCGCGCTGGTTGGGCATTCGATGGGGGCCGACATCGCCATCCGCTACGCCGTGACCGATCCCGGCATCGCCGCGACCGTCGCGCTCTCCACCTTCGCACCCGCCGCCGCACCGGGGAACCCGCGCAACCTGCTTGCGGTGGCCGGCGCGCTCGAGCCCGCGGCGCTGCGCGAGGAGGCGCTCAGGCTTGCCGCGCAGGCGGCGCCGGGTGGTGCGGCGCGGCCGGGAGAGACCTATGGCGCCTTCGCCGAGGGCACCGCCCGGCGGGCCGTCTTCGCGGCCGATGTCGAACACATCGGCGTGCTCTATGCCACGGAAACCCTCGCCGAGACGCTCGCCTGGCTCGATGCCGCGCTTGCCCGCCCGCCGCCGGAGGGGCCGCCGTTCCTCGACACCCGCGGGCCGGCGATCGGGCTGCTGTTCGGGGGGCTTCTGCTGCTCGCCTGGCCGCTCGCCTCGCTGCTGCCGCGGGTGGCGGCGCCGGGGCCGCGGCGGCCGGTGGGATGGCGGGTTGCGGGTGTGGGGCTGCTCGCGGCGGGGGCGACGCCGGTCCTCCTTCGCCTGCTGCCGACGGAGTGGCTGCCGCTGCTGCTGGCCGACTATCTCGTCGTGCACCTTGCCGTGTTCGGCGCGGTGGTGGCGGTGGCGGCGAAGGCGTGGCTGCCGGCCGCGGGCGGGGTGGCCCGGCCCGGCGCGCTGATCGCGGCCTCCGCCGCCGTGTCCGCCTACGCGGCGCTGCTCTTGGGGCTGGCCGTGGACCGGCACGCCACCGCCTTCCTCCCGGCAGGCCGGCGCCTGCCCTACGCGCTGGTGATGCTGGCGGGCACCCTGCCCTTCTTCCTCGCCCTGTCGCGCGCCACGCGCGGGGCGGGCGCGCCCTCCTGGGCGCCCGGCTTCCTCAAGCTCTGCTTCCTCGTCTCGCTCGCCGGCGCCGTCGCGCTGGATTTCGGGCGGCTGTTCTTCCTGATCATCATCCTGCCGGTGATCCTGCTGTTCTTCGCCGCGCACGGGCGGATCGCGGCCTGGACGGCGAACGCCACCGGCCACTGGGCGCCCGGGGCGGTGGCGAACGCGGTGGCGCTGGCGGCCGGCATCGCCGCCACCTTCCCCATCGTCGCGCGCTGAGGGTTGCGCAGGCCGGGCGGGGGGGCGAACATCCCGGCACGACAAGGCCGGAGGCTCGCCATGGCCCGAACCCCGCTGTTCGCCATGCTTCGCCGCGCCGTCGCGCTCGCCGCGCCG
>JANWXJ010000004.1 GCA_025055335.1 Acetobacteraceae bacterium
TGGCGCGGCCATGGCGGGCGGTGGAGGCGGCGGCGCGGTGCGCAGCGCCTGCCAAAGCGCGGCGGGCGGCGGGGCGGAAGGGGCCGGCGAGAGCCCGCCCGCGCTTCGCGGCGGCACCACCACCGCCGCGTCGGCCGGCACAGGCACGAGGCGAAGCTGCCCCTGCGCCGCGGCGGGCGCGGCGACAAGCAGCAGCAGGGCGGGCAGCCAGCGCATGGGCTGCATCTAGCGCAAGGTGGGCGCGGTGGGAACCGCCGCGAAGGCCCCGGGCTGCCCCGCCCGCCGGAGGAGGCCGGACAAGGCGGGGTGGACGCACGCCTCCCCGCCCGCGCCAGGGAGCAAGGCAGCCCCCCTCCCCCTGCCGTGGCCGCGCCTATTCGGCGTCGGGCTGCCGCTCCGCCGCCGCCGCCTGGAAGGCCGGCAGGGTCATCGCCGCCGCCTCGGCCGCAAGCAGCCTCGGCCAGCGGAGGTCCGCCCCGAAGCGCCGGGCGTTGGCAAGCTGCGGCACGAGGCAGATGTCGGCAAGTGTGGGCGCCGCCCCGAAGCAGAACGGCCCGGCCTCGGGCTTCACCAGCGCCTCGCAGGCGTCGAGCCCCTCCTCGATCGTCTGGCGCGCCCAGCCCGTCACCTGCTCCTCGGACAGGCCGAGGCCGCGCAGCCGCTGCAGCACCTTGAGGTTCTGCACAGGATGGATGTCGCAGGCGATCGCCAGGGCGAAGGCCCGCACGCGGGCGCGGCGCAGCGGCTCGGGCGGCAGCAGCGGGGGCGCCGGGCGGGTCTCCTCCAGCCACTCGATGATGGCGAGGGACTGCGTCAGCACCGCGCCGTCATCGGTCTCCAGCGCCGGCACGAGGCCCTGCGGATTGAGCGCGAGGTAGCCGGGTGCGCGGTGTTCGCCCCGGCGGAGGTGGTGGGAGACCTGCCGGGCCTCTACCCCCTTGAGGCCGAGGGCGATGCGCACGCGCCAGGCGGCGGTCGAGCGGAAATAGCCGTGCAGGATCATGGCAGGCGCCTCCCCGTAGGTCGCGCCCGCTATAGGCCGCGCGCCGCGCGAGGGGAACCCGGCGCCCGCGCCTCAGTGGCGACGCGCCGCCTCCTCCTCGTCCATCCTGCGCTTCACCAGCGTGAAGGCGAAGAAGCCGCCGAACAGCACGAGGCCCCAGCCGAACACGGCAAGCGGCAGCTCCACCGCCGCCGCCACCACGAACAGGCCAAGGAGGAGGATCGCGCCGGACAGCGCGAGGAAGGCGATTCGCGTCGGGCTCATGATGCGGGTCCGTCCTTCTCGTCGAACAGGATGCGTTGGGCCGCCCCGTCCAGATCCTCGTATTGGCGGGAGCGGAGCGACCACAGGAACAGCCCGAGCGCGCCGAGCCCCATAGCCAGCGCGAGCGGGATCAGGACAAGAAGCGCGTTCATCGGCCCTCCGCCCCGGCGCGCAGCGCGTTGCCGATCACGATCAGCGAGGAGGATGCCATCACCGCCGCCGCGATCAACGGCGTGGCGAGCCCGGCGATCGCCGCCGGCACCGCCACCAGGTTGTAGGCGAAGGAGAAGCCGATGTTCTGCCGCGCGATGCGCTCGGCGCGGCGGGCGATGCGGATCGCGGCCGCAAGCGGCGAAAGCCCGCCCGCCCGCAGCACGAGATCGGCGGCCGACTGTGCAAGGTCGGTGCCGGTGCCCGGCGCGGCCGAGACATGGGCAAGGGCGAGCGCGCCGGCATCGTTGATGCCATCCCCCACCATCAGCGGGCGGCGCCCGGCGGCGACGAGATCGGCAATGCGCTCGGCCTTCTCGGCCGGGCCCGCCTGCGCCTGCCACGGCCCGATGCCGGTGGCGAGGGCGGCTTCCTCCACCGCCTGCGGCCCGTCGCCCGAGAGCAGTTCGGTGGTCAGGCCGAGCGCGTGCAGCCCGGCCACCGCAGCGGCGCTGTCCGGGCGCAGCCGGTCGCTGAAGCGGAAGACCACCGCCGCCCCCTCGTCTTCGCGGAACACCAGGGTCATGCCCTCGAAGCCTGCAGGCACGCCGACGAACCCGGCGCTGCCGAGCCGCGCCTCGCCGGCGATCAGCCCCTTGCCCGGCACCTCGATCACGCCCGGGGCGGCAGGCGCGTCCGGGCAGGCGCGCACCAGCGCGCGGGCGAGCGGATGGTGGGAGGCGCGGGCGATTCCGGCCGCGCGCCGGAGCACTGCCGGATCCCGCGCCGGATCGGGTAGCAACTCGGGGCGGCCCTCCGTCAGTGTGCCGGTCTTGTCGAGCACCGCATGGTCGGCGGCAGCGAGGCGCTCGAGCGCCGTCGGATGCGCGACCAGCACGCCCTTGCGGAACAGCGCGCCGGTCGCCACCACTCGCACCGCGGGCACGGCGATGGCGAGCGCGCAGGGGCAGGTGATGATCAGCACCGCGACCGCCGGCACCAGCGCCTCCTGCCAGCCCGCGCCGAGGAGGGCGAACCACAGCAGGAAGGTGGCGGCGGCGACCGCATGCACCACCGGCACATAAAGACGCGCGGCGCGGTCGGCGATCGAGGCGATGCGGCCCTTCGCCGCCTCCGCCTCGGAGAGCAGGCGGGAGAGGGCGGCAAGCGAGCCTTCGGCAGCGGAGGCGGCAACCGCCACGCGCACCGGCGCGCCCATGTTGATCGCCCCGGCGGGCAGCGCCTCCCCGGCCAGGAAGCGGCGCGGCAGGCTCTCGCCCGTCGTGGCGGAGGTGTCGAGCAGCGCCTCGGCATCGAGCAGCGTGGCATCGAGCCGCAGCCGCTCGCCGGCGGACAGCAGCAGGGTGTCGCCGGCCGCGGCGGCCTCGGCGGCGATGGTCTCGGCGGTGCCGTCGGGGGCAAGGCGCGTCACGCTGCCCTGCTGCAGCGCGAGCAGTTCCGCCACCGCCCGCCGCGCCCGCCCGCGCGCCGCGCGATCGAGCACGCGGCCGGCGAGCAGCAGCGCGAGCAGCAGCGTCGCGCCGTCGAACCAGGTGTAGGGGCCGTTCCGCAGCGTCTCGGAGAGGCTCATCAGCGCGGTGGCGATCACGCCGAGCGACACCGCAAGGTCCATGTTCGCGCGGCCACCGCGCATGGCCGCGAAGGCCGAGCGGTAGAAGGGCATGCCCGCCAGCAGCACCACCGGCAGGCCGATCGCGGCGGCGATCCAGTGCATCAGGTGGCGCGTCGCGTCCCCCATGTCGTCCCCGACCCAGACGGCGACCGAGACGAGCATCACGTTCATCGCGCCGAACGCCGCGATGCCGAGGGCGCGCAGGAGCTCGCGCATCTCCCGGTCCTCGGCGGCGGAGAGGCAGGCCGGCGTCCAGGGTGCCGAGCGGAATCCGAGCCGGGCGAGCAGGCCGACGAGCCGCCGCGCCTCCTCGGCGCCGCCCGAGAAGCGGAGGGCGAGGCGCCGCGTCGTCAGGTTCGCGCGCGCGCGCCGCACCGAGGGCTCGGCGCCGAGCGCCTGCTCGACGAGCCACACGCAGGCGCCGCAGGAGAGGCCCGAGAGCAGCAGGTCGAGCTCGGCCGTGCCGTCCGGGCCGGGCCGCAGATGCGCCGCCGGATCGCAGGCGGGCGCCTCCTCGGCGGGGCGGATCGCGCCCGCCTCGCCGCTGCGCCGTGCGTAGAAGGCATCGAGCCCGAGGCCCGAGACGATCGCGTGCGCCGCCTCGCAGCCGGCGCAGCAGAAGCGCGCCCCGCCCGCCACCGCCGCGCCGCAATGGGCGCAGCCCGCAAGGGAGCGCGCCTCCGCGGCGGGGACGGGGCGGCTGCCCGCCGTCATCCGCCGATCGCCTCGGGCGGGACGAAGAGCCGCGCGCGCACCTCCTTGCGCGCGCCGTCCGGGGCGGTGAGGGTGATGCGCGCCTCCCACTGGCCGGGCAGCGGGATCTCGGGGGTGCCGGACCAGCGCCCGCCGCCTACGGCCCGGAAGCCGACCGGCACCGAGAGATCCTGCAGCGGGCGGTGCAGCGCGCCCTCGACCGTGGCGGTCAGCGGCCGGCCTTCGGAATCGCGCGCCGTGACGGTGAGGCGCGTGCCGGCAAGCGCAACCTCCACCTGCCACCCGAGCGCCGCCTGCCGCGCCGCCTCGGCCAGCACGAGGTCGTATTGCCGGCCGCGCTCGAAGGCGCGGGGGACGGTGGTGCCGGTGAAGGTGGAGAGCGAGAGCCAGACGAACACCGCATTGACCGCGACGACGACGCCCATCCCCCCGACGAAGACCCAGGGGATCCAGCCGCTGCGGCGGGATCCTGTCGCGTCGCTCATCGGCGGCCTCCGTGGAACTGGGCGTGGGCGGAGGCGACCGTGCGGCCCGCCGCATCCAGCAGCCGGAACGTCACCTCGCCGTCGCGCCGGCCGCCCGGCGGGTCGGGCGGCAGGGTGAGGAACACGCGGGCATCGGAGAGGCCGTCTGGGCGGGAGACGAGCCGCGGCGGCCCCTCCTGCCCCTGCACCGCGACGGCGAGCGGCAGCGGGCTGTCCACCGCCAGGCGGAACTCCTCGGAGGCGTGGCGCTTGTTGGTGATGCGCAGCGTGTAGGCGTTCCGCACCGACCCGTCGGACAGCGTGACGTAGAGCGGCGCGCGGTCCTGGATGGCGGTGAGCGACAGGGTCTCGCGCAAGAGGAAGGCCGCGAGCATCACCACCGCCACCGCCGACAGCACGCCGGCATAGACGAGGGTGCGCGGGCGGAGGAACCTCGGCGCCCTGCGCGCGGCCATGCCGGCGGCGGTGCGCGCCTCGCCCGGCGGCATGCCCCGGGTGGCCGCCTGCGAGGCGGCGAGGTTGCAGAGCGTCTCGAAGGCGATCAGCCCCTTCGGCCGCCCGAGCTTCGCCATCACCTCGTCGCAGGCGTCTATGCACAGGCCGCAGCCGATGCATTCGAGCTGCTGGCCGTCGCGGATGTCGATCCCGGTCGGGCAGACATGCACGCAGGCGTGGCACGCCACGCAGTCGCCATGCGCGCCGTCGGGCTTGCCGCGCGGCTCGCCGCGCCAGTCGCGGTAGGTGACGACGAGGCTGTCCTTGTCCAGCATCGCCGCCTGGAAGCGCGGCCAGGGGCACATGTAGGTGCAGACCTGCTCGCGCGCCCAGCCGGCGAGGAGATAGGTGGTGGCGGTGAACAGCCCGACGAAGAAGTAGGTGGCCGGATCGGCCTGCAGCGTGAGAAGCCGCACGAGCGTTGTGGGGGCGTCGGTGAAGTAGAACACCCAGGCGCCGCCGGTGGCGAGGGCGATGCCGATCCAGGCCGCGTGCTTCAGGATCTTCCGCCGCCACCACGCCGCGTCGCGCGGCCCGGCGTCGCGCTTCATGCGCGTGTTGCGGTCCCCTTCGATGCGCCGCTCGACCCACAGGAACAGGTCGGTCCAGACCGTCTGCGGGCAGGTGAAGCCGCACCACACCCGCCCGAACAGCGAGGTGACGGCGAACAGCCCGACGGCGCCGAGCACGAGCAGGCCCGTCAGGAAGTAGATCTCCTGCGGCCAGATCTCGATCCAGAACAGGAAGATCCGCGGGGCGTGCATGTCGACCAGCACCGCCTGGTCGGGCAGGCCGGGGCCGCGGTCCCAGCGGATCCAGGGCGTGGCGTAGTAGAGCGCGAGCAGCCCGACCAGCACCGCCCATTTCGCCCGCCGCACCGGCCCCTTCACCGCGCGCGGATAGACCCGCACGCGGTCCGCGTAGAGCGATTGCGGCTGTTCGGGCGGCGCGGCCTTGGGCGGCAGGGCGTTCATCGCCTCACTCCCGCTCGCCGCCGCCAAGCGCGTGGACGTAGACCGTGAGCATGTTGATCGTCGCGGCGTCCAGCCGCCCGGCCCAGGGCGGCATCACCCCCGCGCGGCCGTAGGCGATCGAGGCGAAGAGGGTGGCCGCGTCCCCGCCATAGACGAAGATGCGCGTGTTGAGCGGGGGCGCGCCGAGGTCGCGGTTCCCCTCTCCGCGCTCGCCGTGGCAGGAGGCGCATTGCTCGGCATAGAGGGCGGCGCCGCGCTCCGCTCCCGCGCGGTCGGTGGCGCGGCCGGTGTAGGAGAGGATGTGCTGCACGAGGTCCTGGATCTGCGCGCGGCTGAGCTGGCCGGTGGTCAGGTAGGCCTGCATGGGTGCGCCGATTCGCGCCTCGGCGTCCTCCTGGTTGCGTATGCCGTGGCGGATGGTGAAGCGGATCGCCTCGAAGCTGCCACCCCAGATCCAGTGGTCGTCGCCGAGGGCGGGATAGCCGCCGGGCCGCCCCTCGCCGCCCGCGCCGTGGCAGCCGGCGCAGTTGGTCGCGAAGGCGGCGCGGCCGCCCGCCATCGCCACCGCGCGGAGCTGCGGATCGGCCGCGATCGCCTCGGGCTCCAGCTCGGCGATGCGGGAGAGGATCGGCGCCTGGGCCGCCCGCGCCGCCTCCAGCTGCGCGGGCAGGGCGCCGCGCGCGGTCCAGCCGGTGAGGCCGGTGGCGCCCGGGATCGGCAGCGCCGGGTAGAGGATCATCCACAGCACCGAGAAGGCGATGGTGGCGTAGAAGACCCACAGCCACCATTTCGGCAGCGGCGTGTTGAGCTCCTTGATGCCGTCCCACTCGTGGCCGGTGGTCTCGCGGCCGGTGATGCTGTCCTTCTCGATCTTCGTCGGCATCGCGGCTCTCCGGTCAGCGTGTCGGCGGGTCGTCGCGCAGCGGGATGCTTCCGTGCGCTTCCAGCCTCTGGCGGTTCCTGGGCCACAGCACCCAGGCGAGGATCCCGCCGAACAGCAGGAAGAACCACACCACCCAGATGCTTCGCAGGAGGGGATAGAGCGTCTCGAGGTCCATCGCGCCCTCCGTCACTGCTGGCGCAGGCTGTCGGGCGTGAGGGTGGTGAAGTCCACCAGCGTGCCCAGCATCTGCAGGTAGGCGATCAGCGCGTCCATCTCGGTCACCACGCGCGGGTTGCCGTCGAACACGGCACGCCGCGCGCGCGGATAGCGCTGTTCGAAGCCCGGCGAATCGGCCTCCGGATCGGCCTGGGCGATCAGGTCGCGCCGGGCGTTGGCGATCATCTCCGGCGTGTAGGGATCGCCGATGCGGGCGAGCGTGCGCAGGTGCTGCTCGATGTCGTGGAAGCGCAGCGGCCGGTCGAGGAAGCCGTAGGGCGGCATCACCGACCCCGGCACGAGCGCGCGCGGATCGCGGAAGTGCTGGGCGTGCCATTCGTCCGAGTAGCGGCCGCCGATGCGGGCGAGATCCGGCCCCGTCCGCTTCGAGCCCCACTGGAACGGCCGGTCGTACATGCTTTCCGCCGCGAGGCTGTAGTGGCCGTAGCGCTCGTGCTCGTCGCGGAAGGGGCGCACCATCTGCGAGTGGCAGGCGTAGCACCCCTCGCGGATGTAGATGTTCCGCCCCATCAGCTCGAGCGGCGTGTAGGGGCGGATGCCCGAGACGCGCTCGATCGTCGTCTCCACCGCGAAGAGGGGGATGATCTGCACGAGGCCGCCGATCGAGACGGTGACGAGGGTGAGCGCTGCGAGCAGCAGCACGTTCCGCTCGATCAGCGCGTGGCTGAAGCGCCTGAACATGGCGTTCCCCTCCTCACTCCGCCGGCCGGAGGGCGGGGGCGGGCGCGCCGGCGCGCGCCTCCTCCGCGGCCTCGCTCTCGGTGATGGTCTTCCAGAGGTTCCACGCCATCAGCCCCGCGCCCGTCAGGTACAGCACGCCGCCGAGGAAGCGGATGACGTAGTAGGGATGCATCGCCTCCACCGTCTCGATGAAGGAGTACTGGAGGAAGCCGAGCTCGTCGTAGGCGCGCCACATCAGGCCCTGCATGATGCCCGACACCCACATGGCGGTGATGTAGAGCACGATGCCGAGGGTGGCGATCCAGAAGTGCCACTCGATCAGCCGCTGCGACCACACTTGCCGCTTGCGCCACAGCGCCGGCACCAGCCAGTACAGCGTGCCGAAGGTGATGAAGCCGACCCACCCCATGGCGCCGGAATGCACGTGCCCCACCGTCCAGTCGGTGTAGTGCGAAAGGGCATTCACCGCGCGTATGGACATCACCGGCCCCTCGAAGGTGGACATGCCGTAGAAGCCGACGGCGGTGACGGAGAAGCGCAGGCCCGGATCGGTGCGGAGTTTGTCCCACGCGCCCGAGAGCGTCATGATGCCGTTGATCATCCCGCCCCAGGAGGGCATCCACAGCATCACGCTGAACACCATGCCGAGCGTCTGCGCCCAGTCGGGCAGGGCGGTGTAGTGCAGGTGGTGCGGCCCGGCCCAGATGTAGAGGAAGATCAGCGACCAGAAGTGCACGATCGACAGCCGGTAGGAGTACACGGGCCGGTTCGCCTGCTTCGGGATGAAGTAGTACATCATCCCGAGAAAGCCGGCGGTCAAGAAGAAGCCGACCGCGTTGTGGCCGTACCACCACTGGATCATCGCGTTCTGCACGCCCGACGCCAGCTGGTAGGAATCCGCATGCCCCCAGGACACCGGCAGCGCAAGGTTGTTGCCGATGTGCAGCATGGCGATCGTGATGATGAAGGCGAGGTAGAACCAGTTCGCCACGTAGATGTGCGGCTCCTCGCGCTTCATGATCGTGCCGGCGAAGGCGACGAGGTAGAGCACCCAGACGAAGGTGAGCCACAGATCGACGTACCACTCCGGTTCGGCGTATTCCTGGCCCTGCGTCACGCCCATCACGTAGCCGAGGGCGGCCATCACGATGAAGAACTGGTAGCCCCAGAACAGGAACCAGCCCATGTCCTCGCCGCCGAACAGGCGGGCGCGGCAGGTGCGCTGCACCACATAGAGGCTCGAGCCGAGCAGCGCGTTGCCGCCGAAGGCGAAGATCACGGCGCTCGTGTGCACCGGGCGCAGCCGCCCGAAGGTGGTCCATTCGAGGTCGAGGTTCAGGATCGGCCAGGCGAGCTGGGCGGCGATCGTCACTCCCATCAGGAAGCCGACGAGGCCCCAGAAGACGGTGGCGATCGCGAAGGCGCGCACCGGCGCCTCCACGTAGCCCGCGCCCGCGGCCGGCGCGGCGGTTGATGTTGCGGTCAGCGCCATGGGCTCTTCGCGCCTCTTCTCCCTTCCGGACGGGCCGGTGCCGCCGGATTCCGTGCCGCAGCAAAGCCCGCCCTCCCCTCCGAGTCCTTGATCCGGATCAAGTCGGCGCGCGATGGTCACGGCTATCGTCTCGCCGAGGCCGAGGAGGGATTCGTCACATGACGGCAGAGACCGCGCCCGCGACGGCAGCGCCGCAGAGCATCCGGCAGGTTCCGGTGGATCGTCCCTGGGCATGGCTCGCCGCCGGGTGGCGGGATCTGCTCGCCTCGCCCGGCGTCAGCCTCGCCTATGGCGCGGCCTTCGCGCTGATGGGCTGGGTGCTCGCGCTGCTGCTGTTCGGGCTCGGGCTGCGCTGGGCGGTGCTGCCGGCCACGGCCGGGTTCTTCCTGGTCGCGCCCATCCTCGCCGCCGGCCTCTACGAGACGTCGCGCCGGCGCGCCCTCGGGCAGTCCACCACGCTGGCCGAGGCGCTCTCGGCCTTCAACCGCAACCGCTGGCAGTTCGCCCTGATGGGGGCGGCGCTGCTGCTCATCCACCTGTTCTGGGTGCGGGTCGCCGGGCTGCTGTTCGCGGTGTTCTTCGGGCTCGACTTCTCGCCCACGCTCGAGCAGCTGCCCTGGGCGATGCTGCGCAGCCCGAACCTGCTGCCCTTCCTGATCGTCGGCACCGGAATCGGGTTCTTCCTCGCGGTCGTCGCCTTCGCCATCTCGGCGGTATCCATCCCGATGCTGGTGGAGCGGGACGTCTCGGCGGTGGAGGCGATCGTGGCCTCGATCAGGGCCGTGGCGGCCAACCCGAGGCCGATGGCGCTGTGGGCGGCGCTGATCGTGGTGTTCGTCGGGCTCGGGCTCGTGCCCTTCTTCCTCGGCCTCGCGGTGGCGCTGCCGCTGATCGCGCATGCCACCTGGCACGCCTACAAGGATCTTGTCGGCTGATCAGCCGAACAGGTCGAAGGCCGGTCCGTTGGGTGGGGCGAAGTGGCTCATGCCCTCCGGCGAGAGCCCGATGGCCATCACCACCCCGACGCGGTCCAGCGTGCCGTTCGCAAGCAGGCCCGTCCAGAAGGAGAGGCCGCCGGCATCGGGGGGCCGTTCCAGCGCGCTGGCGTAGATCGAGGTGACGTATTGCACGTCGGTCGAGCCGGCGTGGCGCTGCTGGAACTCCGGCGACTGTGCGATTCCCTCCACCAGGCCGCGGGCATCGAGAACGCCGCGCACCAGCAGGTCCGACCAGAAGGCGAGGCCGGACGGATCGGGCGCGCGGTCGAACACCGCATCGTAGGCGGCGGCGATCAGCCGCGCATGCGGCGTCGGCACGAACACGCCACCGGGGTTCGCCGCCTTGAAGATCGCCGCCGCCTGCGGGCTCTGCAGGAAGTTCGCGATCTTCTGCTGCCGCGGCATGCCCGCGTTCAGTTCGGCCAGATGGAAGGCGAAGCCGTCGGCATCCGGCTCCCGCCCGAGTGCCACGCGGTAGAGCGCGGTGACGAGATCCGCATTCGACAGCCCGCCGAAGCGGGCCAGGAACTCCGGACTGTTGAGGAAGCCCGTCGCGACATCGGCGAGCGACGCGCCGGCCCGCATGACGCCGATGTAGTAGAGCAGACCCGGCACATCCGGCGGGCGATCCAGGATGGCATCGTAGAGGCGGATGATCTGCGCGGCGATCCCGTCGGGCGAGAAGTGCAGATCGCCGTCGCCCATCTGCAGGAGGTCTATCCGCGGAAGCCAGACGTCGTTGCCGTCCTTGAGGCGGACCAGCGTCAGCCCGTCGGGGCCGGTGAGGACGAGTTCCGCCTCCCATGAGAAGCGCAAGGTGCCGACCACCGTCGCCCAGACGAAGGCGAAGCCGTGCTTGCTCTCGCCCGGCTGCAACGGGTCGGGCGGGCGGTTCTCCTCCGGCGGGGGCGGCGGGGGCGGCGGCGGGGGAGGAGGAGGAGGAGGTGGTGGTGGTGGCGGCGGCGGCGGCGGGGGCGGCGGCTGGACCGGCGGTGGCGCGGGAATGTCATCCTCGTCCGTGACGTTCAGCACCTGGACGGCGACGATACGCGCCGCCGTGTTGATGCCGTCCGAGACGAGCACGGTCACCTCGCGCGTCGTGCCGCCCTCCCGCAGCAGGTCCACGCCGTCCCGCAGCTTGAGCACGTTGCCGTCCACGATCTCGAACCAGGCCTCGTCCGGCCAGCCGAGCGTGAAGGTGATGTTCTGCGGCGGACTGTCGGGGTCGTCGGCGGCCAGCGTGCCGATGATCCCGCCGACATCGTTCTCGAGCACCGACCCGCCGGAGGAGAAGCGGAGGTTCCCTGGCGGGGTGTCGTCCACGTCGCGCAGCGTGACGGACCAGCTCCCCTGCACCGCCACCCAGCCGCTGTCGAAGCGGGCGGAGAGCGAGAAGGTGAAAACCGGGTCCGTCGCGCCGAATGCCTCCCGGTCGAACACCATGGCCGGGGTGATGTGGACCTGGCCGCCGGGCAGCAGCACTGCCTGGAAGCGGTTGGCGTCGGCCCCGGCGAGCGCGACCTCCCGCAGCCCGGCGAGGCTGCCCTGCAAGGTCAGCAGCGCGGCCCAGGCGTTGGTCGGCGTGTTCTCGAAGATGGTGGCGGGCACATTGGCCGCCGCGGTGATGCCAGACACCCCGCCGCGTCCCGCTCCGCTCCTCTGCGCGGTCAGATGTCGCAGCGCGGGGTGAAGAAAGGCTGAAGCCGCCGCTCAGGCGAGCAGGCGCACCGCCATGGCCGAGAGCACCACGCCGTTCAGCGCGAACAGCGCCCCGCCCACGGGCGCGAGCCAGCGCGGCCGCCCGCGCAGCGCGAGCCGCCCGCCGAGCGCCACCAGCACGAGCGCCGGCACCGTGCCCGCGGCGAAGGCGGCCAT
>JANWXJ010000042.1 GCA_025055335.1 Acetobacteraceae bacterium
CCCGCCCCCGCCCCGCGCGAGGCGCCGCGGCGCGCCCCTGCCGCGACGACCACCCCGGCGCCGCGCCTGCCCGAGGCTCCGGCGCGCCCGACTTCGCCACTGCCGCGCGGTTTCCCCGGCCCATCGCCGCCCCCGCGGCCCGCCGCGCCGACACCCTCAGAGGGACTCCTGCTCGTGCGCGCCATGGTGGCGGCGGCCAAGGCCGACAACCGGCTCGATCCCGCCGAGCGCAAGGCGATCCTGGAGCGGCTCGAGATCGCCGGGCTCTCTTCGGCCGAGCGTGATATCGTGCTCGCGGATTTCGACCGCCCGGCCACCGCCGAGGCGCTGGCGAAAGGCGTGAAGGACCCGCTGCTCGCCGCCCGGATCTACGCCGCCGCGGCCGCCGCCGCGGGCGAGCGCTGCCCGGCCGAGCAGGCCTTTCTCGCCGATCTCGCCCGCGCGCTGCGGCTCGACGCGCCGGCCGTCGCGGCGATCGAGCGGCAGTTATCCGCCTGATGCCCCCCGCTCCGCATCGAAGGCGGCGCGCCGCGGATTGACAGCCGCCACCCCCGCCCCTATCCCCCGCCGCCTGAGGTGAGCCCATGAAGATCCGCAACAGCCTGAAGTCGGCCAAGACGCGAGACAAGAACTGCGTTGTGGTGCGCCGCCACGGCCGCGTCTATGTGCTGAACAAGAAGAACCCGCGCCTCAAGGCCCGCCAGGGCTGAGGCCGCGCGCCGGGGCGCCCCCGGCACCCGGGACGTTTCCGCACCGCCGGGGCCTCGCCTCGGCGGTGCCGCTTTGCGTCGGCGGCTTGTCGCGCGCAGGGCGCGCCGCCATCTTCGCCTCCGGGAGGGTGCGCCATGATCCGCCAGCCGGAGCCGAAGCCCGAAGTGCTGTCCCGCCGCGACGAGATCGTCGCCGCACTGCGGGCGCTCGTGCCGCCGCATCCCCTGTCGGGCGAGAGCGTCATCGCCGATCCGCTCCGCCTCAAGCCCTACGAGACGGACGGGCTTTCCGCCTACCGCCAGCCGCCGCTCGCGGTGGTGCTGCCCTCGACGACCGATGAGGTCGCCTCCGTGCTGCGCTTCTGCCACGCGAACGGCGTGCGCGTGGTGCCGCGCGGCGCCGGCACCTCGCTGTCGGGCGGGGCGCTGCCGATGGCGGATTCGGTCGTCATCGGCCTGATGCGCATGAACCGCATCCTGGAGGTGGATTTCGACAACCGCCTCGCCGTGGTCGAGGCCGGCGTGACCAACATCGGCATCACCCGGGCGGTCGAGGAGCGGGGGTTCTTCTACGCGCCCGACCCGTCGAGCCAGCTCGCCTGCATGATCGGCGGCAACGTGATGATGAACTCGGGCGGGGCGCATTGCCTGAAATACGGCGTCACCGCGAACAACCTGCTCGGCCTGACCTTCGTCACGATCGAGGGCGAGGTTCTCCGCCTCGGCGGCGCGCATCTCGACGCCGCGGGGTATGACTGGCTCGGCCTCGTCACCGGCAGCGAAGGGCAGCTCGGCGTCGTCACCGAAGTCACGGTGCGGATCCTGCGCGGGCCGGAAGGCGCGCGCGCCATGCTGGCGGCCTTCGGCAGCGTGGAGGCGGCGGGCCGCGCGGTGGACGCGATCATCGGCAGCGGCATCATCCCCGTCGCCCTCGAGTTCATGGACAGGCCCTGCATCCACGCCTGCGAGGCCTTCGCCCACGCCGGCTATCCGCTCGACGCCGAGGCGATGCTGATCATCGAGGTGGAAGGCAGCGTGGCCGAGCAGGACGAGCTGCTCGCCCGCATCCGCGACATCTGCGCGCCGCTGAACCCGACAAGCATGAAGATCGCCGAGAGCGCAGAGCAGTCGGCGGCGATCTGGAAGGGCCGCAAGGGGGCGTTCGGCGCCATCGGGCGCATCAGCCCCGACTACCTCTGCATGGACGGCACCATCCCGACTTCCGAACTGCCCGGCGTGCTGACGCGGATCGGCGAGATGTCGCGCCGCTACGGCCTCGCCGTCGCCAACGTGTTCCATGCGGGCGACGGCAACCTGCATCCTCTCATCATGTTCGACGCCAACGACCCCGACAGCCTCCGCCGCGCCGAGGCCTTCGGCGCCGAGATCCTGAAGCTCTGCGTCGAGGTCGGCGGCTGCCTGACGGGCGAGCACGGCGTCGGCGTCGAGAAGCGCGACCTGATGGGCGTGCAGTTCACCGCGCGAGAGCTCGACCAGCAGCGCGCCATCAAGTCGGCCTTCGATCCCGGCTGGTTGCTGAACCCGTCCAAGGTGTTCCCGCTGGCGCAGGCGGCCGGATGAGCGCGCCGCTCGCGCCGGCCGAGGAGGCCGGCGTCGCCGCCGCCGTCGCCGAGGCCTTCGCGGCAAACGCGCCGCTCGCGGTGGAAGGCGCGGGTACCAAGCGCGCCATGCTGCGGCCGGTGCAGGCGGCGCGTACGCTGTCCACCCGCGCGCTCGCCGGCATCACGCTCTACCGTCCGAAGGAACTCGTGATCGCCGCACGCGCCGGCACCCCTCTCGCCGAGGTCGAGGCCGCGCTTGCCGCCGAGGGCCAGATGCTGATCGCCGAGCCGCCCTCGGCCGCACCCTGGGGCGGCGGGGCGGCCACGCTCGGCGGCGTGGTGGCGGCGAACCTGTCGGGGCCGCGGCGGATCTCGGGCGGTGCGATGCGCGACCATGTGCTCGGCATCCGCTTCGTGAACGGCCGGGGCGAGGTGCTGCGCTCCGGCGGGCGGGTGCTGAAGAACGTGACGGGGCTTGATCTCTGCAAGCTGCTCGCCGGCAGCCACGGCACGCTCGGCGTGCTGACCGAGATCACGCTGAAGGTGCTGCCGCGGCCGGAGACGGCGGCGACGCTTGTCATCCGCGTGGCGGACGCGGCGGCAGGCGTGCGCGCGCTGTCGGCGGGGCTGGGCAGCCCGTTCGGCGTGTCGGGCGCGGCGGTGCTGCCGGATGCGGCGGAGGGGCCGCTCGCCCTGCTGCGGATCGAGGATTTCGCCTCCTTCGTCGCCTACCGTATCGGGCGGCTGCGCGACCTGCTGCTGCCCTTCGGCGAGAGCCGGATCGCCGATGCCGCCGAGACCGACGCGCTCTGGGCGGCGATCCGCGACGGCGCGCCCCTCGCCGCAGGGCCGGAGGAGGCGCTGTGGCGCGCAAGCGTGAAGCCGACCGACGGGCCGCGCGTGCTGGCCGCGCTGCGCGAGGCCGGCTTGCGCGGCTATCTCGACTGGGGCGGCGGGCTCGTCTGGATCGCCGGGCCGGCGACGGCGGCGGCGCATGCCGCCGTGACGGCCGCGGCCAGCCCCGGCAGCTTCACCCTGCTGCGCGCGCCCGATGCGCTGCGCGCCGCGGTGCCCGTGATCCCCGAGGAACCGCCGCCGCTCGCCGCGCTGTCGCGGCGGGTGAAGGCGGCGCTCGACCCGAAGGGCATCCTGAACCCCGGCCGCATGCGCGCGGGACTCTAGGCCATGCAGACCAGCTTCACGCCCGAGCAGCTGCGCGACCCCGACATCGCGGAGAGCAACCGCATCCTCCGCACCTGCGTCCATTGCGGCATGTGCACCGCCACCTGCCCGACCTTCCTGCTGCTCGGCGACGAGCTCGATTCGCCGCGCGGGCGCATCTACCTCATCAAGGACATGCTGGAATCCGGCCGCCCCGCCACCGAGGAGGTGGTGCGCCACGTGGACCGCTGCCTCTCCTGCCTGTCCTGCATGACGACCTGCCCTTCGGGCGTGAACTACATGCACCTCGTGGACCACGCGCGGACCTATATCGAGGACACCTACGCCCGCCCCTGGCCGGACCGCGCGATGCGCCGCCTGCTGGCCTTCCTGCTGCCGAGCGTCTGGCGGTTCCGCGTCGCGCTGATCGGCGCATCCCTCGCGCGGCCGCTCGCGCGCCTCATCCCGGGGCGGTCGGCGACGGCCGAGCGCCTGCGCGCGATGCTGCGGCTCGCCCCCGCGCATGTGCCCGGGCCCTCGGCGATGGAACGGCCCGGCGTGTTCCGTGCGCAAGGCCCGCGCAAGGGGCGCGTCGCGCTGCTTGTGGGCTGCGCGCAGCAGGTGCTCGCGCCCTCGATCAACGAGGCGACGATCCGGCTGTTCACGCGCATGGGCTACGATGTTGTGGTGCGGCGCGAACAGGGCTGCTGCGGTGCGCTCACGCACCACATGGGCATGCGTGCCGCGGCGATGCGCGCGGCCCGCGCCAACATCCTCGCCTGGCACGACGAGATCACGCGCGAGGGGCTGGATGCGATCCTGATCAACGCCTCGGGCTGCGGCACGACGGTGAAGGACTACGGCCACATGTTCCGGCAGGAGCCGGAGGCCGCGGCGGCCGCGGCCGTCTCCGCCCTCGCGCTGGACGTGACGGAGGCGCTCTGGCGCTTCGGCTACCGGCCGACGCGCGAGCCGCCGGGGCTGACCGTCGCCTACCACTCCGCCTGCTCTCTGCAGCACGGGCAGAAGGTGACGGCAGAGCCGGTGGCGCTGCTTCGCCGCGCCGGCTTCGCGGTGGCGACGCCGAAGGACGCGCATCTCTGCTGCGGCTCGGCCGGCACCTACAACATCCTGCAGCCGGTGATCGCCGGGCGGTTGCGAGCGCGGAAGCTCGCCGCGCTGGAGGCTCTGAAGCCGGACCTGATCGCCGCCGGCAACATCGGCTGCCTGACGCAGCTGTCCGGCGGGGCGGTGCCGACGGTGCACACCATCGAACTGCTGGACTGGATGGCGGGCGGGCCGCAGCCGGCGGCGGGGGGGGCGGCGCGCGGCGCGTGAGGGCGCTTGCACCCCCCCGCCCCGCCGCCGCAGCATCGGTCCATGCGCCACCTCCTCCTCGCCGCGTTGCTGCTCGCCGCCGCGCCCGCGCTGGCGCAGACGGCGCCCTCCCACTCCGCCGAGGCGCGCCGCGCCGAGCTCGACCGCCTGTTCGAGGACCTGCGCCGCGCCCCGGACGAGATCGCCGCGCAGGCGATCGAGAACCGCATCCGCACCATCTGGGGCCAGGCGATCAGCCCGGCGCTGGCGCTGCTGATGCGGCGCGGCGTCCGCAACCTCGAGGCCAACGCGCCGGCCGAGGCGGTCGAGGATTTCGACGCCGTGCTGGCGCTCGAGCCGAACGTCGCCGAGGCGCTGGTGCTGCGCGCCGAGGCCCTGGCCCGCGCCGGGGAACCGCGCCAGGCCGCAGAGGACCTGCGCCGCGCGCTCACGCTGGAGCCGCGGCATTTCGGCGCGCTCGCCTCGCTCTCCACCCTGCTCGAGGAAGCCGGGGACGCGATGGGCGCCTTCCGCGCGATGGAGGCGGCGCTCGCGCTGCATCCGCGCATGCGCGGGGGCGAGGCGCGGCTGCGCGAGCTGCGCCGCCGCGCCTTCGGCGAGGCGACCTGATCCGCTACCGCCCCGCGGCGGCGAGGGCGGCGCGCCCGGCCTCCGTCGCCCGCACGACCAGCGCGCCGCCCGCATCCTGGCAGGCGACGAGGCCGGCCGCGAGCGCGTCCTCCCATACCGTCAGCCGGGGGCAGGAGGTGCGCCACGCGGCCATCACCTCGGCGTAGGGCCGCGGCGCCGCAGCGACAGAGGCGACGAGATCCAGCACGAGCGGCGCGGTGATCGGGTCCATCGCCACATCCTCCTCTCGCGGCGGCCGGGGTCGGCCGGGCGCCGCCTACGCCGCCCAGCACGCCCAGAGCATGGCGGCAGCGCCGAGGCAGCGCCGCGGCTGGCCCATCCGCCCCATCGGCGTCGCCGGCCCCCGCACCTCGTAGAGCGTGAACAGCCCGTAGCCCTGCGGCGTGACGGAGAGTGCCGCGGCCAGGGCGGGGCGGGCGAGGCCCTCGAACAGCGCGCGCTCGCCGGGGCTCGCGCGGCCGCCCGACCGCTCGGCCTCGGCCAGGGCGTCGCCGATCACCCGGTCGCGAACCTCGGCCTCCAGCCGCTCCCCGGGGTTTGTGAGGAACAGGATGAACAGGGCGCTGAACAGCAGCGCGGCGAGCGACCTCATCCGCACGGACTCCGCGGTGGCGCCGGGATGCTTCCGCCCGCGCCGCCTGCCGTCAACCGACCGTCCGGATCAGCCGCACGCCGCGCCCGGCGACGCCGAGCGCGAGCCGCCCGGCCTTGAGCGCCAGCGCGTCCTCCCCGAACACCGCCCGCCGCCAGCCGTGCAGCGCCGGGATGTCGGGTTCGGCCTCGGCGGCCAGCCGCTCGAGGTCGTCGCTCGACGCGATCAGCTTGGGTGCGACCTCGCTCTCCTCCGCCTTGGCCGAGAGCAGGACCTTGAGCAGCGCGACCAGGGCGGGAGAGGCCGGGGGGCGCTGCGGCTCGCGCGGGATGGAGGGGAGTTCCGCTTCCGGCAGCGCCCGCGCCGCGGCGATGGCGGCAAGCAGCGCCGCGCCCGACTTGCCGCGCGCGAAGCCCTCGCTGACGCCGCGGGCGCGCGCGAGGTCGGCCGGCGTCTCCGGCATGGTGGCGGCGATCTCGAGCAGCGTCTCGTCGCGCAAGAGGCGCTGGCGGGGGATGTTGATGCGCTGCGCCTCGCGCTCGCGCCAGGCGGCGACGGCCTTCAGCACGCCGAGGAAGCGGCGGCTGCCGCCGCGCGGGCGGAGCTTCTCCCACGCCGTGTCGGGGTCGGTCCGGTAGGCGTTGGCGTCGGTCAGCGCCGCCATCTCCTCGGCGACCCATTCGCTGCGGCCCTCGGCCGCGAGCCGCGCGGCGAGCGCGCGGTAGACGGTGCGCAGATGCGTCACGTCGGCGGCGGCATAGGCGATCTGCGCCTCCGACAGCGGCCGCGCCGCCCAGTCGCTGAAGCGGTGCGCCTTGTCGAGCTTCGTTCCGGCCAGGGCGCGCACGAGGCTGTCGTAGGAGGCCTGGTCGCCGAAGCCTGCGACCATCGCCGCGATCTGGGTGTCGAACAGCGGCGCGGGCGCGGCGCCGAAACGCAGCACGAAGATCTCCACATCCTGCCGGCAGGCGTGCAGCACCTTGAGCACGGCGGGGTTGGCGAGCAGCGCCCCGAGCGGCGCGAGGTCGAGCCCGGGCGAGAGGGTGTCCACCAGCGCCACCTCCGCCTCTCCCGCCAGCTGCACGAGGCAGAGCTCGGGCCAATAGGTGCGCTCGCGCAGGAACTCGGTGTCCACCGTCACGAACGCCTCGCGCGAGAGCCGCTCGCACAGGGCGGCCAGGTCTTCGGTGGTGGTGACGATTCGCGGCGGGGCGAATCCGGAAGCGTCGCGCGGGGACATCTGGCCCCGGATATAGCCCGATTCGCCCGGTTGCGAGACATGGCCGCGCGAGGGATGGCCGGGCGGCTTGCGGGCGTGCATCCTGGCGCGGGCAGGGAACGGGAGGGGCGTGATGCGGCTGCGGGCACTCGGGCGGAGCGGGATCGAGATCCCGCCGGTCGTGTTCGGCGGGAACGTGTTCGGCTGGACGGCGGACCGCGCCACCTCCTTCCGGCTGCTCGACGCCTGCCTCGACCACGGGCTTTTCGCGATCGACACCGCCGACGTCTATTCCGCCTGGGCGCCCGGGCACCGGGGCGGGGAATCCGAGACGGTGATCGGGGAATGGCTGAAGTCCCGCCCGGGCGCGCGCCGGCGGGTGCTGATCCTGACCAAGTGCGGCATGAGGATGCCGGACGGGGAGGGCCTCTCGCCCGGCTGGATCGCGCGCGCCTGCGAGGCGTCGCTGCGGCGGCTCGGGGTGGAGCGGATAGACCTCTACCAGGCGCACCGCGACGATCCGGGCGTGCCGCTCGCCGACACGCTCGGCGCCTTCGGCCGCCTGATCGCCGAGGGGAAGGTGCGGGCGATCGGCGCCTCCAACTATTCCGCGGCGCGGCTTGCGGCGGCGCTCGGGCTCGCCGGGTCGGGCGGGCTGCCGCGCTTCGAATCCCTCCAGCCGCGCTACAACCCGCTCGAGCGCGCGATCGAGGCGGATCTCGTGCCGCTCTGCCTGTCCGAGCAGGTCGGCATCATCGGCTACTCGGCGCTGGCCTCGGGATTCCTCTCCGGCAAGTACCGCAGCGCCGCCGACCTCTCGAAATCCCCGCGCGGGGAACGCTACGTCGCGAACTACCTCACGCCGCGCGGCTTCGCCGTGCTGGATGCGGTGGCGCGGGTGGCCGCACGCCACGGGGCGGCGATGGCCTCCGTCGCCATCGCCTGGCAGATCGCGAAACCCGGCATCACCGCGCCGATCGCAAGCTGCACCAGCCTCGAGCAGTTCGCCGAACTGCTTGCCGGGGCGACGCTCGCGCTCCCGCCCGAGGACATCGCCGAGATCGACGCCGCCGGGGCCTGAGGCCACCCCGGGGTTGACAGCGGCCGCCGGCTGTTGCCGTGTCCGCCGCTGCCCGCTCGCCCCGACAGGACGCCATGCACCCCTACCGCACCCACACCTGCGCTGCCCTCCGCGCCTCCGACGCCGGTACCACCGCGCGACTGTCCGGCTGGGTCCACCGCAAGCGGGACCATGGCGGGCTGCTGTTCGTGGACCTGCGCGACCACTACGGCATCACCCAGTGCGTCGCCGCCCAGGGCAGCCCGGCCTTCGCAGCGCTGGAGGCAGTGCGGCCGGAGAGCGTGATCACCGTGACGGGCGAGGTGGTGCTGCGCGAGCCGGGCACGGTGAACCCGAAGCTGCCGACCGGCGAGGTGGAGCTTCGCGTGGCCGAGCTCGTGGTGCAGTCGGCCGCCGAGACGCTGCCGATCCAGGTGGCGGGCGATGCCGAGTTCCCGGAGGAGCTCCGCCTGCGCTACCGCTTCCTCGACCTCAGGCGGGAGCGGCAGCACCGCAACATCATGCTGCGCAGCGCCGTCATCGCCTCGATCCGCCGGCGGATGACGGAGCAGGGCTTCACCGAGTTCCAGACGCCGATCCTGACCGCCTCCTCCCCCGAGGGCGCGCGGGACTTCCTCGTGCCGGCCCGCCTGCATCCCGGCAAGTTCTACGCCCTGCCGCAGGCGCCGCAGCAGTTCAAGCAGCTGATCATGGTGGCCGGCTTCGACCGCTACTTCCAGATCGCCCCCTGCTTCCGCGACGAGGCCTCGCGCGCCGACCGCTCTCCGGGCGAGTTCTACCAGCTCGACTTCGAGATGAGCTTCGTCACACAGGAGGACGTGTTCGCCGCGATCGAGCCCGTGCTGCACGGGGTGTTCGAGGAGTTCTCCGGCTGGACCGGCACGCGCAAGGCCGTCACGCCGCCGCCGTTCCCGCGCATCCCCTACGACGTGTCGCTGCTCGAATACGGCACCGACAAGCCGGACCTGCGCAACCCGCTCAGGATCCGCGACGTCACGTCTGCCTTCGCCGGCGGCGGCTTCGGGCTGTTCGCGAAGGTCGCGGCCGCGGGCGGTGTGGTGCGCGCCATCCCGGCGCCGGGGGCGGCGGCGAAGCCGCGCTCCTTCTTCGATGGCCTGAACGAATGGGCGCGGGGCGAGGGGGCGGGCGGCCTCGGCTGGATCGCCTGGGACGCCGAGGGGCCGAAGGGCCCGATCGCGAAGAACCTGGAGCCGGAGCGCGTGGCCGCCATCGCCGAGGCCTGCGGCCTTGCCGCCGGCGATGCGGTGTTCTTCGCCGCCGGCAAGCCGGCGGACGCCGCGAGGATCGCCGGCAAGGCGCGCAGCCGGATCGGCGAGGAGCTCGGGCTGATCGAGGAGAACGCCTTCCGCTTCTGCTGGATCACCGATTTCCCGATGTACGAGCGCAACGAGGAGACCGGGCAGATCGAGTTCAGCCACAACCCCTTCTCGATGCCGCAGGGGGGCCTCGAGGCGCTGACCACGATGGACCCGCTCGAGATCAAGGCCTTCCAGTACGACATCGTGTGCAACGGCGTCGAGCTCAGCAGCGGGGCGATCCGCAACCACCGCCCCGACATCATGCTGAAGGCCTTCGAGATCGCGGGCTACAGCGCGGAGGAGGTGGAGCGCCGCTTCGGCGGCATGCTGAACGCCTTCCGCTACGGCGCCCCGCCGCATGGCGGCTCGGCGCCGGGGATAGACCGGATCGTGATGCTTCTGGCCGAGGAGCCGGCGATCCGCGAGGTGATCCTGTTCCCGATGAACCAGCAGGCCGAGGACCTGATGATGGGGGCGCCCGCCCGGGTGGATCCGGCGCGGCTCAAGGAGCTGCACATCGCGCTCGACCTGCCGAAGCCGAAGTCCGGCGCGGCGGGCTGAGCCCTCGGCCGGTGCGCGCCGGGCGCATTTGCCTTACATAGGCCTGATGAACCGACGCGCCGTCCTCGCCCTTCTTGCCCTCGGCCCGGCGGCCGCGGGGCCGACCGCCGCCGCCCAGCCGCTCGCCGGCGGGCCCGACGCCATGCTGCCGCATCGCGCCGCCTATGTGCTGACGCTGGAACGCACCCGCGAAGGCTCCAACATCGCAGCGGCGCGCGGGCTGATGATCTTCGAGGTCGCCGACGCCTGCGACGGCTGGGCGACGCGCCAGCGCTTCACCCTCGAGATCACCGACCGCGACGGCCAGCAGATCGAGACGACGTCGGACTACGCGACGCTCGAGGCGCGGGACGGCTCCCGCCTGCGGTTCAGCCTGGTGCAGCGGACGAACGACGCGGAGACCAAGCGCGTCTCGGGCGAGGCGCGGCTCGCCCCGGACGGGTCCGGCCTCGTCACCTATGTCCATCCCGCCGCGCGGGAGGCGCCGCTGCCCCGCGGCACCATGCTGCCGATGGGGCACACCGTCCGCGCGCTGGCCGCCGCGGCGCGCGGGGAACGCGTGCTGGTCGCGCCGCTGTTCGACGGCACCACCGACACCGGCGCGCAGGACACCACCACCTTCATCCTCGCCGTGCTGCCGCCGGAGCGGCACCCCCGCTTCGACAGCCTGTCCGCACTCCCCTCGGCGCGGATGCGGGTGGCGTTCTTCGAGGGCGGGCAGCCGCAGGGCGGCGCGGCCGTGGCCGACTACGAGATGAGCCTGCGCTACTGGTCGAACGGCGTCGCCGACGACCTGACGATGGAGTTCGGCGAGTTCAGCCTGCGCGGGCGGCTCGAGCGGCTCGAGGAGCTGCCGCGCAGCTGCTGAGGGGCCGTGCTTGCCGGCGCGGCGGACAGCCGCGGCCTTCCGGGCGACGGCAGCGCCGAGACGCCGGCGAAGCCCCGCGCACCGGGCCGGCCTGGGCCCCCCGGCTCCCGCTCGCCCGCGCCCCGCCCCGGGGACATCGCCGCCACGAGGCTGCGCACGCACCCGATCCAGGCTAGCATCGCGCGACGACGATCCAAGGAGACCAGACACATGCAGCGACGCCACCTGCTCGCTGGCGCCGCCCTCGGCCTCGCCGCCGCCGCGCTGCCCGCCGCGGCGCAGGTCGCCGAGGCCGAGGAGATGCTGATCCCGGGCGGCGATCCCGGGATGGAGCTCTACCTTCGCGCCAAGCATCCCGCCGCCGGTGCTCCGCGGACGCCGGCGCGCACCGTGCTGCTGCTGCACGGCGCGGAGTTCCCGGGCAGCACGCTGTTCGACGTGCCGCTCGCCGGGCAGTCCTGGATGGACTACATCGCCGCCTCCGGCTTCGACGTCTGGTGCGTGGACCTGCGCGGCTACGGGCGCTCGACCCGCCCGGCGGAGTTCGCCGCCCCGCCGGAGGCGACGCCGCCCCTCGTGCGCGGCGAGGTGGCGCTGCGCGACGTCGCCGCCGCCGTCGCCCAGATCCGGCAGGCGCGCGGGCTGGAGCGGCTCGTGCTCGGCGGCTGGGGCTGGGGGGCGGCGCTCGCCGCGCGTTTCGCCGCCGACAACCCGGCGCTGGTCGAGCGCCTCTTGCTGGTCGCCCCGCCCTGGATCGGACAGCCCGCCCCGCCCGCCGGCACGCTGCCTGGCTACCGCACGCTCACCCGCGCCGCCGCCCGCCAGATGCTGGCCGAGGGCGCGCCCGAGGCCGAGCGCGCCGCGCTGTTCCCGCCCGGCTGGTTCGAGCACTGGGCGGACGCGACCTTCGCGACCGACCCGGAGGGCATGCGCCGCGTCCCCTCGGTGCTGCGGGTGCCGAACGGGGCGGCGGCGGATGCGCGGGAGTCCTGGGCGGCCGGGCGGCCCTGGTTCGATCCGGCGCGGATCACCGTTCCCTCCCTGGTCACGGTCGCGGAATGGGATGCCGCCGCGCCGCCCGCACGCTGCCTCGGGCTCTTCCAGGCGCTGACGGCCTCGCCTGGAAAGCGTTTCGTCGTCCTCGACCGTGGCACCCACGGCATCATGCTCCAGCGCAACAGGGGCGCGCTGTACCAGGCCGTGCAGGGCTTCCTGCTGGAAGGCGCAGGATGAGGCGCGCGGCCCTGGTGCTTGCGCTGCTGCTGGCCGCCGGCGGCGCCGCGGCGCAGGATCCCTCCTTCCGGTTGATCAATGGCGGGCCGGTGCCGATCGTGGATGTCCGCGCCTCCCCGGCCGCCGACCCGACCTGGGGCGAGAACCGGCTGCCGCGCGGGACGGTCCTGCCGCCCGGCGGCGCGCTGGTCGTGCTGATGCCGCCCGGGCAATGCGTGGTGGATGTGCGGGTTGTCTACGCCACCGGGCAGGCGCAGGAGCGCCGCCAGGTCAACACCTGCCCGATCCGCGAGATGGTGTTCCCCTGAAGGCGAGGAGGCTGCCGTGAAACTGCTGCGCTTCGGCCCGCCGGGCCGGGAAAGGCCGGGTATCCTGGATGCGGCCGGCGTGATCCGCGACGCCTCCTCGCTGGTCACGGACTGGGCGGGGGAGGCGCTGTCGCCCGCCGGGCTCGATCGCATCCGCGCCGTGGACCCGGCGGGGCTTCCGGCCGTGCCGCCCGGCGTACGGCTCGGCCCGCCTGTCGCAGGCACGCGCAACTTCGTCGCGATAGGGCTCAACTACGCCGATCACGCCGCCGAGACGGGGGCGCCAATCCCGAAGGAGCCGATCGTCTTCCTGAAGTCGCTCAACGCCATCGCCGGGCCGGACGACGACATCGTGCTGCCCCCCGGTTCGGTGAAGACCGACTGGGAGGCGGAACTGGCCTTCTGTGTGGGCACCCGCGCCAAGAACGTGCCGGAGGAGCGGGCGATGGAGCACATCGCCGGCTTCCTGATCTGCAACGACGTCTCCGAGCGCGAATGGCAGACCGAGCGCGGCGGCACCTGGGACAAGGGCAAGGGGGCCGACGGCTACGGGCCACTCGGGCCCTGGCTTGTCACCCCCGACGAGGTGCCCGATCCGCAGGACCTCGCCATCCGCTGCGAGGTGGACGGAGAGGTGATGCAGGACGGCTCGACGCGCACCATGATCTTCGGGGTGGCGCATCTGCTTTCCTACGTCAGCCGCTTCATCACGTTGCATCCTGGCGATATCGTCACGACGGGCACGCCGCCCGGGGTGGGCCTCGGGAAGAAGCCGCAGCCGATCTATCTCCGGCCCGGGAATGTGGTGCGCGTCTCGATCACGGGGCTCGGGGTGCAGACGCAGCGCGTGGTCCAGGGCTGATGCGGCCCGAGCGCCCTGAATGGGGGAGGGGGGCATGTCGGACGCGGCATCGGAAACGGCCAAGCCATCGCGCCAGCAGATCCTGAACATCGCGGAGGAGACGCGTGTCGCGGCGGTGAAGGCCGGTAAGGGCTATGTGTGGAACGGCAAGAGCCCGGAGGAGGGATTCGACTGCTCGGGCTTCGTCCGATACGTCTATCACAAGGCGTTCGGGGAGGGGAAACCGCCGCTGCTCTCGGCGGCGGGCATGTACGATTCGCCGCTGTTCTCGGCGGTGGAAACGCCCGAGCCGGGCGACCTCATCTTCTTCGCCAACAGCGGCAAGATCCCGACCCATGTCGGGATCGTGATCAAGTACGGGGAAAAGTGGATCGGCTCGCAGACCAGCACCGGCGTGGCCGAGGTGGCATGGTCGAACAGCTACTGGAAGCCGCGCATCCTCGGCTACCGCCAGTTCAAGGAGCTGGTGGCGCTGAAGACGTCGCCGCTGCCGTTCTGGTCGGGGCTGTTCCGCTGGGTCTGACGGCGCGGGCGGCGCCTCACGCCCGCCCGGCGGTGGAGGAGAGAAGCAGCGGGTCTATGTTGAGCCGCGCGAGCGCCGCGCGCCACGCGCGGTGGGTGCCGCGCCGGCCCGGGAGGGCCTCCTCCTCTCCGAACAGCAGCGCCTCGTCCGCCGGAACCGTGAGCCAGGCGTTGCGCTGCAGCTCGGACTCGAGCTGCCCGGGCCCCCAGCCGGCGTAGCCGAGGGCCAGCACCGCTTGGCGCGGGCCGCGGCCGACGGCCACCTCCTTCAGCACATCGACCGAGGCGGTCATGGACAGCCAGTCGGCCACCGGCAGGGTGCCTTCCGTCTCCCACTCGGCGGTGTGCAGCACGAAGCCGCGGCTGCCTTCCACCGGGCCGCCGGCCAGCAGGCGGATGCGCCGCGCCGGCGGGGTGGGCGCGAGCTCGAGCTGACGCACGAGATCGTCGAAGGACAGATCCTCGATCGGCTTGTTGAGCACGAGGCCCATCGCGCCCTCCGGCCCATGGGCGCAGAGGCAGACGACGGTTTCCGCGAAGCGCGGGTCGGGCATGCCGGGCATCGCCACCAGGAGCTGCCCGGCAAGCGAGGCCGGGTTGCCCCGGCCGGTCGGGGGAGGGGCGAAGTCGCTGCGGTCGCCAAGCATTGCCATGGAGGGAGGATGGGGCCGCGCTCCCGCCACCGCAAGCCGCCCGTTGACTCGTGCCGGAAGGCGGCCTTGAACGCGGCGGGCGCCCCAGTCCCGGGGCCACAGCCAAGGAGCAGCGACATGGCGATCGCGGTCGGCGACAGCATTCCGGCGGTGAAGGTGATGGAAGCCACGGCCGAGGGGCCGAAGGAGCTCGACACCGGCGCCTTCTTCGCCGGGCGGAGGGTGGTGCTGTTCGGCGTGCCCGGCGCCTTCACGCCGACCTGCTCGGCCAAGCACCTGCCGGGCTTCCTCGAGCACCACGACGCCATCACGGCCAAGGGCGTGGACGCCATCGCCTGCATGGCGGTGAACGACGCCTTCGTGATGAAGGCCTGGGGCAAGGAGCAGGGCGCGCTCGGCAAGATCACCATGATCGCCGACGGCTCTGCCGCCTTCACCAAGGCGATGGGGCTCGAACTCGACCTGACGGCGCGGGGCCTCGGCATACGCTGCCAGCGCTTCGCCCTGATCGCCAAGGACGGGAAAGTGACGCACATCGCCATCGAGGCGCCGGGCGCCTTCGAGGTGAGCAGCGCCGAGGCCGTGCTGGCGGCGCTGTGAGGGCGGGGCGGGCGGCCGCCGGGCGCGCGGCGGGGGTGCTTGCGCTGCTGCTCGCATCGGCCCCGGCCGCGGCCGATCCCGCGCCCTCTCCGGCCTTCGCCGCCTTCGCCGAGCTCTGCCTCGGCGCCCTCGCGGCGCG
>JANWXJ010000052.1 GCA_025055335.1 Acetobacteraceae bacterium
GCCGCCCCCGACCCGGAGGTGGCGGCGCGTCTGGCCGAGGTGGAGATGCTGCTCGCCCGGCTGGTGGAGGAGACGGCCGAGAGCCGCGCCCGCACCCTCGAGCAGTTGCAGGCGCTGAACCGCACGCTGGCGGCGGCGGTGCAGGAGGGGCCGCGGTGAGGGCCCGCCGCGGCGCGGCGCGCGAGCCGCTCAGCGCCTGGCCGGGCTATGTGGATGCGCTGTCCACGCTGCTCATCATCGTCATCTTCGTGCTGCTCGTGCTCGGCCTCGCGCAGGGCTTCCTCTCGGCGGCGCTGTCGGGGCGGGAGGATGCGCTGGCGGCGCTCAACCGCCGCGTCGCCGCGCTGACGGAGGAGCTCGCGCTCGAGCGGCGCGAGGCGGCGGCGGGGGAGGCGCGGCGGGCGGCCCTGGCCCGCGCGCTCGCCGAGTCCGAGAGGGCGCGGGGGGCGGAGGTGGCGGCGCTCGCCGCCGAGATCGAGCGGCTGCGCGCCGACCTCTCGCGCGTCGCGGCCCTGCTCGGCGAGGAGCGCGGCCGCGTCGCGGCGCGCGAGGCGGAGATCGCCGCGCTCGGCGCGCGGCTCAATGCCGCCCTCGTCGAGCGCGTGGAACTCCTGCAGCGCTACCGCTCCGACTTCTTCGGCCGGCTGCGCGAGGTGCTGGGAGAGCGGCCGGACATCCGCATCGCCGGCGACCGCTTCGTGTTCCAGGCCGAGGTGCTGTTCCCGCCCGGCAGCGCCGAGCTCTCTCCCGCCGGGGAGGCGCGGATCCGCGAGCTTGCGCGCACCCTCCTCGACATCGCCCGCCGGATCCCGCCCGACGTGCCCTGGGTGCTGCGCGTGGACGGCCACGCCGACCGCACGCCGATCCGCGGCAGCGCCCGCTTCGCCTCGAACTGGGAGCTGTCGGCGGCGCGGGCCATCGCGGTGGTGCAGCTGCTGGTGTCGGCCGGGCTGCCGCCCGAGCGCACCGCCGCCGCCGCCTTCGGCGAGTTCCAGCCGCTCGACCCCGGGGAGTCGCCGGAGGCGCTTGCGCGCAACCGCCGGATCGAGTTCAGGCTGACCGACCGGTGAGCATGCCGCGCGCGCCGGCGAGAGGGACCGACACCGCATGACGCTCTCCGTGCTGGACCACGCGCTGGCGCGCCACCTGCTGGCCGAGCTGCGCGACAGGCGCACGCAGCCCGAGGCGTTCCGGCGGATCCTCGGGCGGCTGGGCGCGCTGCTGGCGATGGAGGCGCTGCGCCGCCTGCCGGAAACCCCGCGGCGGATCGAGACGCCGCTCGAGCCCATGGACCACCCGGTGCTCGCCGCCCCCGTGCCGGCCTTGGTGCCGATCCTGCGCGCGGGCCTCGGGCTGCTGGAAGGGGCGATGACGGTGCTGCCGGAGGCGCCGATCGGCCATGTCGGCCTCATGCGGAACGAGGAGACGCTGCGGCCCGCCGAATACCTGCGGCGCCTGCCGCACGACCTGCCGGCGCGCGGGGCGCTGCTGCTCGACCCGATGCTCGCCACGGGCGGCTCCGCCAGCGCCGCGATCGGCGTGCTGAAGGAGGCGGGGGCGGCGCGCATCGCCCTGCTGGTCGCGGTGGCGGCGCCGGAGGGGGCGGCCCGCATCGCCGCCGCGCATCCGGATGTGCCGGTGCTGGCGGCGGCGCTGGACCGCGGGCTGAACGGGCAGGGCTACATCCTGCCCGGGCTCGGCGACGCCGGGGACCGCTGCTTCGGCACGGAGTGAGGGCGGCTACCCCACCCCGGCCGGCAGCCCGGCCCAGACCTCCTCGGGCGGGAGCACGCGCGGCGTCAGGCCCTGCTCCGCGCACCAGCGGCTGGCGAGCGCGATCGCCGGCCACAGCGCGGCCCGCCCATGCGGCAGCGCCGGGGAGGCGAGCAGCCGCACGAGCTCGGCCACCGCCTCCGGGTGCCGTTCGGCGATCTCCTGCCGCACCACCGCGAGGTGGTTGACGGGCATGCAGCCGTAGCGGGCGCGGAACGCCTCGCCGGCCGCCTCCGGATCGGGGAACACCGGGCGGAAGGCGGGATCCTCGGGGAGTTCGTTGCCGAAGATCGCGGCGTCTGTCTCCCCCCGCCGCAGCATCGCGGCAAGCTCGGCCCCCGCGGGGGCGCGCTCGCAGAAGGGGGGATCGCGGTATTCGGCAAGATGCGCGTCCTCGAACGTCACCCAGCGCATGGCCTCGGGGCGGAGGCCGAAGGACTCGGCCAGCACGCCGCGCAGCCACATGCCCGTCGTCTGGCTGTAGGCGCGCACGCCGATGCGCCGGCCGGCGAGATCGGCGGGGCCGCGCACCGGGCCATCCGCGCGGCACAGCAGCGCGCCTTCCTGGAAGCGCGCGGCGAGCGCGACGGGCAGCAGCACCAGCGGCTTGCCGGCCGCCTTGGCCATCAGGAAGGTGGCGATCGCCATCTCGCTCGCGTCGAACCGGCCCTGCCGCACCATCGGGGCGAAGGCGCGGCTGATCGGGGCCACCGGCTCGAAGCGGAGGTCAAGGAGGGGCGAGCGGCGTTCGCCGTCGAGCAGCGGCGCGGTGTGGGCATAGCGGCCGAAGGCCGCGCGGAGAGGCAGGGTCATGCTCAGCAGGGCTCGGCGTGGAACATGCGGGAGGGGGTGACGAACTCCTCCTGCGCCTCGACCGTCAGGATCTCAGGCGAGCCGGCTTCCGCGGTGCGGCGCAGCAGGCCCCAGATCGAGGAGGCGGCGGAGGCGGCGGCGATCCGCGCCTCCCCCCAGCGCAGGCGGTGGTAGAGGAACAGCGCCGCGATGGCATCCCCCGCGCCGTTGACGCCGATCGGCAGGCGCGGCGTGCGGACGCGCCAGAAGGCGCCGTCCTCGGCGGCGAGCATCTCGATCGCGTCCGCCGGCGTCTCCTCCACCTGGAGAGAGGTGACGAAGACGCAGCGCGGGCCCATCCCCTGCAGCGCACGGGCGGCGGCCTTGGCGTCGGCCAGCGTCCGCACCTCCCGCCCCGTCAGCCAGGCGAGCTCGAACTGGTTCGGGGTGGCGATGTCGGCCGCGGGGAGCGCGATGTCGCGCAGGAACTCGGGGATGCCGGGGCGGACGAAGATGCCGCGCCCGACATCGCCGATCACCGGATCGCAGCAGTAGAGCGCGGCGGGATTCGCCGCCTTCACCCGCCCGACCGCATCCACGATCGCCGCCCCGATCGCCGCATCGCCCATGTAGCCCGACAGCACCGCATCGCAGCGCGGCAGCACGCCCCGCTCCTCGATGCCCTGCACGATGTCGCGCACGAGGTCGGCGCCGAACACCTGGCCGCGCCAGGTGCCGTAGCCGGTGTGGTTCGAGAACTGCACGGTGTTCACCGCCCACACCTCGGCCCCGAGCCGCTGCAGCGGGAACATCGCCGAGGCGTTCCCGACATGCCCGTAGCACACCCAGGACTGGATCGAGAGGACGCTGATCGTCACGCCGTGCGGCCCCCGTCCACCGGCAGCAGCACGCCGGTGAGGAAGCCGGATGCGTCCTCCGCCAGGAACACGGCGGCGTTCGCTACATCGGCCGGCGTCGAGAGGCGCCCGAGGGGGATGGTGGCGAGGAACCTCGCGCGGTTCTCCGGCGTGTCGGGCATGCCCATGAAGGCCTCGAGCAGCGCCGTCTCGCCGATCACCGGGCAGATCGCGTTCACCCGGATCCCGTCACGCGCCAGTTCCTGCGCCATCGAGAGGGTGATGACGTTCACCGCCCCCTTGGTGCCGTTGTACCAGGTGAGGCCGGGACGCGGCCGGATGCCGGCGGTGGAGGCGATGTTGAGGATGACGCCCCCGCGCCCCTGGCGGCGGAAGAGCGGCACGGCGTGCAGCGTCGTCCAGTAGATGGACTTCACGTTCACGGCGTAGACGCGGTCGAACTCCGCCTCCGTCACCTCGAGCAGCGGCCGGTTGCGGTGGGTGGTGCCGGCGTTGTTGACGAGGATGTCGAGCCCGCCGAAGGCCTCGACCGCCCTGCCCAGCATCGCCGCCACGTCCTCGCCGCGGGAGACGTCGCCTCCGGCGGCGACGCCGCCGATCTCGCGCGCGATCGCCTCGGCGCCGGCGAGGTTGATGTCGGCGCAGACCACCTTCGCGCCTTCGGCGGCGTAGCGGCGGGCGATGCCGGCCCCGAAGCCCGAGGCGGCGCCGGTGACGAGGGCGATCTTGTCGGCAAGGCGCATGGCTGGTTCCTCCGCGCGGCCGGCCCCGGCCGGCCTGTCGCGGCGCCCCTGTGGCCCCGGGGCGGCGCCCGGTCAACCGGGGGCGGGATTTGGCAAGCGCGCCGCGGCCTGCTAAAGCCCCGGGCCTTTCCCGGGGGACGGTCGGAAACCGTCCCCGCAACCCGCCGGACCCGCCATGAAGCCCGACATCCACCCCGACTACCACGAGATCACCGTCGTCATGACCGACGGGACCGAGTTCAAGACCCGCTCCTGCTGGGGCAAGCCGGGCGACGTGCTGCGCCTCGACATCGATCCGAAGTCCCACCCGGCCTGGACCGGCATCCAGCGCGTGGTGGACACGGGCGGGCAGATCGCCAAGTTCAACAAGCGCTTCGCCGGCATCGGCACGCGCAAGGGGTAGGGGCGCCCCGGGGCTTGAAACCGCCCCCGGGCGTTTCCTATCTCTGGAGCGTCGGTGGCGCCCGGGTTCCGGGGCCGCCGGCGCGGTGCCGTCGTGGCCCCGCCCGATCGGGGGGGCCGGCCGCGGCGCCGCGGATCCTGGACCTTGCTGACGCAGGAGGTTCGCCATGAACGCCCTCGACTTCTCCCCCCTGTTCCGTGCCGCCATCGGCTTCGACCGCCTTGCGCGGCTGATGGACACCGCCCGCGCCGCCGCCGAGGCCTCGTCCTACCCGCCCTACAACATCGAGAAGACGGGCGAGGACAGCTACGTGCTGACGATGGCGGTGGCCGGCTTCGGCCCCGACGACATCGAGATCACCGCGCAGGAGAACGTGCTGACGATCTCCGGCAAGGCGCCGCAGGGCGACGAGAACCGCCGCTTCCTGCACCGCGGCATCGCCGGGCGCGCCTTCGAGCGCCGCTTCGTTCTGGCCGACCACATCGAGGTGGTGGGCGCCGAGATGCAGAACGGGCTGCTGCATGTGGCGCTGGAGCGCCGCGTGCCGGACGCGCTGAAGCCGCGCCGCATCCCGATCGCCGCCGCCGCGCCGAAGCCCAAGGTGATCGAGGCGGAGGCCGCCTGAGGCGCCGCGCGCCGCGGACGCACGGGGCCGGCGGAGCGATCCGCCGGCCCTTTCCGTGCCGGCGGATCAGCCGTCCCGACGCAGCTCCACCTCGGCCTGTGCCAGCCGGCGGAACAGCCGACGGCGCCGCGTGATCGGCAGCCAGTCGTAGAGGAAGATCTCGGCCGGCCGCCACATCGCCACCCAGCCGAAGACGACGAGGCTCTCGCTCGCGATCGAGCGCAGCAGCGCCTCCTCCTCCCCCCGCCCGATCCGCCAGGCAAGCAGCAGGCAGGCCCAGAGCACCGCAAGCCCGATGACGAGCGCGCGCGAGCCGTCGCGGAACAGGTCGGCGAGCGCCCGCGTCTCCGCCTCGGCGCGGCCGGCGAAGAAGCCGCGGATCGCGGCCTGGAAATCCGGCGCCTCGGCCCCGGCAGGCAGATGCACGACGATGCGGATCGGCGAATCGCCGGGCAGTTCCCGCGCCCAGGCGAGGATGTAGTCCTCGGCCTCGGCGTCGAGGTCGCCCTCCCGGAAGGGCGTCGGGTCCAGGGTGTGGAAGAGCTGCGCCGCGCGCGAGAGGCGTATCTCGATCGGGCCCCGGGCGGCCATCGCGTCAGCCACGCAACTGCGCCAGCACCTCGGCGTGCGCTTCCCAGACCGCGCGGCGCTTGTGCTTCATCGTCGGGGTCAGCAGGCCGTTCTCGATGGTGAAGGGCGGCACGAGCGCGAAGCGCCGCACCCGCTCGACCGGCGAGAGCAGCGCGTTCACCCGCGCCACCGCCGCCTCCACCGCCGCGCGGTCGAACCCCTCGGCCGCAACGATCAGGGCGCTGATCGCCGGATCCCCCTCCCCGGCGGCGACCGCCTGGGCGATCTCGGGCTCGGCCGTCAGCAGCGCCTCGATCTTGGCGGGACTCACCATGTCGCCGCCGGCGGTCTTGAGGAAATCGCGCTTGCGGTCGGTGATGACGAGGTGGCGGCCCTCGAGCGCGCCGACATCGCCCGTGTGCAGCCAGATGTGCCCGCCCGGGCCCGGCCGCAGCGCCGCCGCCGTCGCCTCCGGCGCGTTCCAGTAGCCGTCCATCACCAGATCGCCGCGCACCAGCACCTCGCCGTCCTCGGCGATCGCGACCTCCGCCCCCTCGATCGGCGGGCCGACGGTGTGGCGGCGGTTGTCCCAGGGCGGGTTGACCGACACCACCGGCCCGGCCTCGGTCTGGCCGTAGCCCTGCAGCACCGGCAGGCCGAGGGCGAGGAAGAAGCCCGACAGCCCCGGATCGAGCCGCGCCCCGCCGGACACCAGCGCCTTCAGCCGGCCGCCGAAGCGGGCGCGGACCTTCTCGCGCACCAGCCGATCGAGCAGCGCGTCCTGCGCGCGCTCGAACAGGCCGAGCGGCGGGCCGTCGAGCCGGTGCAGCCCGAGCGCGAGGGTGCGGCCGAACAGGGCGCGCTTGAGGGCACTTTCCCTGGCGAGGCCGGCCAGGATGCGGGCGCGCAGCACCTCGAACAGGCGGGGGACGGCGGTGATCACCCCCGGCCGCACATCGGCGAGTTCGGCCGAGACGCGGTCCGCCCCGCGGGAATAGAACACCTCGATGCCGAAGGAGGGCAGCAGGAAACCGCCGACCGTATGCTCGTAGGAATGCGACAGCGGCAGGAAGGAGAGGTAGCGGTCCCCGACCAGGCCGAGCCGCTCGATCAGCCCCTTCACGCCGCGGCGGTTGGCGAGCATGGCGCGGTGCGGCAGCATCACGCCCTTGGGCAGGCCGCCGGTGCCCGAGGTGTAGATCAGGCAGGCGAGCCGCCCGGGCGGGATCCGTTCGGCCGCCGCCATCGTCGTCGCCGGGTCGGAGGGCGTGTCGAGCAGCCGCTGCCAGGGCAAGGCGCCGGCGGGCGGATCCTCCATCACCACGAGCAGATCGAGCCCGCCGCTCGCGCGTGCCGCCTCCCCCACCCGGGCGGCGAGCGCCGGGGTGGAGACGATCGCCGCGCGCGCCCCGCAGTCGCGCAGGATATGGGCGTGGTCGGCGACGGTGTTCGTCACGTAGGTCGGCACCGTGACGGCGCCGGCGCACATGATCGCCACGTCGGCGACCAGGAACTCCGGCCGGTTCTCCGACACGAGCAGCACGCGATCCCCGGGCTGCACCCCGCCCGCGAGAAGCCCGGCCGAGACGGCGGCCACCTGCTGCACGAAGGCGCCCCAGGGAAGCGGCTTCCACCCGCCCTCTCGCCAGGCGTGCAGCATCGGGCGGCCGGGATGGGCGCGGGCGCAGGCGAAGAGAAGGGACGGCAGGCTCTCGGCGGCGTCGGCGTCTGGCATCCCTGTCCCCCCCGGCGGCGCTTCCCCTGGCGCGCGCGGGGCCTATATCGAGGGCGTTCCCGTCGCTTCGCAAGGCATCCCGTGACAGAGACCCGACGCGCCCCCGCACCCGCCCTCGACACCGAACGCGCCTCCGCCGGCGACGCCGACGCGCTGCCGGTGTGGGACCTGTCGGACCTCTATGCCGGGCAGGAGGATCCGAAGCTCGCGGCCGACCTCGCCGAGGCCGAGGCGCGGGCCAAGGCGTTCGAGCAGCGCTATGCGGGGAAGCTCCCGTCGCTGTCCGGCGATGCGCTGGCCGAGGCGATCGCCGAATACGAGCGGATCGAGGAGATCCTCGGCCGCATCATGTCCTATGCCGGCCTCGTCTTCGCCGCCGACGCCGAGAACCCGGCCACCGGCCGCTTCCAGCAGACGATGGGGGAGAAGGTGACGGCCATCTCCTCCCACCTGCTGTTCTTCACCCTCGAGCTCAACCGGCTCGAGGAGGCGCTGCTGCTCCGCCGCTACGACGAGAGCGCGGCACTCCGCCGCTGGCGGCCCTGGCTGCGGGACTTGCGGGTGTTCCGCCCGCACCAGCTCTCGGACGAGGCGGAGAAGCTGCTGCACGAGAAGTCCGTCACCGGCCGCGCCGCCTGGAACCGGCTGTTCGACGAGACGATCGCGGCGATGCGAATCGCCGTGGGGGAGGAGAAGCTCACCCTCTCGGATGCGCTGAACCGGCTTTCCGACAAGGACCGCGCCCGGCGCGAGGCGGCGGCGGCCGGCATCTCCGCGGCGCTGGCGGAGCGGGCGCGGCTCTTCGCCCTCATCACCAATGTGCTGGCGAAGGACAAGGAGATCGAGGACGGCTGGCGCCGCTACCCGCGCCCGACGAGCGCGCGCAACCGCGCCAACATGGTGGAGGACGAGGTGGTGGACGCGCTGGTTACCGCCGTGCGCGCCGCCTATCCGCGGCTTTCCCACCGCTACTACGCGATGAAGGCGCGCTGGCTCGGCCTGACGAAGCTCAAGCACTGGGACCGCAACGCGCCCCTGCCGCAGGACGAGGATGCGCGCATCCCCTGGCCGGAGGCGGTGAGGCGCGTGCTGGACGCCTACGGCGCGTTCAGCCCGGAGCTCGCGGCGCTCGGCCGGCGCTTCTTCGAGCGCCCCTGGATCGACGCCGAGCTGCGGCCCGGCAAGGCCTCCGGCGCCTTCGCCCACCCCACCGTGCCCTCGGCGCACCCCTATCTGCTGCTGAACTACCACGGCAAGGCGCGGGACGTGATGACGCTCGCGCACGAGCTCGGGCACGGCGTGCACCAGATCCTGGCCGCCGAGCAGGGCTACCTGATGTCCGGCACGCCGCTGACCCTGGCCGAGACGGCGAGCGTCTTCGGCGAGATGCTGACCTTCCGCGCCGTGCTCGACGCCGAGACGGATCCGGCGCGGCGCCGCACGCTCTTGGCCGGCAAGGTCGAGGACATGCTGAACACGGTGGTGCGGCAGATCGCCTTCTACCGCTTCGAGACGCTGCTGCACGACGAGAGGAAGCGGGGCGAGCTTCCCCTCGAGCGCATCGGCGAGCTGTGGATGCAGGTGCAGGCGGAAAGCCTCGGCCCGGCCTTCGAGCTGACGCCCGACTACCACGTCTATTGGGCCTACATCCCGCATTTCGTGCACACGCCCTTCTACGTCTACGCCTACGCCTTCGGGGATTGCCTCGTGAACGCGCTCTACGGCGTCTATCGCGAGGGGCGCGATCCGGACTTCCCGCGCAAGTATCTCGACCTGCTGCGGGCGGGGGGCACGCTGCGCCACAAGGAGCTTCTGGCGCCCTTCGGCCTCGACGCCTCGGACCCGGCGTTCTGGAACAGGGGGCTCGACGTCATCGCGGGCTTCATCGACGAGCTCGAGCGCGACAGCTGATGGCCGAGCGCGAGGGCAGCACCCTGTTCGGCGAGGTGCGGCGGATGGTCCGCACCTCGGGCGCCGTCACCGGCATCGCCGCGCGGGTGGCGGGGGCGCGCTTCCTCGGCCTCAAGACCGACAGGGCGGCGCATGCCGAGGACCTGAAGGCGATCCTCGGCGGGCTCAAGGGCCCGATGATGAAGGTGGCGCAGTTCCTCTCCACCGTGCCGGACGCGCTGCCGGAGGAATACGCGCGCGAACTCTCCCAGCTCCAGTCCAACGCCCCGCCCATGGGCTGGGCCTTCGTGAAGCGGCGGATGGCGGCCGAGCTCGGGCCGGACTGGGAGGCGAAGTTCGCCGCCTTCGGGCGCGAGGCCTCGGCCGCCGCATCCCTCGGGCAGGTGCACCGCGCGACGCTGCCGGACGGCACGGCCGTCGCCTGCAAGCTGCAATACCCGGACATGCCGAGCGTGGTGGAGGCGGACCTCAAGCAGCTGCGGCTTGCCATGCAGCTCTACCGGCGGATGGACCCGAGCCTCGACAACGAGGACGCCTATGCCGAGCTGCAGGCGCGGCTGCGCGAGGAGCTCGACTACCTGCGGGAGGCGGCGCACCAGCGACTCTACGGCATCATGCTGCGGGACGTGCCCGAGGTGCATGTGCCGCGGCCGATCCTGCCGCTCTGCACAAGGCGGCTGCTGACCATGACGTGGCTCGAGGGCCGGCCGCTGATGGCGCGGCTTGCCGAGGATCCGCCCCTCGAGGAACGCAACGCCTATGCCCGCGCCCTGTTCCTCGGCTGGTATGTGCCGTTCTACCGCTACGGGGTGATCCACGGCGATCCGCATCTCGGCAACTACCAGGTGCGGGCCGACGGGCGGAGCATCAACCTCCTCGATTTCGGCACCATCCGCGTCTTCCCGCCCTCCTTCGTCGGGGGGGTGATCCTGCTCTACGAGGCGGTGCGCGACGGCGACGAGGACAAGGCCGCCGAGGCCTACCGGATCTGGGGCTTCCGCGACCTCAAGCGGGAGACGATGCAGGTGCTCTCGCTATGGGCGAAGTTCCTCTACGAGCCGCTGATGCAGGACCGGGTGCGCCCGATCCAGGAGGTGGAGGACCCGGCCTACGGCCGCAAGGTGGCGGAAGAGGTCCACCGCGGCCTGAAGCGGACGGGCGGCGTGCGCATCCCGCGCGAGTTCCCGCTGATGGACCGCGCGGCGATCGGGCTCGGCAGCGTGTTCCTGCGGCTGCGGGCGCAGCTCAACTGGCACCGGATGTTCCAGGACCTCATCGCCGATTGCGGCGCCGAGGCGCTCGCCGCCCGCCAGGCCGCGGCGCTGGCCGAAGCGGGGGTGCCCGCCCCGGGCTGAGCG
>JANWXJ010000117.1 GCA_025055335.1 Acetobacteraceae bacterium
CCTTGCCGATTGCGAGGACGGGGTGCGGCGGCTCGGCCATCGGGCTGCCGTCCTTGTTCTTCACCTGCCAGCCGCAGGGCAGCCCCCCGACGCCCTTCAAGTCCTCGCCGGTGAACACGGCAACGACGCCCGGCATCGCCCGCGCCGCCGCCGTGTCGATCGAGACGATGCGCGCATGCGGGTGCGGGCTGCGCAGGATGACGGCATGCGCCTGGCCGGGGCGGTTCAGGTCGTCGGTGTAGCGGCCGCGGCCGGAGAGGAAGCGTGCATCCTCCTTCCGCTTCACCGCGGCCCCGATGCCTTCGAAGGGCGTCACCACGTTCATCGTTTCTCTCCCTGTGTCGTTCTCGTTCTTTGCGGAGGCGTTGCCCGCCCCCGGGGCGGCGCTATCCGGCGGCCATCACCTCGGCCGGGCGCAGCGTGTCGCGCTTGCCGTGCATCACCTCGGCGGCGGCGGCGATCGCCTTGACGATGTTGTGGTAGCCGGTGCAGCGGCAGAGGTTGCCTTCCAGCCCCTCGCGGATCTGACGCTCGGTCAGTCCCTCCGGGTGCTTCTGCACGAGGTCGATCGCGCTCATGACCATCCCCGGCGTGCAGAAGCCGCACTGCAGGGCGTGGTATTCGCGGAACGCCTCCTGCATGATGTGCAGCGTGCCGTCGGGCTTCGCCAGGCCCTCGATCGTGGTGACGGACGCGCCCTCGCACTGCAGGGCCAGCGTGGTGCAGGACTTCACGCTCTCGCCGTCGATGTGCACGACGCAGGCGCCGCACTGGCTGGTGTCGCAGCCGACATGGGTGCCGGTCAGGCGCAGCTTCTCGCGCAGCAGTTCGACGAGCAGCGTGCGCCCCTCGACCTCGACGGTGTGCGACCGACCGTTCACGGTCAGGTTCACCTGCGGCATGGCGTGTGTCTCCCAAAAAAGTGGGCGCGCGGGGGAGTTGCGCCGCGCCCTTGGCCGGGAAGCCTTGCCGATGCGGCGCGCCAGCGTCAAGCGGCGCGAGCGAGCAGCTTCGCCGGGTCCGGCCCCTCATGCAGGTGACACGCCACGAGATGCCCCGCCGCCGTGGCGCGGAGCGCCGGCTCCTCGCTGCGGCAACGGTCGAAGGCGTAGGGGCAGCGGGTGTGGAAGCGGCAGCCCGAAGGCGGGTTCACCGGGCTCGGCACATCGCCCGCCAGGATGATGCGCCGCCGCTGCGCGCCGGGTTCCGGCACCGGCACGGCGGAGAGCAGCGCCTCGGTGTAGGGGTGCTTCGGCGCGGCGAACAGGCTGCGCCTCTCCGCCACCTCGACGATGCGGCCGAGATACATGACGGCGATCCGGTGCGTCATGTGCTCGACGATCGCGAGATCATGGCTGATGAACAGCATCGCGAGGCCGAGATCGGCCTGCAGGTCCTGCAGCAGGTTCACCACCTGCGCCTTCACCGACACGTCGAGCGCGGAGACCGCCTCGTCGCACACGATCAGGTCCGGCTCGGCGGCGAGCGCGCGGGCAATCCCGATGCGCTGGCGCTGGCCGCCGGAGAACTCGTGCGGCCAGCGCCCGGCGGAATCCTTCGGCAGCCGCACGAGGTCGAGCAGTTCGGCGATGCGCGCGTCCCACCGCCCCTCGTGCAGGCCGAAGTTGCGCATCGGCTCGATCAGCACGTCGCGCACGCGCATGCGCGGGTTGAGGGAGGAGAACGGATCCTGGAACACCACCTGCATCCGCCGCCTGAGGGGCCGCAGCGCGGAGGCCGAGAGGTCGTCTATCCGCTGGCCGTCGAGCAGAACCTGGCCCGAGGTCAGCGGGACCAGCCGCAGCACGGCGCGGCCGACGGTGGACTTGCCGCAGCCCGACTCGCCGACGAGCGAGAGCGTCTCGCCGCGCGCGATCTCGAAGGAAACCCCGTCCACCGCACGCACGATGCGGGCCTTCGCGAACAGGCCGCCGCCGACCGGGAAATGCTTCACGATGTCGGTCGCCTGCAGCAGCGGGATGGCGCTCATGCCGGCACGGCCTCCGCGTGGTGGCAGGCGACGACATGGCCGCCGGCCTTCTCCTCCAGCGCCGGCGCCACCCGCCGGCAGAGATCGGTGGCGAGCGAACAGCGCGGCGCGAAGACGCAGCCCTGTATGCGCTCCTTCAGCGAGGGCACGAGGCCCGGGATCTCGGACAGCCGCTTCGTCCCGCCCGACAAGGAGGAGCCGAGCCGGGGCACCGCGCCGATCAGGCCCCGCGTGTAGGGATGCCGCGGCGTGCGGAACAGCGGGCCGACGGCCGCTTCCTCGACCTTGCGGCCGGCATACATGACGATCACGCGCTCCGCGACTTCGGCCACCACGCCGAGATCGTGGGTGATGAGCACGATGGCGGCGCCCACGCGGCGCTTGAGTTCCTGCATCAGGTCGAGGATCTGCGCCTGGATGGTGACGTCGAGCGCGGTCGTCGGCTCGTCGGCGATCAGCAGCTTCGGGTTGCAGGCGAGCGCGATCGCGATCATCACCCGCTGGCGCATGCCGCCCGAGAGCTGGTGCGGATACTCCTTCACCCGACGCGCCGGCTCGGGGATGCCGACGAGGGTCAGCATCTCGACCGCCTTCGCCTCGGCCGCCGCGCGCGACAGGCGCTGGTGCAGCATCAGCGTCTCGCCGATCTGCCGCCCCACCGTCAGCACCGGGTTCAGGCTGGTCATCGGCTCCTGGAAGATCATGCTGATCTCGTTGCCGCGGATGTCGCGCATCGCGCGCTCGGGCAACTTCAGCAGGTCCCGGCCCTGGAACAGGATCTCGCCCGCGATCTTCCCGGGCGGCTCCTGCACCAGCCGCAGGATGGAGAGGCTGGTGACGGACTTGCCGCAGCCGCTCTCGCCGACGATGGCGACCGTCTCCCCCGCCTCGACGTGGAAGGACAGGCCGTCCACCGCGCGGTTCACCCCGCCGTCCGGGGTGCGGAAATGCGTCTGCAGGTTGCGCACCTCGAGCAGCGGCATCGTCACACCCGCTTGGCCATGCGCGGATCGAGGCTGTCGCGCAGGCCGTCGCCCAGCAGGTTCACCGCCAGCACGGTGACGGAGAGGAACAGCGCCGGGAAGAACACGATGTGCGGCTTGACCTGCCAGAGCTGGCGACCCTCGGCCATGATGTTCCCCCAGGAGGGGATGATCGGCGGCGTGCCGGCGCCGATGAAGGACAGGATCGCCTCGGCGATCATCGCGGACGCGCAGATGTAGGTCGCCTGGACTGTCAGGGGCGCGAGCGTGTTCGGCAGGATGTGGCGCCAGATGATCGCAGGCGTGCGGGTGCCGGCGGCGATCGCCGCCTCCACGAAGGGCTGCTCCCGCAGGGACAGGACCACGCCGCGCACCAGCCGCGCGACGCGCGGCACCTCGGCGATGGTGATGGCGACGATCACGTTCGGGATGGAGGCGCCCCACAGCGCCATCATCGCGATGGCGAGCAGGATGGACGGGATCGCCATCACCCCGTCCATCACCCGCATCAGGATCGCGTCGATCCAGCGGATGAAGCCGGAGACCAGCCCGACCAGAAGGCCGATCGCGGAGGCGAGGATCGCCACCGAGAAGCCGACGATCAGCGAGACCCGCGCGCCGTAGAGCACGCGGGAGTAGATGTCCCGCCCCAGCATGTCGGTGCCGAACCAGTGGAGCTCGGAGGGGTCGCGGTTGCGGCGGATCGGGCTGATCGCCGTCGGGTCCACCGTCCAGAGCAGCGGCGCGAACACGCCGGCGGCGATGATGAGCAGCAGCAGGAAGCCCCCGATCGCGATGGTCGGGTGGCGGCGGATCCAGCCGAGGACGCCGCCGCGGCGGCGCAGCGTCGGCAGGATGTCGGGCAGCGGCGCGGCGCCGCGGGGGGCTGTCGCGCTCAATAGCGGATCCTCGGGTCGAACAGGGTGTAGGCCAAGTCAACCGCCAGGTTCACCAGCACATAGACGAACGCGAACATCAGCACGATGCCCTGGATCACCGGATAGTCCCGCCACAGGATGGCATCCACCGTCAGCCGGCCGATGCCGGGGATGGCGAACACCGTCTCGGTCACCACCGCGCCGCCGATCAGCAGCGCAACCCCGAGGCCGATCACCGTCACGATCGGCACCGCCGCGTTCTTCAGCGCGTGCAGGAACAGCACGGCCGCCTGCCCGAGCCCCTTCGCCCGCGCCGTCCGCACATAGTCCTGCCCCAGCACCTCGAGCATGGTCGCGCGGGTGATGCGCGCGATCAGCGCGATGTAGATGGAGCCGAGGGCGATCGAGGGCAGGATCAGGTTCCGCAGCCACGGCCAGAAGCCTTCGGACAGAGGCGTGTAGCCCTGCACCGGGAGCCATTCGAGCCCGAGCGCGAACACATAGGCCAGCACATAGCCGATGACGAACACCGGCACCGAGAAGCCGACCACCGCGAAGGCCATCACCGCGCGGTCCACCACCGTGCCGGACAGCCACGCCGCCACCACGCCGAGCGGCACCGCGACGGAGACGGAGAGCAGCAGCGTCACCACCATCAGCGACAGGGTCGGCTCGACGCGCTGCAGGATCAGCGTCGTCACGGGCAGGTTGGTGAAGATGGAGGTGCCGAGATCCCCCTGCAGCAGCGCGAGGATCCAGGCGCCGAAGCGTTCGTGGAACGGGCGGTCGAGGCCGAGCGCGGTCCGGATGCGCTCGAGGTCCTGGGCCGTGGCGAGGTCGCCGCCGATCACCGCGGCCGGGTCGCCGGGCGCGAAATACAGCAGGCTGAACACGACGAGGGCGACGACCCCCATGACCGGGATCGTCGCCAGCACACGTCGGACGATATAGGCGAGCATCCCCGCGCGTGGCCTCCAGGCATCCGATCGGGCCCGATTACCCTCTCCGCCGCCGCCTGCCAACGTGGGCAGCAGCCGCTCAGCCGCGGCGGATGTTCCAGAACACCGGCGGACCGGGCTGCACGCCGAGGATGTCCCGCCGCACCGCCATCGGCGCGAAGATCTGGCCGAGCGGCACATAGGGCAGCACGGCCGCCGCCTCGGCGTGGAGATCTGCGGCGATCCGGCGGCGCGCGTCCTCGTCGGCGGCATCGAGCCAAGCCTCGCGCAGCGCCTCGATCGTCGGGCTGTCCGGCCAGCCGAACCAGGACCGCTGGCCCCCGGCGCGCAGCGGCTGGTGGATGCCCGGGTGGCGCATGTCCGCCCCCGCCCAGAGCGTGAAGAACACCGACCAGCCGCCGCGGGATACCGGCTCGCGGCTCATCCGCCGGCGCATCAGCGCGGCCCAGTCGGCGGCGGCGGCCTCCGCGGCGAACCCCATGCGGCGCAGGGCCTCCAGTCCGGCCTGGGCCAGCCCCCGGAGGAGCGGCACGTCGGTCGGGACGAGCACGACGATCCGCTCGCCGCCATAGCCCGCGGCGGTGAGGGCGCGCCGGGCGGCCGCCGGGTCGGCCGGGGCGAAGAGCGGCTCGAGCCCGGCTTCGGACGCATAGGGTGTGCCGGGGGGGAAGAAGCCGACGCGGTCGCGCCACAGCCCCCGGTCCGGCGGCGCGATCGGCGCCATCATCTCGGCCTGGCCGAACCCCGCCAGCACCGCCTGCCGCACCGCCTGGCTGTCGAACGGCGGATGCAGGTGGTTGAACCGGCACAGCGCCACGAACCCCAGCGGATCCTGCATGCCGACCGCGACCGACCGCTCGCGCCGCAGCGCCGCCTGCGCGGCGGGGTCGGGGTTCTCCCACCAGTCGGCGTCCCCGGAGCGGATGGCCGCCAGCGCCTCGGCCGGATCGGCGGCCGGACGCCATTCGATGCGCGCGAAGCCGGCGCGCTTGGGCCCGGCGGTGCCGGAGTCGTCCTCGCCCGGCCGCGGCTGGTAGGCGTCGAACCGCGCATAGGCGACGAGCAGGCCGGGCTCGTGCTCCTCGGCCAGGAAGCGGTAGGGCCCGCTTCCGATCAATGCGCCGAGCGGCCCCGGCGCCGCCGCCAGCCGTTCGGGCAGGATGGCGCAGAGCGGCGGCGTGGTCTTGCCGAGCGCCTCGAACAGCAGTCCGAAGGGGCGGCGGAAGCGGAAGCGGATCGTCCGGTCATCCGCGGCCTCGAGCGCGGCGAGCCGGGCGAGCATGTCGGCGCCGAGCGGATCGCGCGCCGCCCAGCGGCGGATCGAGGCGACGCAGTCGCGCGCGAGCACCGGCGCCCCGTCATGGAAGCGGAGACCCTCGCGCAGGCGGATCAGCACGAGGCGCCCGCCCTCGGCCACCTCCTGCCCTTCCGCCATCTGCGGGCGGGGCACGAAGCCGCGGTCGAGGCCGTAGAGCGTGTCCCACACAAGCAGCGCGTGGTTGCGCGTCGCGTAGGCGGTGGAGGAGTGCGGGTCGAGCACCACCGGGTCGGCGGCCGGGATGAAGCGGAGCGTCGCCGGGTCGCGACCGGCGGCGCCCGCCGCCCCGCGCCCGAGCCACGGCGCGGCGAGCAGCCCGCCGCCCGCGATCAGCATCCCGCGCCGACGCATGTCCCCGCTCTCGCCTTGTCCGGTCAAGGCAAGCCCAGGCGCGGCGGCGGCGCAAGGGGCCGCCCGGGCGGCGCTTGCGACCCCGCTTCCCAGGCCGTAAGCGGCGTATGATGTGCCCTCCCCTCCCCCGACTCGCCGGGCAGTTCCTGCGCTTCGGCGTGGTGGGCGCGGCCGGCTTCCTGGTGGACACGGCGCTGCTCTACCTCGCGCTCTGGGCCGGTGCGGGGCTCTATGGCGGGCGCGTGTTCTCCTATGTCGGCGCCGCCACCTTCACCTTCCTGCTCAACCGCGCCTGGACGTTCCGCGCCGCGCCGGCCGGCCACGTCGGGCGGCAATGGGCGCTGTTCCTGCTGGTGAACCTGATCGGCTTCGCGCTGAACTACGGGACCTACGCGCTGCTGGTGGCCTTCGTGCCGGTGGTGGCCGCCAATCCCGTGCTGGGCGTGGCGGCGGGGTCCATCGCGGGCCTCGGCGGGAACTTCCTGGCCTCCCGGCGGTTCGTGTTCCGCGGGGCCTAGCAGCCGCGCGCCCGGCGCCGGACCGGCATGAATCTGCCACAGTCGCCGGGCAATGCCGCAACCATGCACGAGATGCCCGCCCCGATGTCCACCCTGGCCCGCCCGCGGATCGCCGTCCTCATCCCGTGCTACAACGAGGAGGTGGCGGTCCCGCGCGTCGTCGCCGCGTTCCGCGCCGCGCTGCCGGAGGCCGAGATCCTCGTCTACGACAACAACTCCAAGGACCGGACGGCCGAGGTTGCCCGCGAGGCCGGCGCCATCGTCCGGCGCGAAACGCTGCAGGGCAAGGGCAACGTGGTGCGACGCATGTTCGCCGACGTCGAGGCGGACGTGTATGTGCTGGTGGACGGCGACGACACCTACGACGCCTCCGCCGCGCCGGAGATGGTGCGGATGCTGCTGGAAGAGCGGCTCGACATGGTGACGGGCGTGCGCGTCACCGACATCCAGGCCGCCTACCGCCCCGGCCACCGCTTCGGCAACCTGATGCTGACGGGCATGGTGCGCCTCGTGTTCGGCGACCGCATCAGCGACATGCTGTCGGGCTACCGCGTCTTCAGCCGCCGCTTCGTGAAATCCTTCCCGGCGCTCGCCGAGGGGTTCGAGACCGAGACGGAGTTCACCGTCCATGCGCTCGAGCTGAAGATGCCGGTCGGCGAGGTGAAGACCCGCTACAAGGACCGCCCGCCCGGCTCCTCCTCCAAGCTCAACACCATCCGCGACGGCATCCGCATCCTGCGGACCATCATCGGCCTGGTGCGGCGGGAACGGCCGCTCGCCTTCTTCGGCAGCATCTCGGCGGTGCTGCTCCTGGCGTCGGCGGCGCTGTTCCTGCCCGTGCTGGCGACCTACCTCAGCACCGGGCTCGTGCCCCGCTTCCCGACCTTCATCGCCTCGGCCACGCTGGCCATGCTGTCCTTCCTCTCGCTCGCCTGCGGCCTGATCCTCGACACCGTCACGCGGGGACGGCGCGAGGCGAAGCGGATCGCCTACCTCGCGGTGCCGGGGCCAGGGGCAGCGCGCGGCTGACCGGCGGCGCCCGGCGCGGCAACCGGGCGCTAATGCCTTGGCGGCCATGATGGAAGGGTGCCACGCTGCCGGCACCCGATACCCATGACGCCGAGCCTCGACCGATAGCCCGCCGATGAGCCCCTCCGCCGACCGAGGCCCGGATGCGTTGCGCGCCGCCCTCTCCGCCTGCCGGCGGGAGTTCTGGACGGTCGGGCTGTTCTCGGGTGTGGTGAACCTGCTGCAGCTCACCGTCTCCATCTACATGCTGCAGCTGTTCGACCGGGTATACGCCGCCCGCAGCAGCGAGACCCTCTGGTTCCTGACGCTGATCGCCCTCGCCGCTCTGCTGCTGCTCGCCATCCTCGAGGCCTGCCGCGGCATCGTGATGGCGCGGCTTGCCGCTTGGATGGAGGCGCGCGTCGCGCCGGAGGCTTTCCTCCGCGGCGTGGAGGCGGAACTGCGCGGTCGTCCCTACCGGATGGAGGCGCTGCGCGACCTCGGCCTGCTGCGCGGCTGGCTCGGCAGCCCGGGGGCGCTTGCCGTCTACGACGTGCCGTGGGTGCCGATCTACCTTGGCGTGATCTTCCTTCTGCATCCCTGGCTCGGCTGGACGGCGCTCGGCGGCGCCGTGCTGCTGTTCGTGCTGACGCTCGCCACCGAATGGCTGACGGCGCCGCTGTTGCGCGAGGCCGGCGCGCGGCAGCTTGCCAGCCAGCGCCGCGCGGAGGCGACGGCCCGGAACGCCGAGGTGATCGACAGCATGGGCATGGCGCGGCCGCTGCTGGCGGCGTGGCAGGCAGGGCTCGAACTGGCGGCGGAGCCGGCGCGGCGCGCGGCCGATCGTGCGGCGGTGCTGCTGGCGATCGGCCGCTTCGCGCGGCTGGCGCTGCAGGTCGCTGTCCTCGGCCTGGGCGCCTGGCTCGTGCTGCGGCAGGAGCTGACGCCCGGCGCCTCGATCGCCGCCTCCATCATCATGGGCCGGGCGCTGGCGCCGGTCGAGCAGATGATCGGCGGCTTCAAGCAGCTCGTCTCCGCGCGCGCGGCCTACCGGCGCCTCGTCCAGTTCCTTGCGCTGCCGCGGCTGCGCCCCGAGGGCAGGCCGCTGCCGGCGCCCCGGGGGCGCCTTGCCGCCGAGCGCGTCGTCTATGCCTTTCCGCCCGCCGGCGCAGGGCCGCCGCTGCCGGTGCTGAAGGGCGTCTCCTTCGCGCTTGATCCCGGGAGAGCCTTGCCATCGTCGGCCCCTCGGCCGCCGGCAAGACGACGCTGCTGCGGCTCATCACCGGCACGCTGGCCCCGTCTTCCGGAACGGTGCGGCTCGACGGGGCGGACGTGCATCTCTGGCAGCGCGAGGATTTCGGCCGCCACATCGGCTACCTGCCCCAGGATGTGGAGCTGTTCGAGGGCACCGTGTTCCAGAACATCGCGCGCATGGGGGACGCGGCTCCGGAGGCGGTCTATGAGGCGGCGAAGCTCGCCGGCTGCCACGAGATGATCCTCCGTCTGCCGCAGGGCTACGAGACCGAGATCGGCGAGGGAGGCCAGCACCTGTCGGGCGGCCAGCGCCAGATGCTCGGTCTCGCGCGCGCGCTGTTCGGCAACCCGCGCCTCGTCGTGCTCGACGAACCGAACAGCAACCTCGACGGCGACGCCGAGGCGAGGCTGGTTGCCAGCCTGGCCGAGATCAAGCGCAAGGGGGCGACGGTCGTGGTGGTGTCGCACCGGCCGGCGCTCGTGCAGGCCGTGGACAAGGTGCTGCTGCTCAAGGAGGGCTCTGTCGAGCTGTTCGGGCCGCGCGCCGAGGTGCTGAAGCGTCTGATGCCTCCGCCGCGCATCGCCGCGCCGGCCTGGGCCCAGGGAGGTGCGGCATGACCCGCGCCGTCGCCACCGCCGGGCGGGAAAGCCCGCCGGCGCTTGCCGACGCACGCCGGGTCGCCTTGCCGCCACCCGTGCCGGCGACGGGAGGCCCGCTGCTCGTCGGGCTGCTGTCCTTGGGCGTGTTCATCGGCGGCTTCGCCGCGTGGTCCTCGCATGCGCCACTCGCCGAGGCGGCGATCGCGATGGGCGAGATCCGTGCGGAGGGGCAGCGCCGCACCATCCAGCACCTGGAAGGCGGCATCGTGCAGGATATCCTGGCGCGCGACGGGGACCGGGTGCGCGCCGGACAGGTGCTGTTGCGGCTCGACACCATCCAGTCCGGGGCCCAGACCGAGGCCCTTCGCGCGCAGCGCCTCTCGCTGCTGGCGCAGGAAGCCCGGCTGGCGGCCGAGGCCAACGGGCTGCCGGCGATCGCCTTCCCGCGCGAACTGCTGGTATCGGCCGATCCCCGGGCCGAGGAGGCGATGGCCGGCCAGCGCGCCCTGTTCGCGGCACGCAACGCGGCCTTCGCCGGCCAGATGGCGGCCGTCCTCGCGCGCCGGGAACAGCAGCAGGCCACGCTCGCCGCCATCGCCGGCCAGGCGGAGAGCCAGGCCCGCCAGCTCGACCTGATGCGCCAGGAGGAGGAGAGCGTCCGCCGCCTCGTCGCGCAGGGGCTGGAACGCATGCCGCGGCTGCTTGCGCTGCAGCGGCAGATGGCGGCGCTCGAGGGCAATCGCGCCGACCTCGAAGGGCAGGCGGCCCGCGCCCAGGCCGTCATCGCCGAACTCGACGGGGAGCGTGCCCGCCTCGAGCAGGCGCGCCGGGCGGAGATCGCGACGGAACGGCGGGAGGTGGCGACCCGGCTTGCCGAGGTGAGCGAGCGGCTGCGCGCAGCCGAGGATGTCTCGACCCGCCGGGAGGTGGTGGCGCCGGAGGACGGCACGATCCTGCACAGCAGGGTGTTCACCCGCGGGGCGGTGCTGCGCCCCGGCGAACGCGTGATGGAACTCGTTCCTGCCCGAGACCGGCTGCTCGTGGAGGTGCAACTCTCGCCGGCCGACATCGAGCGGGTGCATCCGGGCCTGCACGCCGAGATCCGTCTGCCTGCCTACCGGCAGCGTATCGCGCCCTACCTCGAAGGCGAGGTGGTGGAGGTGGCGGCAGACGTGACGCATGACGAACGCCGCGGCGCCGCCTACTACCGTGTGCGCATCGTGATCCCCGAGGACCAGATCGCCCGCCTGCCCAGCGGGCCGCTCCGGCCCGGGATGCCGGCAGAAGCGCTGATCCGGACGGGCGAGCGCAGCCTTGCCCGGTACCTGGCGCAGCCGCTGCTGGACAGTTTCCACCGCGCCTTCCGGGAGCGCTGACCGATGGATACTCCCTTGCCCCCCGCCCCGCCGCCGCCCGTGCTGTTCGCCGACGGCATGCGGGAGGCCCACGTGGCGAACGGCGTCGTGCGCCTCGCGCTCGCCATGCTCGGCGGTGACGGGAAGCCCGCGCCGGCCGGCGTCGTCATGGTTCCGTTGACGCAACTTCCGGCCTTCGCGAACGCGATCATCGCCCTCACGCGCCAGGTCGAGGCGAAGCTGCGCGAAGCCCAGCAGCAACAGGCTCCGCCGCCCGACGGCGGTTTCCGCCTCGGGTCGTGAGACGGCCGCTCCGCGCCGCGCTTCTCGCACTGCTGTTCGGCGGCGCCGGCGCACCCGCCGCAGGCCAGCCGGCCGAAGCATGGGCCGCCTTCGCAGGGCCGGCGCCGGGCCCGGCCCGCGTGATCGGCAGCCATGCCCTGGGTTGCCTCGCCGGGGCGGAGCAGTTGCCGCCGGACGGGCCCGGCTGGCAGGCGATCCGGGTATCGCGCAACCGCCACTGGGGCCACCCGGATGCGATCCGGTTCGTCCGGGATCTGGCCGCTGCGGCCCGCCAAGCGGGCCTGCCCGACCTTTATATAGGCGACATCGCGCAGCCGCGCGGCGGCCCGATGCCCTGGGGGCACGCCAGTCACCAGACCGGTCTCGACGTGGACATATGGCTGGACCTGACGCCGAAGCCGCCGCTGCCGCCCGCGGGGCGGGAGGATCTGCGCATGCCCTCGCTGGTGGCGGCAAACGGGCGGGAGGTGGACCGCAGCCGCTTCGGCGCCGGCCACGTCACGCTGCTGCGTCTGGCCGCCACACGGCCCGGCGTGGATCGGATCCTCGTCCATCACGCGATCAAGCGGGAACTCTGCCGCCTCCATGCCGGCGAGGCGTGGCTGCGCCGCATCCGGCCGTGGCGCGGGCATGACAGCCACATGCACGTCCGCCTCTCCTGCCCGCCTGGCCAGCCGGAGTGCCGGGACATCCCGCCGCCGCCGCCCGGCGACGGCTGTGACGCAAGCCTCGACTGGTGGCTGACCCCGGAGGCCGAACGTCCGCCCCGGCCGCCGCCGGGTCCGCCGCAGCGGCTGCCGGCCGCCTGCGCCGGGGTGTTCGGCGCCCCCTGATCCCTGCTCCTCGCCCACCCGGCGGACGCAGGCCCGATCTTGTCCTGCCGGACCCCAGCCTCTTGTCGTGCCCACGCCTGCCCGTCTCCCCCCCTGCCTTGCCGCGGCGGACAGGCGGAGCCCCCTCGTGGTGTCAGCGGTCGCGGAGCCGGAGCGCCGACAGGGGGTCATCCGTGGCCAAGGCGTCCACGCCGAGGGCGAGCGCCCGTGCGATCTCCGCCGGGCGGTCCGCGCCCCAGACGCCGAAACGGAGGCCGGCCTGCCGCACGGTCGCGAGGAGGGCCGGCGTCGCGTCGCGCAAGGCGCAGTCCACTTCCGGCACGCCGAGGGCAAGGGCCTCCGCCACCACCCCCGCGGGGCCGAGCCGCGACAGCACGCGCCGCGACAGGAGCCAGACGGTCCCGGCGAGTCCGCCCGAGGCCGCCGCCCGCGCGGCCGTCGGCCCGTCGAACGCGATCACGACGCTGCGCGCGCGCAGCCCCGCCGCGTCCAGCACGCCGAGCGCCGCCTCGAGCAGCCCGGGATAGGGCCGACCATCGGCATCCGCCTTCACTTCCACGCGCAGCCGGTGGGACGTCGCGGCGAGGAGCGCCGCCAGATCGGCGAGCCTCGGGACACCCTCCCCGGGCGCGTCGCGCAGCGGGGTGGCGGCCAGTTCCGCCGCGCTGCGGCGTGCGACCGGGCCGCTGGCGCGGGTGGTCCGGTCGAGCGTCGCGTCGTGGATCACCATCGGAACGCCGTCCGAGGAGGGGTGGATGTCGCACTCCACCTCGTCCACCGGCAGCGCCAAGGCGCCCCGGAAGGCGGTCAGGCTGTTCTCGGGCCACAGCAGGGCGCCGCCCCGGTGGGCGATGATGTCGGGCCGCGTCATGGTTCGAGGGAACTCCTGTCAAGCCGCTGGAAATATGTGTCAAGCCGCTGGAAATATGCGTTGGCCTGCCTTATCGTTGCTACGTTGGAGAGGGGAGAAAGATGGGTTTCGGGTTCGCTGCGGGAATGCTGCAGGCGCTCGGCCTTCCGGGCGCGGCGATCGCCGCCTTGTTTTTCCTGTCCAGCGCCGTCGCCGCCCAGTCGCCGGAGCCGCTCCGCCTCAAGATCGTCGGCGGGCTGGCGGGCGTCAGCCAGTTCACGAACTATGAGGAACCGTTCTGGCGCGATGTGGTCCCGAGGCTGACCGGGGGCCGGGTGCAGGCGGAGATCGTCGCCTCCGACCGGGCCGGCATCCGCAGCCAGGAGATGCTTCCGCTGATCCGGCTCGGCGTCGTTCCCTTCGGCACCGCGCTCCTCGCCGTCATCTCGACAGAGGAGCCGGAGTTCAACGCGATGGACCTGCCGATCCTGAACCCGACGATCGCCGACCTGCGGCGGACCACCGCCCTGTTCCGTCCGTTCGTCGAGTCGGCGCTGCGGGAGCGCTACGGCGTCCGCCTGCTTGCCATCTACACCTATCCGGCCCAGGTCGTGTGGTGCAACCGGCCGTTCTCCTCGCTAGGAGATCTTCGGGGGCGGCGGGTCCGGACCTCTTCCGTCGGACAGGCCGATCTGATCGCGGCGGTCGGCGGCACGGCCGTCGTGACCCCGTTCAGCGAGATCGTCAGCGCGATGCGCGCCGGCGTGTTCGAGTGCGCGATCACCGGCACCCTGTCCGGCAACGCCATCGGGCTGCACGAGGTGACGACGCATGTGCATGCCCTGGCGATCAACTGGGGCGTGTCGATCTTCGCCGCCAACGAGGCCGCCTGGGACGCGTTGCCGGAGGACATCAGGACCATCCTGGCGGAGGGCATCGCCAGTCTCGAGCGGGAGATATGGGACGCGGCGGAGCGGGAGACCGGGCTCGGTCTCGCCTGCGCGGCGGGGCTGCCGGCCTGCACGACGGGCCGCCGCGGCCACCTGACCGTGGTGCCGGCGAGCCCGGCCGACGAGGCGCGCCGCCTTGCCCTGTTCACCGGTGCGGTGCTGCCGCGCTGGATCGACCGCTGCGGCCCCACCTGCGCGGAGGTGTGGAACACGACCCTGGCGCCGGCGCTCGGCATCCGCGCGCCGGTCAACTGACGCGGAAGAGCGATGCAGTGCGCGCGTCTCTTCCGCCCGATCGTCGTCGGCGCGGCGCTCCTGCTGATCGCTGCGATCTGGGTCGCGGTGCTGAGCGTGATCGAGCGTTCCCGCGAGGGCGCGCTCGAGGCGGCCTCGGCCACGCTCGACCGCGTCGGCCGGGCGGTCGAGGTCTCGATCAACCGCAACCTCGTGCAGACCGACGCGCTGCTCGCCGGCCTGCCCATGCTGCTCAACACCTACCTGACGCCGGAGCAGACGAACCACGCGGGCATCGCGCAGGTGCTGCGGGAGCTCAACAACCAGAACTTCTTCTTCCGTGACCTGCTGCTGATCGGCCCTGACGGGCTGCCCGTCTCCTCGGCGCTGACGGTTTCGCGGCGGCGAACCCTTCCGCTCGACTGGCGCGGCGCCTTCGCCGAGGCGACGCCGGGCGGCGGCGTGCTGCTCGCCGGCCCGGTGCGCAACCCGGTGACGCAGGAATGGTCGGTGTATCTCGGCCGGCAGATCCGCCTCGCGCGGCTCGGCCCGGTGCTGGCCGTTGCGGAAGTGCAGGTGAGCGCCCTCGGGGTGGTGCTCGGCGTCGGCGGCGAGACCGAGGGCCAGCGCATCACGCTCGAGCGCGCCGACGGCACGCTGCTCGCCAGCCTGCCGCACGACGAGTTCCGGATGGGCCAGCGGATCTCGCCGCCGGCCTCGGAACTGCTTGCCGCCGACGGCGACCGCGTCGTGCTCGCCCGCAGCGCAACGGACGGCGTGGAGGTTCTCCGGCTCGTACGGTCCACGATCTATCCGGCGCTGTTCATCAGCGCCTCGCTACGGACGGATGCGGTGCTCGCGGCGTGGCGGACGGATCGGGAACGTCTTCTCTGGGGGGCCGGTGCGCTGACGGTCCTGATCGCAGCGCTGTCGGCCGCGCTGCTCCTCTGGCTGCGCTCGCGCGAGGCGGCGGAGGCCGAGCGCCAGCGGTGGCGCGCCACGCTCGAGAGCGCGATCGAGAGCATGTCCGACGGCTTCGTGATGTTCGACGCCGAGGACCGGTTGGTCGCGTGCAACACGCGATACAAGGATTTCTACAGGATCAGCGCCCCTTTCATCGTGCCCGGCGCGCGCTTCGAGGACATCTTGCGGGAAGGCGCGAAGCGCGGGCAGTATCCGCAGGCCGGCCCGGACATCGAGGCCTTCGTGCGCGAGATGACGGCCTGGCACAGGGGCGACAACCCGCCGATCGAGCGGCTTCTCCCCGACGGGCGCTGGGTGCTGATCACCGAACGACGGACCCCGGACGGCGGCACCGTCGGCATTCGCACCGACATCACCGCGATGAAGCGGGCGATGGAGGAACTCGCCGAGGCGCGGGACCAGGCGAAAGCGGCGGCGGAGGCGAAATCGGCGTTCCTGTCGCGCATGAGCCACGAGCTGCGGACGCCGCTCAATTCCATCCTGGGCTTCGCGCAGCTTCTCGCGGCCGACGGCAGCCTGTCGGAGGCGCAGCGGGCGCAGGTTCAGACCCTGCTCGGCGCGGGGCGGCACCTGCTCGAGCTGGTGAACGGGCTGCTCGACCTCTCGAAGATAGAGGCGGGGCGGCTCGAACTGGCTGTCCGGACGGTGGCGCTGCCCCAGCTCCTCGACTCCTGCGCCGAACTGCTGCGGCCCGAAGCCGAGCGCAAGGGCATCGCGCTGCGCGTGTCCCTGTCCGAAGACCTCCCCGCGCATGTCCGCGCCGACCCGACGCGCGTCCGGCAGCTCGTGCTCAACCTCCTGGCCAATGCGGTCAAGTTCACGCCGCCGGGCGGCGTGGTGGCTCTGCGGGGCATGAGCCTTGCCGAGACGGATCCGGAGGGGCGCCGGCTGGTGCGCCTCGAGGTCGAGGATACCGGCCCCGGCATCGCGAAGGAGCAGCAGGGGCGCCTGTTCCAGGACTTCCAGCAGATCGCCCCGTCGCTCGAACCGGGCACGGGACTCGGTCTCGCCATCTCCGCTCGGCTGGTCGAGGCGATGGGAGGGCGCATCGGCTGCGAGAGCGAACCGGGGCGGGGCGCCCAGTTCTGGGTCGAACTGCCCTTGCCTGTCGAATCGCCCCCCGAAGCGGAAGCCGCCGCGGCGGAGCAGCCTGCGCCCCAGCGCCGCCTCCGCGTGCTGGTGGTGGATGACGTGGCGGCGAACCGGCTCGTCGCGCGCGCCATGCTTGCCGCCGCGGGCCATGAGGTGGAGCTTGCCGCCGACGGGGCCGAGGCGGTCGCCGCGGTCGAGGCGGGCCACTACGACGTCGTGCTGATGGACCTTCAGATGCCCACGATGGACGGGCTCGAGGCCACGCGCCGGATCCGCGCCCTGCCGCCACCGCAAGGCAGCGTTCCGGTCGTCGCGCTGACCGCCTCCGCGCTGCCGGAGCAGATCGAGGCCTGTCGGGCCGCGGGCATGGATGGCCATCTGTCCAAGCCGATCGAGAAGGGCGCGCTGCTCGCGCTGCTGGCAACAATCGCCCCTTCCGCCGAGGCAATGCCGGCGGAGCCGTCGCTGATGCCGAGCGCCCTGGAACGGCTGGCGAAGGAAGCCGGGTCCATCGCGCCAGCGGTGGTGGCGGGCTTCCTGGCGGAACTGCGACTGGCGCGGCAACTGCTTACGCTTGCGACGTCGGAAGGGGTCCTGCCCGCGAGCCTGGCCCAGACGGCCCATCGTCTCGCCTCGGGCGGACGGACCATGGGGGCCGACCGCTTGGCTGCCGCGGCCGAGCGCCTTGCCGCGGCACTCGACCACGGGGGGCCCACAGGCCAACCCCTGGCCGCGGCGTTGGCCGCGGTCGAGAGCACGGTGCCGTTGCTGGAAGCGTGGCTTGCCGAGCGACAGGCTTCGGTGAAGGACGAGGCCGCCTGATCCCGGCGCATTCCCGATCTGCATATTCTTGTTGCATATCATTAGGGCCGGGATGATAGGAGCGGCCATGAACCAGCAGACTCACATCGAGTTCGACGCCGCGGCCGAACGCGCCGCAGAGTTCCTCAAGGCGCTGGCGAATCCCTGGCGGCTGCGCATCCTCTGCACCCTCTCGGAAGGCCCGATGGCCGTCGGCGTCCTCGCCGCGCGGATCGGCGCGCGGGAAGCCCTCGTCTCCCAGCACCTGATGCGGCTGCGGGCTGAAGGCCTTGTGCGCACCGAGCGCTTCGGCCAGTCGGTCCACTACTCGCTCGCCAGTCCTCTGACCGAACAGGTGATCGGCGCGCTGCACCAAGCCTTCTGCGGACCGGGATCGCCTCCGCCGCGCAGCACGCCCTAGGGCTTCGGCGCTAAGGCAGCACCGCTAGCCGCCGCGCGAGCAGCGCGAAGAACCCCTCGGCATCGAGCGACTCCGGAAGGGTGACGGAGGCGGGGCGCCCGCTCCGCCCCCAGCGGTCCACATGCGTCCGGCCGCGCCCCGGCCCGGTGCCGCATTCCACCTCCACCGCCACCTGCCGCGCCGTGAACAGGCCGGGCGCGAGCAGCCACGCCACCGCGCAAGGATCGTGCAGCGGCACGCCGCGGTTGCCGAAGCGGCGGGAGGGCGGAATGGCGGCCAGGATCTCCGCCGCCGCCGCCAGGCAACGCCCGCCGCCCGCCGCGCGCAGCGCCGCGATTCGCGCGGGCGTCACCAGCGCCTGGGCCGTGAGGTCGAGCGTCACCAGCGTCAGCGGCCGCCCGCAGCCCACCAGGATGGCGAGCGCCTCCGGGTCCGACCAGGCGTTGAACTCGGCGGCGGGGGTGATGTTGCCCTCGCTGACCGCGCCCGACATCAGCACCACCTCGGCAACGCGCCCGGCCAGCGCCGGCTCGGTGGCGAGCGCCAGCGCCAGGTTGGTGGCGGGCCCGATGCCGATCAGCGTGACCGAGCCGGGCGCGGCCCCGCGCAGCACCGCGCGGATGGCATCGGCCGCGATGCCGGGGGCGGCCGGCGGACCTTCCGGCAGCACCACGCCACCCAGGCCATCCGCGCCATGCACGCGGGGTTCGGCGGTGAAGGCGCCGAGCAGCGCGCGGTCGGCCCCGGCCACCACCGGCACGTCGCGCCCGGAGAGGCCGACGATCGCCCGCGCGTTCGGCAGCGTCCGCTCGAGCCCGGCATTGCCGCCGGCGACCGTGACCAGCCGCAGGTCCAGCTCCGGCGAGGCGAGGGCGAGCCAAATCGCCAGCGCGTCGTCGGTGCCGGGGTCGGTGTCGAGGATGCAGGGGCGGCTCAGGGGGCGAGCTCCTGCAAGGCCAGCCCGCACCAGAACGCCGCGCCGGGCACCAGCGCCGCGTCGTTGAAGTCGAAGCGCGGGTTGTGGTGGACGCCCTCGGAATGCCCCGGATCGCCGGTGCCGAGCCAGGCGTAAGCCCCCGGAACCACACCGAGAAACGACGAAAAATCCTCGCCGGCCGTGATCGGCGGGTGGTCGTCGCGGGCTTGCTCGGCGCCGAGCGTCGTGGCGGCGGCGGCCACCATGCGCGCGGCGTGGTCGGGGTGGTTGCGCGTGGGCGACAGGCGGCGGGTGTAGGAGGGTTCCGCCGCCACGTCGTGCGTGGCCGCGATGCCATCGGCGATGGCGGCGAGCCGCGCCTCCAGCCTGTCCCGCACCGCGGCCGAGAAGGCGCGGGCGGTGCCGATCAGGCGGACCTCGGCCGGGATGACGTTCGGCGCGGCCGGATCCCCCGCCGCGAGGGCGCCGACCGACACCACCGCCGGTTCGAGCGGATCCGTCTCGCGCGATACGATCGCCTGGATCGCCTGGATGAAGGCCGCCGCCGCCAGAACCGCATCCGTGCCGAGATGCGGCTTGGCGCCATGCGTGCCGCGCCCGCGGAACACCACACCCCAGGTGTCGGAGGAGGCGAGCACCTTGTCTCGCGGCACGGCGATGGTGCCGAGCGGCAGGCCGGGCAGGTTGTGCAGGCCATACACCGCATCCACGGGGAAGCGCGCGAACAGCCCGTCGGACAGCATCGCGTCCGCCCCGCCGCGGCTCTCCTCGGCCGGCTGGAAGATGAAGCGCAGCGTTCCGGCGAAGCGGTCGCGATGGCGGGCGAGCCACAGGGCGGCGCCGAGCAGCATGGCCGTATGCCCGTCATGCCCGCAGGCGTGCATGCGCCCCGGATGGGTGCTGGCCCAGGGCAGGCCGGTCGCCTCGGCCATCGCCAGCGCGTCCATGTCGGCGCGCAGCCCGATAGCGCGGTCGGACGGGCGCGCCGTGCCGGTCAGGCTGCCGACGACGCCGGTGCGCCCGATGCCCTCTGTCACCTCGATCCCCGCCTCGCGCAGCGTGGCGGCGACGAAGGCGGCGGTGCGCCTCTCCTCGAAGCCGAGTTCGGGGTGCGCGTGCAGGTCGCGTCGCCAGGCGGTCATGGCGTCGGCGAGGGGGGCGAGGTCTCCGGGCTTCACCATCGCGGCGCAGCATGGCACGATCCGAGGCGGCTGACGATCCGTGGGAGACGCACGATGCGCCTGAAGGCCGCCCTGCTCGCCTGTGCCCTGAGCCTCGGGCTCGCCGCCGCGCCTGCGGCGCAGGAGACGCTCCGGATCGGCGTGGAGGCCGGGCCGACCAGCCTCGATCCGCATTTCGCCAGCCTGATCACCAACATCGCCTTCGCGCGCCACATCTTCCAGCCGCTGGTGGAGCAGGACCACCAGCAGGTGCTGCGGCCGGCCATCGCCTCCGCGTGGCGCATCGTCAACGACACCACCTGGGAACTGACGCTCGACCCCAATGCGCGCTTCAGCGACGGCACGCCGGTGACGGCGGCCGACATCGCCTTCACCATCTCCCGCGCAGGTGACGTGCCGAACTCCCCCTCCTCCTTCCGCTACGCCACGCGCCCGGTCGCGCGGGTCGAGTCGGTGGACGCCCGCACGATCCGGATCGTCACCCACCAGCCGACGCCTCTTCTGCTGAACTTCCTCGCACTCGTGATGATCGTGCCGGAGCGCAACCGCGAGGCGACCACATCCGACTACAACTCCGGCCGCGCCATGCTCGGCAGCGGGCCCTACCGCTTCGTCGCGTGGCAGCCGGGCCAGCCCTATGTGATGGAGCGCAATCCGAACTTCGCCGGGCGGGCGCCGGATTTCGCACGCGTCGAGTTCCGGCCGATCGAGAACGCCGGCGCGCGCGTCGCCGCGCTGCGCGCGGGCGATGTGGACCTGATCGAGATCGTCCCGCCGGAGCAGATGGAGCGCTTCCGCACCGATCCGCGCTTCGCGGTGGCGGAAAGCCCCTCCAACCGGCTGATCTTCCTGACGCTCGATTCCGACCGCGAGAACAGCCCCTTCGTCCGCGCCCGAGACGGGGGGCCGATCGCCAACCCGCTGCGCAACCGCGACGTGCGCCGCGCGCTCTCCATCGCCATCAACCGCGAGGCGCTGGTGACGCGGGTGCTGCAGGGCCAGGGGCTGCCGGCCGGGGATCTCGGCCCGCCCGGCTATTTCGGCACCTCGCCGGACCTGACGCCGCCGCCCTACGACCCCGAGGGGGCGCGCCGCCTGCTCGCCCAGGCGGGCTACCCGCAGGGCTTCAGCGTGCAGATCAACGGCCCGAACGACCGCTACGTGAACGACGAGCAGGTGGTGCAGGCCATCGCGCAGATGTGGACGCGCATCGGCCTCAACGTCCGGGTGGAGACCAAGACGCGCGCGGTGTGGCTCTCCGAGGCGGCGCGGCTGCTCTATTCGGTGAACCTCGCGGGGTTCTCGCCGAACCCCGAGGTGCTGGGCATGCTGGAGACGCAGATCCACAGCTGGGATCCGGATCTCGGCCTCGGCACCGCCAACCGCGGGCGCTTCAGCAACCGCGAGATAGACGCCCTGATCCAGCGCGCGCGCACGACGATGGACGACGAGGAGCGCCGCCGCCTGACGCAGGAGGCCACGCGCCGGGCGCTGCGCGACGAGACGGCGCTGATCCCGCTCTACTTCCAGGTGAACACCTGGGCGATGCGGCGCGGCATCGCCTACGAGGCGCGGACGGACGAGATGACGCTCGCCTTCTCCGCGCGGCGCGCCCAGTGAAGGCCCGTCTCCTCGCCGCGGCGCGAGGGGACGCGCCCTTCGACCTTCTGCTCGCCGGCGCGACGCTCGTGGATGTCGCGACCGGAGAGCTGCGCCCCGCCGATGTCGGCATCGTCGGCGACCGCATCGCGAGCGTGCATGCGCGCGGCGCGCGGCGCGACGCGGCGGAGGTGCTGGAGCTTCCCGGCCGATTCCTCGCGCCCGGCTTCATCGACAGCCACATGCATGTCGAGAGCAGCCTCGTGCCGCCCGCGGAATACGCCGCGGCCGTGCTGCCCGCCGGCACCACGACGATCCTGTGGGATCCGCACGAACTCGCGAATGTCTGCGGCATCGCCGGCGTGGAATGGGCGCGGGAGGCCTCGCGCGGGCTGCCGCTGCGCGTGCTGCTGATGGCGCCGTCCTGCGTCCCCTCGGCGCCGGGGCTCGAGGTGGCGGGGGCGCAGTTCGACGCACCGGAGATCGCGGAGTTGCTGGCCTGGCCGGAGATGACCGGCCTCGCCGAAGTCATGGACATGGCGAGCGTCATCGCAGGAGAGCCGCGCATGGCGGCGATCCTCGACGCCGCCGCAGCCTCCGGCAAGCGGATCAACGGCCATGCGCGCGGGCTGTCGGGGTCGGCGCTGCAGGCGTTCTGCGCCGCCGGCATCACGTCGGACCACGAGATCGTCTCGGGCGAGGATCTGCTCGAGAAGCTCCGCGCCGGCCTGACGGTGGAGTTGCGCGGCAGCCACGACAGCGTGCTGCCCGGGGCGATGGCGGCTCTCTCCACCCTGCCCGCCCTGCCGCCGACGCTCGTGATCTGCACCGACGACGTGCTGCCGGACGAGTTGCTGGCGAAGGGCGGGATGCGCGACACACTCGCGCGCCTCGTCGCCCGCGGCATGCCTCCCGTGGCGGCGATCCGCTGCGCCACGCTGCATGCCGCGCTTCGCCTCGGCCGCAGCGACATCGGCATCCTCGCGCCCGGGCGGATCGCCGATGTCGCGGTGCTGTCGGACCTGCCGGGCATGGCGGTCGAAGGCTGCATCGCCTCCGGCCGCGTCGTCGCGTGGAACGGGGCGATGCGGGTGCCGCTGCCGCGCGGCACCGACGGGTTGCGCGGGACGATGAAGCTCGCACCGCTGCCGCCCGAGGCCTTCCTGCCGCGCGTCAAGGGTGTTCCGGAGGGCGAGGCGCTGCTGCCGGTGGTGCTCGGCACCCGCTTCACCTCGCTCGGCTCGGCGCGCGTCGTCGTGCGCAGCGGGGTCGCGTCGCTGCCGGCCGGGCTGTCGCTGCTGGCCGTGATCCACCGGCACGGCAGGGCCGATCCGACGCCCGCGATCGGGCTTGTCGAAGGCTGGGGGGAGATTCGCGGCGCGATCGCCACCTCGCTTGCGCATGACAGCCACAACCTGCTGGTCTTCGGGCGCGATCCGGCGGACATGGCGGCGGCGGCGAACGCCGTGATCGGCGCCGATGGCGGGATGGCGGTGGCGCGGGGCGGCACCGTCACCGCGCTGCTGCCGCTGCCGATCGCCGGGCTGCTGTCCGACGCGCCGCTCGCCGACACCGCCGCCGCACTCGCACGCGTGCGCGCCGCCGCGGGCGAGGTGATGGACTGGCTGCCGCCCCATCGCGTGTTCCGCGGCCTGACGGGCGCCTCGCTCGCCTGCAACCCGGGGCCGCGCGTGACGGACCGCGGGATCGCCGACGGCGCGACGCGCGTGCTGCTCGACCCTGCCGCACCGCTCGCCGCCGAGTAGCCTATTCGGCCGCGGCGGCCTTGCCGCGCGCCGCCTCGAAGCGGGCGATCGCGGCCAGCAGTTGCTTCCGCATCGTCACCCCCGGCCGGTCGGAGGGCATGTTCATCTCCCGCCCCGTCTGGTCGAGCGGCACGTCCCATTCGGTGCTTTCGAGGATCTCCTTGTCCTCGTTCGTCACCTGCCGGTCGAAGGCGATCACCTTCTCGGCCGGCGCGTCGGCTTCCGTGTCGTTGCGGTAGACCCACTGGCAGATCATCGAGGAACGGTCGTCGATCGGCGTCGCGATCGTCACGATCGAGTGGATCAGCCCGTTCGGGTAGGTGATCCGCAGCTTGCGCGCAAACGGCAGCCACCAGCGCGCGTGCATGTGGCGCACCGTGCGGTCGCTGTCCATCCGCAGCAGTTCCTTCTGCGCCGGCGGGTTGATCACCGGCACCTCGGAGCGGAACAGGAAGCCGTCCTCGTACTCGGTCACCTCGAGCTTCGCCGGTTCCGGGTGGCCGGCGTCGCCGAAACTGGCGCGGTGGACGAAGCTGAAATGCGCGTTGTCGAAGCTGTTCTCCATCACCCGCAGCCCCGCGCAGTTCCACACCTCGTAGAACTCGGGGATGCGGCGGAAGCCTTCGCGTTCCTCCTCGAAGTCGGGGATGTCGTGCAGCGGCTCGCCGAGGCAGGCCCAGATGTAGCCGTAGCGGATCTCCGCCGGGAAGGCGCCGACGCGCATGTTGGTGCGGCCCTGCTTGTCCACCGGCCGCTGCGGCACCCGCACCACGGTGCCCGAGGTGTCGAACTCCCAGCCGTGATAGCCGCAGGCAAGGACGCCGTTGGCGTAGAAGCCCTTGGAGAGCTTCGCCGTGCGGTGGCAGCACCGGTCCTCGAGCACGCCCGGGCGGCCCTCGCCGTCCAGCCACACGACAAGATCTCGGCCGAGCAGGCGAAAGGGCTTCGGACCATCCTTCACCTGCTCCACCGGGATGACGGGGTACCAGAAGTGTTCGAGCAGCGGGGTCTGGGTGGCGAGCATGGCGGGCCTCCTCTGTCGCACGATCCAACCAGAGCGGCGGCGGCGGCGGAAGCGGCGCGTCCCGCCGGACAGGGGCGGCGGGTCGCCGGCGAAGGCACGCTGCACAGGGCGTAGGCAGCGGTCTGCTCCCTCCCCGCGCAGCCTCTGCGGAAGGCGCTGGACAGTGGGCCTCGGCCGGGCTTTGAGTGCGCCGCCCGACCTGCACGCCGAAGGAGCCCCGATGCGCCGCCGAGATACCTTCAAGCTTCTGGGAGCGGGCCTCGCTGCCGCCTCCCCCCTCGCCGCCCCGGCGGTGCATGCGCAGGCGCTGGTGGACGTGCGTTTCAGCCTGGACTGGGCGCTGCAGGGGCCGCAGGCGCCCTACATCTGGGCGATGGAGCGCGGCTATTTCCGCGAGGAGGGCCTGAACATCGTGGCGCTCGACCGCGGCTTCGGCTCGGGGGATGTGCCGGTGAAGATCCTCGGCGGCAGCTACGACGTCGGCATCGCCGACATCAACCCGACCATCCGGATCAAGCTGGAGCGGCCGGAGGCCGACATCTTCTCCCCCTTCGTCGTGCATGACGGCACGGCGCTCGCGATCATGACGCTCCTGCGCGAGAACATCCGCCGCCCCGCCGACCTCGTGGGCAAGACGATCGCCGCGCCGGAGACCGACGCGGGACGGCAGATGTGGCCGGCCTTCGCGCGCGCAACCGGGCTCGATCCGAACTCGGTGACCTGGCTCACGGTCACGCCGCAGCTGCGCGAGACGATGCTGATGCAGCGTCGCGCCAACGCGATCGCGGGCTTCATCACCTCCGGCATCCTGTCGCTCGAGGCGCTCGGCGCGCGGCGGGAGGAGATCGTCGCGCTGCGCTACGGCGAGCATGGCGTGGACCTCTACTCCACCAGCCTCCTCACCTCCCGCGCCTGGGCGAACCGCCACCCGCAGGTGGTGACCGGGCTGATCCGCGCCATCGTCCGCGCGCACAACGACGCGCGGCGGGACACGCCGGCCGTCATCGCGGCACTTCGCCGCCGCGAGCCGCTGACGAACGAGGCGATCGAGATCCAGCGCCTGCAGCTCTCCCTGTCGGAACTGACCTTCACGCCGCACGTCCTCGCCAACGGCTTCGGCCGGGTGGACATGGCGCGGATGCAGCGTGCGATCGACCTGACGCGCGCCGCCTTCGGCATCGCGCGCGAGATGCAGGCCTCGGAGGTGTACGACCCGCGCTTCCTGCCCCCCGCCGAGGCGCTGCGCGCCGGGCCGGCCGCGGCATGATCCGCACGCGCTACTGGTCCGACCTCCGCTGGCCGGAGTTCCGGACGCTGCCCGCAAACACCGTCGCGGTGCTGCCGGTCGCGAGCACCGAGCAGCACGGGCCGCACCTGCCCGTGTCGGTGGATTGCACGATCAACCGCGGGGTCGTGGAACGGACGCTGGAGGTGATCCCGCCCGATGTGCCGGTGCTGGTGCTGCCCATGCAGTCGGTGGCGCTGGCGGTCGAGCACACCCGCTTCCCGGGCACGCTGACGACAAGGGCCGAGACGCTGATCGGCCTCGTCTGCGACATCGGCGCCTCGGTCGCGCGCGCGGGCGTGAAGCGGCTGGTGATCGTCAACAGCCATGGCGGGAATGTCGCGGCGCTGGATGTTGCCGCGCGGCGTATCCGCATCGAGAGCAACATCTTCTGCGTCAACGCCATGTGGGCGCGGATGGGCAAGCCGGAGAGCCTGCGGGATCCGGTGGAAAGCCGCTTCGGCATCCATGCCGGGCGCGACGAGACGTCGCTGCTGCTCCGCCTCGCGCCGCAGAACGTGGACATGTCGGCCGCGCGCGACTTCGTCAGCCGCTGGCAGGGCGCCTCGAACATCGCCCCCCGCGTGGCGCCGGACGGCGGCGCGCCGCTTGCCTGGCAGGCGCAGGACCTGAACCCTGCGGGCGCGGTCGGAGACGCGGCCTCCGCCAGCGCGGAGCTCGGCGAGGAGATCCTCGCCTTCGCCGCGCAGCGCATGGCGGAGCTTTGGCAGCAGGTCGCGGCGTTCGACGTGGATGCCTGGCTCGCCAACGAGCCCGATGCCCATGCGTGACATCGCCGCGCTGAAGGCCCGCCTCGCCGCGGCCGGCATCGAGACGAGCGACGAGCGTGCGCTGCTTCGGCAGCGCTCGCGCGACTTCTACTGGTATTCCCCGGTGCTGAAGCGGCAGCTCGACGGCAAGGCGGCCGACCTCATCGCCCGGCCCAGGACGGAAGCGGAGGTGCTGACGACGCTGGCCGCCTGCCGCGAGTCGCGCGTGCCCGTCACCGCCCGCGGCGGCGCCACCGGCAACTACGGGCAGTGCGTGCCGCTCGATGGCGGCCTGCTGCTGGACATGGCGGGCATGGACAGGTGCCTGTCCATCTCGGGCGGCGTCGCCGAGATCGAGCCCGGCGCGAAGCTGATAGACGTGGATCTCTGGGCGCGGGAGCACGGGTGGGAGATCCGCCTGTGGCCCTCCACCAAGCGGACGGCGACGGTCGGCGGCTTCATCGCCGGCGGCGGCGCCGGCGTGGGGGGCATCACGCACGGCACGATGAAGGAACGGGGCAACCTGCATTCGGTGCGGGTGGCCACGATGCAGGATCCGCCGCAGATCCTCGATCTCGCCGGCGACGCCGCGAACCCCGTCAACCGCACCTACGGCACCACCGGCATCCTCACGCTCATCCGGCTGCCGCTGACGCCCGCGCAGGAATGGCGTGACGTCGGCTTGTCCTTCGCCGACTACCCCTCCGCCGCCCGCTTCGCCCTGGCGCTGGCCTTCAGCGACGGCATCCCGAAGAAGATGTGCGGCACCTTCGACGCCATGCTTCCGCCCTTCTTCAGGGGCATCGCCGATGCGGTGCCCGCCGGCCATTCCCTCGTGCTCGCCATGGTCGCGCCCTCGGCGATGATCGCGCTGCGGGACCTTGCGCGCGAGCATGGCGGACGCATCGTGGCGGAGCAGGACACCGTTGCCGCCGAGCGCGACAAGGACGCGACACCCTTCTACGAGTACTGCTGGAACCACACGACGCTGCAGGTGCTGAAGCGCGACAAGGGCGTGACCTACCTGCAGTGCCGTTTCCCGTTCGAGGATACGCTCGCCGCCGTCGAGGCGATGCGCACGCGCTTCCCGGACGAGGTCTGGATGCACACCGAATGCGTGCGCTTCGGCGGACGCATCACGATGTCCGCCCTGCCGGTGATCCGCTGGACGGACGAGGCGCGGCTGCGGCGCATCATGGAGGAGATCGAGGCGCTCGGCATCTCGATCGCCAACCCGCATACCGTGAGCATCGAGGAGGGATCCTCCTACCGGCGGGTCGAAGGCGACCAGCTCGGCTTCAAGAGGTTCGTCGACCCGCTCGGGCTTTTGAATCCGGGCAAGATGACAAGCTTCACGATGGAGAACGCCGCATGAGCGTGACGGCCCTGATGGACGCCCTGCCGGGGCTGGACTGGACGACCGACCCCGCGCTGGTGCGCCAGAAGTCGCGCGATTTCTTCTGGTATTCGCCGGTCCTGAAGCGGCAGCTCAACCGCGTGACCGGAGAGGCGGTCGTGACGCCGCGCAGCAAGGAGGAGGTGCGCGCAATCCTCGCCGCGGCCTACGCGCATGATGTGCCCGTCACGCCGCGCGGCGCCGGCACCGGCAACTACGGCCAGGCCATGCCCCTCAAGGGCGGGGTGGTGATGGACCTCTCCGCTCTCGACAGGGTGGTGTGGACGAAGCCGGGCGTCGTCCGCGCCGAGGCCGGGATCAAGATCATCGACCTCGACGCGCACACGAAGCGCGAGGTGGGGATGGAGCTGCGCTTCCACCCCTCGACGAAGCGCACGGCCACGCTCGGCGGCTTCATCGCGGGCGGCTCCTCGGGCATCGGCAGCGCGACCTTCGGCATCCTGCGGGAGCCGGGCAACATCCTCGGCCTGCAACTGCTGACGATGGAGGCCGAGCCGCGGCTTCTCGAACTCCGCGGGGCGGAGATCAACCAGGCCAACCACGCCTACGGCACCAACGGCGTCATCACCGAGATCGAGATGCCGCTTGCACCCGCATGGGACTGGGTGGACGTGGTGGTCGCCTTCCCCACGCTGATGGGCGCCGCGAAGTTCGCCGATTCCTTCACGCGCATGGATGGCGTGTCGAAGAAGCTCGCCTGCGTCGTGCCTTCGCCGATCCCGCAGCAGCACTTCAAGGCCTGGGGCGCCAAGGTGCCCGCCGGGCATTCGGTGGCGATGCTGATGGTGGCGCCGCCGTTCCTCGAGATCCTGACCGATCTCGTCCGCGCGCATGGCGGGACGGAGGTGCATCGCGAACCCTCCGACGCGGCGGAGGTGCCGCTCTACGAGCATTCCTGGAACCACACGACCCTGCAGGTGCTGAAGACCGA
>JANWXJ010000140.1 GCA_025055335.1 Acetobacteraceae bacterium
TGGCGCGCGTCGGTCTGCTCGGCGCGGCGAAGGGCGCGGCCGGGCTGCTGCGCGGCGTGCTCCGCGCCAGGGCGCTGCTGGCGGCGGAACGGCCCGCGGCGGTGATCGGCTTCGGCGGCTACCCGTCGGTGCCGCCGGTGCTCGCCGCCCGGCTGCTCACGGGTGGCGCGCGCCCCGCGCTGTTCGCCCACGAGCAGAACGCCGTGATGGGCCGCGCCAACCGTCTGCTGTGCCGCGCGGGGGCGCGGCTGCTGCTCTCCTTCCCGGGCACGCGCGGCGTGCCTTCGGGGGTCGAGGCGATGGTGGTCGGCAATCCGGTGCGCCGGGCGATCGCCGATCTCGCGCGGGCGCCCTACGCGCCGCCGGAGGCGGAGATACGCGTGCTCGTTCTCGGCGGATCCCTCGGCGCCCGCGTGTTCGCCGAACTGCTGCCGGAGGCGCTGCCGCTGCTGCCCGCGGCGCTGCGGGCGCGCCTCCGCCTTGCGATGCAGTGCCGCGCCGAGGACGAGCATCGCCTCGCCGCGGCGCTGCGCGCGGCGGGCGTGCCGGCGGAACTCGCGCCGTTCTTCGGCGATGTCGCCGCGCGCATGGCGGCGGCGCATCTCGTCATCGCGCGCTCCGGCGCCTCCACGGTGGCGGAACTCGCCTGCATCGGCCGGCCCGCCCTGCTGATCCCCTTCCCCTTCGCGGTGGATGACCACCAGGCGGCCAACGCGGCGGCGCTGCCGGGCGCGGTGGTGCTGCCGCAGCAGGGACTGGACGCCGGAACGCTCGCGGCCCGCATCGCCGGCCTGCTGTCGGACCCGGCGGCGCTGTCCGCCGCCGCCGCCGCGGCAGCCGCCGCCGGCCGGCCCGAAGCGGCGGAGCGCATCGCCGAGCTGGTGCTCAGCGCCGCGGTCGCACGCGGAGGCCCCTGACCATGCGCGCGCTTCCCCTCTCGATCGGCGCGATCCATTTCGTCGGCATCGGCGGCATCGGCATGTCCGGCATCGCCGAGCTGCTGCACACGCTCGGCTACACCGTGCAGGGCAGCGACATCGCGGATTCCGCCAATGTCCAGCGCCTCCGCGCCGCCGGCATCCCGGTCGCGATCGGGCATGACGCGGCGAACCTCGGCGACGCGCAGGTCGTCGTCGTCTCGACGGCGGTGAAGCGCGACAACCCCGAGGTCCTGGAGGCGCGCAAGCGCTTCATCCCGGTCGTGCGGCGCGCGGAGATGCTCGCCGAACTCATGCGCCTCAAGTGGTCCATCGCCGTCGGCGGCACCCACGGCAAGACCACGACGACGAGCCTGATCGCGGCGGTGCTCGAGGCCGCGCGGCTCGACCCCACGGTGATCAACGGCGGCATCATCAACGCCCTCGGCAGCAACACCCGCCTCGGCGCGGGCGAGTGGATGGTGGTGGAGGCGGACGAGAGCGACGGCTCCTTCCTCCGCCTGCCCTCGGTCGTGGCCGTCGTCACCAACATGGACCCCGAGCACCTCGACCACTGGGGCACGGAAGAGGCGATGCGCGAGGGCTACGCGCAGTTCGTCGCCAACATCCCCTTCTACGGGTTCGCGGTGCTCTGCCTCGACCATCCGAACGTCCAGGCGATGATCCCCCGCCTGTCCGACCGGCGCATCGTCACCTACGGCCTCTCGCCGCAGGCCGACGTGCGCGCCGAACGGGTGGTGATGGATCGCCTCGGCATCACATTCGAGCCGGTGGTGACCGACCGGATCGGCGGCAGATCGCGCGCGATGAAGCCGATGCGCCTGCCCATGCTCGGCAGCCACAACCTGCAGAACGCGCTCGCCGCCGTCGCGGTCGCCGCCGAGATGGACATCCCCGAGGAGACGATCCGCTCGGCGCTGGCCGCCTTCAAGGGCGTGAAGCGGCGCTTCACCCGCACGGGCGAAGCCGGCGGCATCGTGGTGATCGACGACTACGGCCACCATCCGGTCGAGATCGCCGCCGTGCTCAAGGCCGCGCGCCAGGCCGGGGCGCGGGACGTGATCGCGGTGGTGCAGCCGCACCGCTACTCGCGCCTTGCTTCGCTTTTCGAGGACTTCTGCACCTGCATGAACGACGCCGGCACGGTGATCATCGCCGACGTCTATGCCGCGGGCGAGGCGCCGATCGAGGGCGTGGACCGCGACGCGCTGGTGGAGGGGCTGCGCGCGCGCGGGCACCGCAGCGTGGTGCCGCTGCCCTCGCCGGAGGCGCTGCCGGACATGATCCACGCCATCGCGAAGCCGGGCGACTACGTGGTGTGCCTCGGCGCCGGCAGCATCACGCACTGGGCGAACGCGCTGCCGGCGCGGCTGGCAGAACTCCAGGCCGCGAGCGGCCCGCGCCGCGGCGGGGCGGCGACATGACGCCGATGCCGCAAGCCGACGCCACCCTGCCGCCGCTGCGCGGCCGCCTGCAGCGGAACGCGCCGCTCGGGCCGGCGACGTGGTTCCGCGTCGGCGGCCCGGCGGAGTGGCTGGTGCGCCCCGCCGACCTCGACGACCTGCTCCTCCTGCTGCGCGACGCGCCGCCCGGGCTGCCGGTCACCGTGATCGGCGCCGCGTCCAACCTGATCGTGCGCGATGGCGGCGTGCGCGGCGTCGTGGTCCGGCTCGGCGGCGGCTTCGCGCGGATCGAGCGCGACGGAGACGCGATCCTCGCCGGCGCGGGGGCGCTCGATGCGACGGTGGCGGAACACGCGGCGGCGGCCGGGCTCTCGGGGCTCGAGTTCCTCTGCGGCATCCCCGGCACCGTCGGCGGCGCGGTGGCGATGAACGCCGGCGCCTACGGCGCCGAGATCAAGGACGTGCTGGACTGGGCCGAGGTGGCGACGCCGTCCGGCCTCGTCCGCCTTTCCGGCGCCGACCTCGCCTTCGCCTATCGCCGCGCGACGCTGCCGCCCGCCGGGATCGTCATCCGCGCGCGGCTGCGCGGCACGCCCGGCGATCCGGCCGCGATCGCCGCGCGCATGGCCGCGATCCGCACGCGCCGCGAGGCGACGCAGCCCGTGCGCGCCCGCACCGGCGGCTCCACCTTCAAGAACCCGCCCGGGGCGAAGGCGTGGGAACTGATCGACGCCGCCGGATGCCGCGGCCTCTCGCGCGGCGGCGCGCAGGTGAGCCGGAAGCACTGCAACTTCCTGATCAACACCGGCGGCGCCACCGCAGCCGACCTGGAGGCGCTCGGCGAGGAGGTGCGCGCGCGCGTGCTCGCCCACTCCGGCGTCGCGCTGGAATGGGAGATCCGGCGAATCGGGGAGGCCGCGCCATGATCCGCGTCGCGGTGCTGATGGGCGGCATCAGCGCGGAGCGGGAGGTCTCGCTCTCCTCCGGCGCGATGGTCGCCGCGGCGCTGGTCGAGGCCGGCTACGAAGCGGTGCCGGTGGACGCGACGCGCGACCTGCCGGCGCTGCTCGACACGCTGCGCCGCGTGAACCCCGACATCGTGTTCAACGCGCTGCACGGCCGCTACGGGGAGGACGGCTGCATCCAGGGCATCCTCGACTGGATGGGCCTCCGCTACACCCATTCCGGGCCGCGCGCCTCGGCGCTCGCGATGGACAAGCCCGCGGCCAAGGCGATCTTCGCCGATGCCGGGCTGCCGGTCGCGGCGCATCGTCTCGTCAGCGCCGAGGAACTCGCCGCCGCCGATCCGCTGCCGCGGCCCTATGTGGTGAAGCCGGTGAACGAGGGATCCTCCGTCGGGGTCGCGATCCTGGCCGAGGGCGACAACCGCCGCGCCGAGATCGCCGCGTCCTGGCCGCGGCACGAGCCGGTGATGGCGGAAGCCTTCGTCCCGGGCCGCGAACTGACGGTCGCCGTGCTCGGGAACGAGCCGCTGGCGGTGACCGAGATCATCACCACCCGCGGCTTCTACGACTACGCCGCGAAGTACGAGGAAGGCGGGTCGCGTCACATCCTGCCCGCGCCGCTGCCGCCCGAGGTGACGGAGGCCGCGCTCGCCATCTCTCTCGCCGCGCACGAGGCTCTGGGCTGCCGTGGCGCCTCCCGCGCCGACCTGCGCTGGGACGACGCGAGGCCCGGCGCCTCCGGCCTCGTGCTGCTCGAGATCAACACCCAGCCGGGCATGACGCCGACCTCGCTGCTGCCGGAACAGGCGGCCTTCCGCGGCATCCCCTTCCCCTCTCTGTGCGCGCGGATCGTGCGGGAGGCGCTCGATGCCGCGTGACGCCGCGCGGCCCTCCGCCCTGCGCCTGTGGCTGCGGCGGCGGCGCGCGCTGTTGCGCCCGGCGCTGCTCGTGCTCGGCGGGGCCGCGCTGCTCGGCGGTGCCGTGGCCGGCGTCGCCGCGCTCGATCC
>JANWXJ010000186.1 GCA_025055335.1 Acetobacteraceae bacterium
CGGCGCGCGGCGAGCAGCGCCTTCGCCTCGGCCGGGGAGAGGCGGGCGGTCACGGCCGCGGCGCGGGGCAGGCGGCCCGGCGGGCCGGGGCGCGGCGGGGCCTCACCGCGTGGCCGTCGGCTGCATGTAGGCGCGGTTGTAGCGGGTGACGGTGCCGGCCTCGGGGTCGAAGCCGAGGCGGCCGTCCAGCCGCTCGAGCGCGAGGCCGTAGAGGTGCAGGTGGCGCGTCGGCTCGCTGTCGCGGGTGTGGATGGAGTGGATGTCCTCGGGCATCAGGCAGATGCCGCGCCCCGGTTCCACCACCACCTGCCCCATCTCGCGCAGGCTGGCGCGGCCCTCGACCGATCCGTCGTCGGTGCGCTCGTAGAGACGGTTCAGTTCCTGGCCCGAGACGGCGACCACCACCGCCCAGGTGGTGTGGTCGTGCGGCTTGGTGTCGTTGCCGGGGTTCAGCGCGTTCATGTAGAGGGCGAAGCTGTCGTCCGGCTCGCTGTGCAGCAGGTAGCGGCGGCCGGAGGGCTCGCCCGGCGGGGGCGGCGGGAAGTCGGCGAAGGGGAACAGGTGCTCCTGTTCGGCAAGGCGCATCAGCTCCGCCTCGATCCGCTTCAGGCTCTCGCGCGTCACCCCGTGTTCGGCGACGATCGCCTTCGCCCTGCCGATCAGCGCGCCGACCGCGGCGGCGCGTTCCGCCTCGAGCATGGGGGTCCTCCTTCCTGCTGCGGGGCGCGCAGTCTGCCGCAAGCCGGGCCGTCGCGGAACCGGGGGCTTCACAGGCGGCGGGCGGCGGGCGACATGCCCCGCATGGCCGAGACCGCCCCGTTCGACCGGCGCCTCTTGCGCCTGCGCCGCGACCGCGCGGCGCGGACGGTGCCGCGCGTGATGCCGCTGCTCGAGGCGGTGGCGGAGTTGCTGCTCGACCGGCTCAACGACACGACGCGCCGCTTCCACCGCGCGCTCGAGATCGGCGGGCGCGGGGCGATAGCGCCGAGGCTCTCGGCGCGCGGCATCGGCCTTGTCGTCTCGGCCGACCTTTCGGCGGCGATGGCGGCGCGCGCGGGCGGGGTGGCGGTTGCGGCCGACGAGGAGGCGCTGCCCTTCGCCGAAGGCTCCTTCGATCTCGTGGTGGCCTGCGGCTCGTTGCACTGGGTGAACGACCTGCCGGGCACGCTGCTGCAGATCCGCCGCCTGCTGGTGCCGGACGGGCTGTTCCTCGGCGCCATGCCCTGCCTGCCCACGCTCTCGCCCCTCCGCCTCGCCCTGGCCGAGGCGGAGGCTGGCCTGCGTGGGGGCGCCTCGCCCAGGGTCTCGCCCTTCCCCGAGTTGCAGGACGGCGCGGCGCTCTTGCAGCGCGCGGGCTTCGCCCTGCCGGTTGCGGACCGCGAACGGCTCGATCTCGTCTATCGCGATCCGCTTGCCCTGCTGGCCGATCTGCGGGCCGCCGGCGAGCAGTCGGCCCTGCGCGCACGCGATGGGCGCACGCCGCCGCGGGCGCTGTTCGGGGCGGCGCTCGCCGCGCTGCCCTCGCCGCTGCGCCCTGGCCTCGAACTTCTCGTGCTGACCGGCTGGGCGCCCGACCCGGCGCGCCAGCCGAAGCCCGCCCGCCCAGGCTCGGCCACGGCGCGGCTTGCGGATGCGCTCGGCACGGTGGAGCACAAGGCCGGCGAGCGCGCCGCCCCGCCCGAGGCTTGACCGGGCGCGCCCGCGCCCCTGCAATGCCGCCATGGACATCGCCGACCGCGCCCAGGCGCCGGACAGCCTCGCCGCCCTGCACGCCGCGACGCTGACGCTCGACACCCATGTGGACATCCCCTGGCCGGAGATGCCCGATCCCCGCGGCGAGACGGGGCGCAAGGTGGATTTCCCGAAGATGCGGGCGGGCGGCCTCAAGGCCGTGGTGTTCATCGCCTTCGTGCCGCAGACGCGGCGGGATGCCGAAAGCCTCGCCGCCGCCGCCGAACGCGCCGAGGCGATGCTGCGCGCCATCCGCGCGACCGCCGACGGCTTCACGGCGCGGGTGGCCGCCACGGCGGCCGAGGTGGAGGCGGCGGCGGCGGCCGGCGCGCTCGCGGTGATGCTCGGCGTCGAGAACGGGCACGCGCTGGGCGGCGACCTCTCGCGGCTCCGGCTCTTCCGCGAACTCGGCGCCTGCTACATGACGCTGACGCACGACGGGCACAACGACCTCGCCGATTCCGCCCGCCCGCGCGGCGACCTCGGCGACCCGCCGGAGGAGCATGGCGGCCTCTCGCCCTTCGGCCGCGCCGCCATCGCCGAGATGAACCGGCTCGGGCTGCTCGTGGACGTGAGCCATGTGTCCAAGCGCGGCATGCTGGAGGCGGCGCGGATCTCGCGCGTGCCGGTGGTGGCCACCCACACCGCCTGCCGCGCGCTCGTGGACCATCCGCGCAACCTGGACGACGAGCAGCTCGACGCCCTGCGCGCCACCGGCGGGCTCGCGCAGATCACCGCCGTCGCCTCCTTCCTCCGGCAGGCGCCCAAGGGCGGGCAGCCGGAGGCGACGGTCGCCGACCTCGTGGACCATGTGGACCACGCGGTGGCGCGGATCGGCATAGACCATGTCGGCATCTCCTCCGACTTCGACGGCGGCGGCGCGGTGAAGGGCTGGAACGACGCCGCCGAGACGGCCAACGTGACGGCCGAGCTCCGTCGCCGCGGCTACACCGCCCGCGAGATCGGGCTGCTGTGGTCGGGCAACTTCCTCCGCCTCATGCGGCTGGCGGAGCGCGCGGCGGGCTGACCGCGGGCGGCCGGGGCGGGCGGAAAACCGCCGCCGGCCCCCGTTGCGCGCGGCAAGAGACCCTGCCACCCTCCGGCCGCGGGCCGGGGCGGCGCCCTGCGGCCCATGGGAGGGTTTCGTCTTGCTGACCGTCACGCTGATCCTCGTGATCCTGCTCGGCGCGCTGTCCATCGCCTACGGGGTGGTGACGGCGCGCGACATCATGAACCGCGATCCCGGCTCCGACCGGATGCAGGAGATCGCCCGCGCCATCCGCGAGGGGGCGGATGCCTACCTGAAGCGCCAGTACATCACCATCGGGATGGTGGGCGGCGTGCTGTTCCTGCTGGTGCTGTGGCAGCTCGGCTTCGCGGTGGCGGTCGGCTTCCTGCTCGGTGCGGTGCTCTCGGGGGCGGCGGGCTTCATCGGCATGAACGTCTCGGTGCGGGCCAATGTGCGAACCGCCCAGGCGGCCACCGTGTCGCTCGCCCAGGGCCTGGACGTGGCGTTCAAGTCGGGCGCCATCACGGGCATGCTGGTGGCGGGCCTCGCGCTGCTCGGCGTGGCGGTGTACTTCTTCGTCCTCACCATCCTCGCGGGCTTTCCCTTCAACTCCCGCACGGTGATCGACAGCCTGGTCGCGCTCGGCTTCGGCGCCTCGCTCATCTCGATCTTCGCCCGCCTCGGCGGCGGCATCTTCACGAAGGGGGCGGATGTCGGCGGCGACATGGTGGGCAAGGTCGAGGCCGGCATCCCCGAGGACGATCCCCGCAACCCCGCCACCATCGCCGACAACGTGGGCGACAATGTGGGCGACTGCGCCGGCATGGCGGCCGACCTGTTCGAGACCTACGCGGTGACGGTGGTGGCCACCATGGTGCTGGCGGCGATCGCCTTCCCGGCGGCCTGGATCGGCACCGCCATGGCCTTCCCGCTGATGATCGGCGCGGTCTGCGTCGTCACCTCGATCGCCGGCACCTATTTCGTGAAGCTGCCCGAGAACAACTCGATCATGGGGGCGATGTACCGCGGCTTCATCGTCACCGGCGGGTTGTCGCTCGTGGCGCTGCTGCCGCTGTCCTTCCTGTTCTTCGGCTTCGGCACCGTCACCGCCGGCGGGGCGACCTTCGGCGCCTTCTCGATCTTCCTCTGCGGGGTGATCGGGCTTGCCGTCACGGCGGCGATCATCTGGATCACGGAATACTATACGGGCACGGGGTTCCGCCCCGTCCGCAGCATCGCCGAAGCCTCCGTCACCGGGCACGGCACCAACGTGATCAAGGGGCTTGCGGTCTCGATGGAGGCGACGGCGCTCCCCGCCCTCGTCATCATCGCCGGCGTGCTCACCACCTACGGGCTCGCCGGGCTCTATGGCCTTGCCATCTCGGTCACCACGATGCTCGCGCTGGCCGGCATGGTGGTGGCGCTCGACGCCTTCGGGCCGGTGACGGACAACGCCGGCGGCATCGCCGAGATGTCGGGGATGCCGAAGGAGATCCGCCAGACGACCGACGCTCTGGATGCGGTCGGCAACACCACCAAGGCGGTGACGAAGGGCTACGCCATCGGCTCGGCGGGCCTGGGCGCGCTGGTGCTGTTCGCCGCCTACACGCAGGACATCAACTACTTCGCCGCGAACCCGGCGAACCACCCGTTCTTCCAGGGCATGGGCGCACTGACCTTCAGCCTGTCCGACCCCTTCGTGGTGACGGGCCTGCTGTTCGGCGGCCTGATCCCCTACCTGTTCGGCGGCATGGCGATGACGGCCGTCGGCCGCGCGGCGATGAGCGTGGTGGAGGAGGTGCGCCGCCAGTTCCGCGAGAAGCCCGGCATCATGCAGGGCACCGAACGCCCCGACTACGGCCGCGCGGTGGACATGCTGACCAGGGCTGCGATCCGCGAGATGATCATCCCCTCGCTGCTTCCGGTGCTGGCGCCGATCGTCGTGTTCCTCGTCGCCTGGATGGTCGGCGGCAAGGCGGCGGCGCTGACGGCGGTCGGCGCCATGCTGCTCGGCGTGATCGTCACCGGCCTGTTCGTCGCCATCAGCATGACGGCGGGCGGCGGCGCCTGGGACAACGCGAAGAAGTACATCGAGGACGGCAACTTCGGCGGCAAGGGCTCGGACGCCCACAAGGCCGCCGTGACCGGCGACACCGTGGGCGACCCCTACAAGGACACCGCCGGCCCGGCGGTGAACCCGTTGATCAAGATCACCAACGTGGTGGCGCTGCTGCTGCTCGCGCTGCTCGCGCACTGATCCCGGCGCGGGCTTGATCTTGGGGCGCCGCCTCCCCCTTATGGGGGGATGCGGCGCCTTCTTCTCGTGCTGGTCCTGCTGTTCGCCGCCCCGGCCGCGGCGCTCGACAGCCTGCCCGTCGAGACGCCGCGCGCCACCGCGGTGCTGACGGCCGACCACGAGGCGGTCGCCCCCGGCCAGACGCTGCGGCTGCTGCTCCGCTTCCGCTTGGCGGATGGCTGGCACATCTACTGGCGGAACCCGGGCGATGCGGGCGGCCCGCCCGAGATCGCCTGGACGCTGCCGGAGGGCGCCTCCGCCGGGCCTCTGCTGTTCCCCGCGCCGCACCGCATCCCCTATCCGCCGCTGCTGAACTACGGCTACACCGGCGCCGTCGCCTTCCCCGTTTCCGTCACCGTGCCGCGGGGGCTTTCGCAGGGCGAGGTCTTCACGCTGGAGGCCGAGGCGCGGTGGCTGATCTGCGCCGACATCTGCATCCCCGAGGAGGGCGCCTTCCGGCTGGATCTGCCGGTGGAGGCGGCGCCGCGCCCGGCCGCCAATGCCGGGCTGTTCGCGGCGGCCGAGGCGTCGCTGCCCCGCCCCTCCGCCTTCGCCGTGCGCCTCGGCTTCGAGGGGCGCGCGGGCGCGATCGAGGTGACGGGCCCCGGCCTCTCCCCGGCCACGCTGCGGGGGGCGGAGTTCTTCCCGCTCGATCCCGGCCTGTTGTCGCACCCCGCGCCGCAGCCGCTTGCGGTGCGGGAGGGCGGCTTCACCCTCCGCCTCCTGCGCGGCGAGGGGCCGGTGCCCGCGCTGGTCGAGGGTGTGGTGGCGATCACCGATGCCGCCGGGGTGCGCTCGGCCTATGCCGTATCGGCCGTGCCGGGGCCGGTGCCGGGCGGGGCGGGGCTTGCGCTGTGGCAGGCGGCGCTGCTCGCGCTGGCGGGCGGGCTGCTTCTGAATCTGATGCCCTGCGTCTTCCCGGTGCTGGCGATGAAGGCGATGGCGGTCGCGCGGATGGGCGGCGCGGCGCGCGGCGCGGTGCGGGCCGAGGCGCTGGCCTATACGGCGGGCGTCGTCGTCTCCTTCCTGGCTCTGGCCGTGCTGCTGATCGGCCTGCGCGCGGCGGGAAGCGCGGCCGGCTGGGGCTTCCAGTTCACCGAGCCCGGCTTCGTCGCCGCCATGGCGTGGCTGATGCTGGCGGTCGGGCTCAACCTGTCGGGCGTGTTCGCGGTGCCGGGGGTCGTGCTCGGCGGCGCGCGCGGCGGGGCCTTCGGTACGGGGGTGCTGGCGGTGCTGGTCGCCACCCCTTGCACCGCGCCCTTCATGGCGGCGGCGATCGGGGCGGCGCTGGCGATGGATGCGGCGGCCACGCTCGTGGTGTTCGCGGCGCTCGGCCTCGGCATGGCGCTGCCCTTCGCGGCGCTCGCGCTCGCGCCTGGGCTCGCGCGCGTGTTGCCGCGCCCCGGCCCCTGGATGGAGCGGCTGCGCCAGGGCCTCGCCTTCCCGATGTACGGGGCGGCGGTGTGGCTCGCCTGGGTGGTTTCGGTGCAGGCGGGGCCGCAGGGGGTGCTGGTGGTGCTGGCGGGGGCGGTGCTGGTCGGCTTCGGCGCTTGGCTGGTCGGCGTGGCGCAGGCGGGCGCCGGCGCCGGTGGCCCTGCCCCGGCACGCCCGCCGCACGGGCGGCGGATCGCGCTCGCGGCTTCGGGCGCGGCGGTGCTGGCGGC
>JANWXJ010000250.1 GCA_025055335.1 Acetobacteraceae bacterium
CCGCCCGCCAAGGCCCGCAGCGCCGCGGCGGAGCCCGGCCCCGAAATCCTCAGCACCGCGATCGCTGCCCGCCCCGCGCCGGAGGCGGGGGCGAAGATCGTGTCGTCCGCCCCGCTCACGCCTTGGGCGGCGGCACGTCGCGCTCGGTCAGCATCAACCGCCGCACGCGCCCGCCGCCCTGCACATGCACCGTCAGGATCTCGTCCACGTCCTCGCGCGTCCGCAGCCGGTACCACACGCCCTCGGGATAGATCACCATCGCCGGACCGAACTCGCAGCGATCGAGACAGCCCGCCTGGTTCACCCGGATGCCGGTGATGCCGAGCTCCTTCGCCCGCGCCTTCATGTAGTCGCGCAGCGCCTCGGACCCGGCGGCGGCGCAGGAGCCGCGGCGGTGCCCGTCGGGGCGGCGGTTGCAGCAGACGAACAGGTGCGCGCGGTAGAAGGGCGGCGGATCGGCGTCGGGCACAGGGCACTCCAGCGTCGGGACCGCGCGCATGTAGGCCAGCCGCCCGCTCCCGGCCAGCCCCCGCGCCTTGACGCCCGCCCGCCCGCGTGGCCTAACGCCGCGTCTTGCGACGGCCTCGAGAGACATGCCGCAACGCTCCTGCCTCACGCCGCTAGGGCCGCTCTCCGTCTCGGAGGAGGACGGGGCGATCGTCGCGCTCGACTGGGGCGAGGGCCGGGACCAGGACGACACGCCGCTGCTGCGCGAGGCCTGCGCCCAGCTCCAGCAGTATTTCGACGGCGCGCGGCGGGCGTTCGACCTGCCGCTCGCGCCCGCCGGCACCGCCTTCCAGCGCCGGGTGTGGGACGCGCTGTGCGCCATTCCCCCCGGCCAGACCCGCTCTTATGGCGAACTCGCCGCCTGTCTCGGCACCTCGGCCCGCGCAATCGGCGGGGCGAACGCCGCCAATCCGATCCCGATCCTGATCCCCTGCCACCGCGTCGTCGGCGCCGCCGGCGCCTTGGGCGGCTATTCCGGCGGGGACGGGATAGCCACCAAGCGGTTCCTGCTGGCCCTCGAGGCCCGCGCCGCCGCATCCGGAGGAGCCTCGCCATGAACCACGCCGTACGCATCCACGAATACGGCGGCCCCGAGAAGCTGGTGTGGGAGGAGGTGCCGCTGCCCTCGCCCAAGCCGGGCGAGGCGCTGGTGCGCCACCATGCGGTCGGCCTCAACTACATCGACGTCTATTTCCGCACCGGCCTCTACAAGGTGCCGTCGCTGCCGGCCACGATCGGCATGGAAGGGGCAGGCGTCGTCGAGGCGGTGGGCGAAGGCGTGACGGAGGTCGCGGTCGGGGACCGCGTCGCCTATGCCACGGCGCCGATCGGCGCCTACTGCGAGGTGCGCGCCATCGCGGCCGATCGCCTCGTGAAGATCCCCGAGGCGATCTCCTTCGAGACGGCGGCGGCGATGATGCTGCAGGGGCTGACGGCGCAGTATCTGCTCCGCCGCACCCATCCCGTCCGTCCGGGCGAGACGATCCTGATTCATGCCGCGGCCGGGGGTGTCGGGCTCATCATGGTGCAGTGGGCGAAGGCGCTCGGCGCGACGGTGATCGGCACCGTCTCGACGCCGGAGAAGGCGGAGCTCGCCCGCGCCCATGGCGCCGACCACGTGGTGCTGACGGGCGAGGACCTGCCCGCGCGCGTGAAGGAGATCACGAAGGGCGCGATGGTGCCGGTGGTGTATGACAGCGTCGGCAAGGACACCTTCATGGCCTCGCTCGACTGCCTCGCGCCGCTCGGGCTGATGGTGTCCTTCGGCAACGCCTCGGGGCCGGTGCCGCCGGTGGATCTCGGCATCCTGGCGGCGAAGGGTTCGCTGTTCGTCACGCGCCCGACGCTCGCCACCTACACCGCGCGCCGGGCCGACCTCGTCGCCGGCGCGGCAGAGCTGATGGACGTGGTGGCGCGCGGCCTCGTGAAGATCCGGATCAACCAGCGTTTTGCGCTGAAGGACGCGGCCGAGGCGCACCGTGCGCTGGAAGCCAGGAAGACGACCGGCAGCACGATCCTTCTGCCGTAATCTTTCCGACAGAAGCCGGGTGGCTCCGCAACTCCCGTCGGTCCGCAAAAACTCCGGGCAGGAAGCCCGTTAGCAGAATATTTCCTGCCAGGCGGCCCGAAGCGCCGCGTCCGCCGCGTCGGTCCTCGCCGCGGCGGCGCCGAGCACGGCAAGCGACGTGACGCCGTGCTCGGCGATGCCGCAGGGCACGATGCCGGCGAAATGCGCAAGATCCGGCGCGACATTGAGCGCGACCCCGTGCCAGGACACCCAGCGCGTGACGCGCACCCCGATCGCGCCGATCTTCGCCTCCGCACCCGTCGCCGCATCCACGACCCAGATGCCGACGCGCCCCGCGCGCCGCTCCGCCGTCACCCCGAGGCGCGCCACGGCGCGGATCAGCCACTCCTCCAGCCCCCAGACGAAGCCGCGCAGGTCGCGCGGCGGCACCATGCCGTGCCGGCGCGTCAGGTCCAGCATCACATAGGCCACACGCTGGCCCGGGCCGTGGTAGGTCCATTGCCCGCCGCGCCCGGCATCGAACACCGGGAAACGCGGGTCGAGCAGGTCGGCGCGCCGCGCCGAGGTGCCGGCGGTATAGGTCGGCGGGTGCTCCACGAGCCACACGCGCTCGCGCGCCGTCCCGGCGCGGATCGCCGCGGCGCGCGCGGCCATCTCGGCCAGCGCCGCGGGGTAGGGCGTCAGCCCGGGCGCGACCACCCATTCGGGCGGCGTTGTCTCGCTCTCGATCATCGGCTATAGCGCCGCCCTCTACCCGGTCTGCGGTCGTGGCGGAATGGTAGACGCGCCAGCTTGAGGTGCTGGTGGGGGAAACCCCGTGGAAGTTCGACTCTTCTCGACCGCACCAGGTGCCCTCGCCGCGCGCCGCCGCCCCTGGTAGCCTCGCCGCCATGGACGAGGATTTCCGCCGCGCCGCGCTCGACTACCACCGCCTCCCGCGCCCCGGGAAACTGGCCGTCGAGCCGACCAAGCGCATGGCGACGCAGCGCGACCTGTCGCTCGCCTACTCCCCCGGTGTCGCCGCCGCCTGCGAGGCGATCGCCGCCGACCCCGACGCGGCCTGGGACCTGACGGCGCGCGGCAACCTCGTCGCCGTCGTCTCCAACGGCACGGCGGTGCTGGGGCTTGGCGCCATCGGCGCGCTGGCCGGCAAGCCGGTGATGGAGGGCAAGGCCGTCCTGTTCAAGAAGTTCGCCGGCATCGACTCGATCGACATCGAGGTGGAGGAGCGCGACCCGGCGAAGTTCGTCGAGGTGGTGGCCGCCCTCGAACCCTCCTTCGGGGCGATCAACCTCGAGGACATCAAGGCCCCCGAGTGCTTCGAGATCGAGGCCGCGCTGCGCGCGCGCATGAAGATCCCGGTCTTCCACGACGACCAGCACGGCACCGCGATCATCGTCGCCGCCGCCATCCGCAACGGGCTCGAGCTGCAGGGCAAGCGGATCGAGGAGGTGAAGCTCGTCAACACCGGCGGCGGGGCCGCGGCGCTCGCCTGCCTCGACCTGCTGGTGGCGATGGGCCTGAGGCGCGAGAACGTCACCGTCTGCGACATCGAGGGCGTGGTGTACGAGGGCCGGCCCGGCCTCGATCCCTACCGCGCCCGCTACGCGCAGCGCACCTCCGCCCGCCGCCTCGAGGAGGTGCTGGACGGGGCGGACGTGTTCCTCGGCCTCTCGGCGCCGCGTGTGTTCAAGCCGGAATGGCTGCCCAAGCTCGCGCCGAGGCCGCTCGTGCTCGCGCTCGCCAACCCCGAGCCCGAGATCCTGCCGGAGGCCGTGCGCGCCGCGCGGCCGGACGCGATCGTCGCCACCGGCCGGTCCGACTATCCGAACCAGGTCAACAACGTCCTCTGCTTCCCCTTCATCTTCCGCGGCGCGCTCGATGTGCGCGCCACGGCGATCAACGAGGCGATGAAGCTCGCCGCCGCCGAGGCGCTCGCCCGCCTCGCCCGGATCGAGGCGAGCGAGGTCGTCGCCCGCGCCTATGGCGGCCAGGCGCCCGTGTTCGGCCCCGACTACATCATCCCGAAGCCCTTCGATCCGCGGCTGATCCTCGAGATCGCGCCGGCGGTGGCGCGCGCCGCCGCCGAAACCGGCGTGGCGCGGCGGCCGATCGCCGACCTTGCGGCCTACCGGCGGGAGCTCGAGCGCTTCGTGTTCCGCTCGGGCGAGCTGATGCGCCCGCTGTTCGCCCGCGCCGCCGCCGCGCCGAAGCGCGTCGTGTACGCGGAGGGCGAGGACGAGCGGACGCTGCGCGCCGTGCAGTCGGTGCTGGACGAAGGCATCGCCGAGCCGGTGCTGATCGGCAGGCCCGCCGCGATCGAGGCGAAGGCCCGCGCCATGGGCCTGCGCATGGATTTCCGGCACTCCGTGCGGGTGCTGGACCCGGCGGCCGACCACGAGGTGTTCGCCCCCCTCGTCACGCTCTACCAGCACAAGGTCGGGCGCCGGGGCATCCCGCCCGATGCCGCCGCCCGCCGCGTCGGGACCCGGCCGACGGTCGCCGCCGCGCTGCTGCTCGAGGCGGGGCTCGTGGACGCGGCGATCGTCGGCGGCAGCGGCGAGTGGATGCGCCACTGGTACGACGCGCATGACGTGATCGGCCGCGCGCCGGGGCGGAGCCGCGTCTACGCCATGTCCGGCCTGATCCTGCGCGAGGGCGTGCTGTTCGTGCTCGACACGCATCTCGTGCTCGATCCCACGGCGGAGCAGGTGGCCGAGATGACGCTGCTCGGCGCCGAGGCGGTGGCGGCCTTCGGCCAGAGGCCCAAGGCGGCGCTGTTGTCGCATTCCTCCTTCGGCGCCTCCGGCGCCGCCTCGGCCAAGAAGATGCGCGAGGCCCTGAGGCTGATCCGCGCCCGCGCCCCCACCCTAGAGGTGGACGGGGAGATGCACGCGGACGCCGCGCTGATCCCGGCGATCCGCGAGCGCATGGTGCCCGATCCCTTCTTCGAGGGGCCGGCCAATCTGCTCGTGATGCCCGGGGTGGATGCCGCGAACATCGCCTTCAACCTCGTGAAGGCCGCCGCCGACGGGCTGCAGCTCGGCCCCATCCTGCTCGGCATGGCGAAGCCGATCCATGTGCTGGTGCCGAGCGTGACCGCGCGCGGCATCGTGAACCTGACGGCCGTCGCCGTGGCGGGGGCGGCCGGCGGCTGACCGGCCGCGCCGAGGCTGACGCCGCCGCCGCTTGGCCCTATACCGCGCCCCTCGGCTGACGGAGAGGCGCGATGGACCACGGGCACAACCAGGGCGGCGAGGCGGCGCTGAGGGCGCTGCGCCCGCAGATCCAGGATCTGCCGATGGAGAACATCGCCGACCTTGCGCACCGGGCGCGCGAGCTCGGCGACGTCATCCCGCTCTGGTACGGCGAGGGCGACATGGTCACCCCCGCCTTCATCCGCGAGGCCGCCAAGGCCGCGCTGGACGAGGGCCTGACCTTCTACATCCCCGACATGCGCGGCCACCGGCCGCTGATCGAGGCGCTGTCCGACTACCAGTCCGCCCTGCACGGCATCCCCTTCGGGCTCGATCGCAGCACGGTGACGCCGGGCGGCATGCAGGCGGTGCACCTCGCGATGACCGCCATCGCCGAGCCGGGCCGCAACGTCGTGTTCCCCGAGCCGCAATGGCCGAACATCGCCAACGCCATCCACGTCTCGGGCGCCGAGCCGCGCGGCGTGCCGATGGAGTACCGCGACGGCCGCTGGCGCCTCGACCTCGACCGGCTGTTCGCCGCCTGCGACGCGCGCACCCGCGCCATCGTCTACTCCTCGCCCTCCAACCCGCAGGGCTGGGTGGCGAGCGAGGAGGAGATCCGCGCGCTGCTCGACTTCTCCCGCCGCCGCGGCGTGTGGATCGTCGCCGACGAGGTCTATGCGCGGATGTATTTCCGCGGCCCCGCCGCGCCCTCGATCCTGCCGCTCGCCGACCCCGAGGACCTGGTGATGACCGTCAACACCTTCTCCAAGGGCTGGGCGATGACGGGCTGGCGCGTCGGGTGGCTGACGCATCCGCCATCGCTCTCCGCGCGCTTCGGCGCGCTGGTGCAGTACATGACATCGGGCACCGCCGGCGTGCTGCAGGCGGGCGCGGCGGCGGCGCTGCGCCACGGCGAGGGGGTGGTGGCCGAGATCCGCGCCCGCGCCGAGGCCGGCATCGCCGCCACCTACGAGATCCTGGGCGGCCACCCGGCGGTGGAACTGCCGGCGCGGCCCGAGGGCGGCATGTACGTCTTCTTCCGCCTGCGGGGCGTAGAGGATGCGCGCGAGGCCTGCCGCGCGGTGCTCGAGAAGGCCCGCGTCGGGCTCGCCCCCGGCCACCTGTTCGGACCCTCGGGCCGCTCCTTCCTGCGCATCTGCATCCTGCGGGAGACGGGGTCGCTCCGGCGGGCGCTGGCGCGGATGGCCGAGGCGCTCGGCTGAGCGGCCGGCGCTTGCGCCCCACCACGCCCAGGCCGCGGCACTGCCGCCTGTTCCCCGCTCGGGCCGAGGCAGAAGGCCGCCTCCGGCTCCACCGGCCGCACCTTCACAGGCGAGGGCAGCGGCCGGTTCGGCACCACCCCGCCGTCGAGCGAGAGCGGGCACCGCCCGGCAAGCCGCATCCGCCCCAGGCTCGTGCGGTCCTCGGCCACATGCAGCCGCGGCCGCGAGCCGGGGCGATCGGAAAGCGCCGGGATCCCCGGCAGCGGGCCGCGCCGAACGGTCAGCGGCACGCGCAGCCGCCGGCGGAACAGGCAGAGGCGGAACGCGGAACGCCGTCCGGACGCCAGCCCTCCCCCGCCTCGCCGCTCACGCCGCCGGGCGCACCCCCGACACCACCGCCCAGGGGAAGCGCCAATGGGTCTCGCGCCGGGCCAGCGCGCCCTCCATCTCCTCGAAGGGCTCGATCCGCACCTCGCGGAAGCCGATCGCCTCCATCACCCGCCCGATCCCCATCCGCGCCAGCGGTTCCATGTAGGGCTCGTTGTTCCGCCGGCCGTGGCCGTAGTGGATCCAGGTGAGGAACTCGTCCTCCTCGGGCGGCAGGAAATCGAGGTGGATCATCAGCCCGCCCGGCTCCAGCAGGCGGAAGGCCTCGCGCAGCGTGCCCTCCACCACGGGCGGGGGCATCTCGTGCAGCATCATCGTCGAGGTGACGAGGTCGAAGGACCCGTCGGGCAGGCGCGTCGCGTCGGCGCTGCGCTGCTTGAAGGCCACGTTGCGCGCCTGCGCCGCCGCCGCGTCCTGCGCGGCGAGCTTGAGGCAGGGCGCGGCGATGTCGATCCCGAGCACCTCGGCCTCCCGGCAGCGTTCGTAGAAGGGCTTCGTGCTCTTGCCGAAGCCGCAGCCCATGTCGAGCAGGCGGCGCGGGCGCCTCAGCGCCAGCACGAGATCGGTGAAGCGCTCGTGCAGCGAGAGATCCTTCGACAGGAGCGGCGTGGTGGAGCGCGCGCCGCGCTCGTACACCGCGCCGGCGATCTCGTCCGACCAGATGCCGCCCGGGTGCTGGTGGATGTCCACCGCCCGGAAGTAGCGCGGCACCTCGAAGCCGGGATCGAGCTCGAGCAGGCCGGGCGGCAGCGGCGCGTTCAGCGCCGCCTCGATCGCGGCGCGCGCCTCCTCGTGCGCCGGCACGAGGCCGAGGCGGCCGGAATACTTGAAGCGCTGCAGGTGCCGCTCCATCCAGCAGAAGATCTGCGCATCCGGCTCGCCCGCGAGCAGGGCCGCCACCCGCTCCGGCCCGGGCGGCATCTCCTTCGGCGCGAGCGAGAGCCGGTGCCGGTAGGTCTCCCGCAGGGCGCGGAACATCGGGCCCGTCCAGTAGAGCTTGGCCGAGAGGATGAAGCGCTGGTAGGCGTCGAACTCGGGCGATCCGACCATCCCGTCCTCCTCGGCTACGGGGCGCCCTTCGAGACCTGCCGGCCGAGCAGGTTCTCGAGCAGCGCGGCGGTGAAGGCATCCCGCTCCCGCGCGAGGGCCGCCTCCTCCTCGGCGGAAGGTGTCGCGTCCGAGGCGAGGCCCGCGCGTTCGAGCGCGATCGCCATGCGGCGCTGGCGTTCGCGCAGCACCCACACTTCGGCCGAGAGCGCCATCACCATGCCGAGCACGCGGTCGAGCACGGGATCGGCGAAGAAGGTCTGTTCCAGGCGGGGGCGGGGGTCGGCCGGGCCGTCCATGATCGTCGCCCTTTCCTCGGCGGATACCGGGGAAGTCTGCCCCTTCGCGGCCGCCGCGCCAACGGGCTGGCGGGGCGCTCAGCTCCGCCAGCGCCGGTGCATCCACAGCCACTGGCCGGGATGCTCGCGGATCCAGCCCTCCACCACCGCGGTGATGGCCGCCGTGGCGGCGGCGACATCCACCCGGCCCGCGGCGTCGCGCGGGAGCGGGATCTCCTCCGTCAGTTCCAGGCGGAAGCGGTTGCCGGGCAGGCGGATGCAGCGGGTGCCGTGGACCGGGCAGTCGAAGCGGGCGGCGAGTTCCGCGAGCAGCGGATTGGCCGTGGCGGGGTGGCCGAAGAACATCACCCGCGGGCCGCGGCCGAAGCGCTGGTCCACGAGCATGCCCACATGCGCGCCGCGTTCCAGCGCCCGCACCAGCCTGAGCGGCGCCTCGATCCCGGCCGGGATCATCTCGCCCATCGCGCCGCGGCGCAGCGCCAGGATGTCGCGGGCGATGCGGCGGTTGTTCGGGGTGCGGTAGAGCACCGCCGCCTCGAGCCCGTGGGCGCGGGCGGCGAGCGCGGGCAGCTCCCAGTTGCCGAGATGGGCGGCGAAGATCAGCGCGGGCTTGCCGTCGTCGCGCAGCCGGTCGAACACCGCCGCGCTCCCGGCCGAGAACTCGACCCGGCCCTGCCCGGGAGGGGCGCGGCCCCAGTCCCAGATCGTGTCGAGATGGGGGTATTCGCAGGCGGTGCGGCCGAGATTGTCCCACGCCTGCCGCAGGATGGCGGCGCGCTCGGCCGGGGGCTTCTCGGGGAAGGCGCGGGCGATGTTCTCCCGCGCGATGCGGTGGGCGGGAAACAGCGGGCCGAGCCCGCGGGCGACGAGGCCGCCGAGCGCGGCCGAACGGTCGGGCCCGAGCGCGCGCAGCAGGGCGAAGCCGCCGCGCACGAGAAGGGCGAGCGCCTCCTCGGCCAGCCGCAGCAGGCGGAGCTTCATCCGCAGCAGGCGCATCGGGCGCGACGCCGCCGGCCGCTACAGCGTGACGACGATCTTGCCGAACACGTCCCGGTTCTCGAGCCGCGCCAGCCCCTCCCCGAAGCGCTCGAGCGGCACCACCGTGTCCAGCACCGGGCGTATGCCGGCCGCCATCTTGGCGTAGCCGTCGGCGATGTTGCGGAGCGATGCGCCGAAGGAGCCGAAGATGCGCAGCTGCCGCTGGAACAGCATCATCAGGTTCGTCTCGGCCGAGACGCCGGAGGTCGAGCCGCAGGTGACGAGCCGCCCGCCCATGCGGAGCGACAGCAGGCTGCCCGCCCAGGTGGCGGCGCCGACATGTTCGAACACCACATCCACGCCGCGCTTGTTCGTCACGCGGCGAGCGACCGTCGAGAAGTTCCTCGTCGTGTAGTTCACGGCATGGTCGGCGCCGAGGGCCAGCGCCTTCGCGCATTTCTCGTCCGACCCGGCGGTGGCGATCACCGTGCAGCCGATCGCCTTCGCCATGCGGATCGCCACCGTGCCGATGCCGGAGCCCGCGGCATGCACCAGGATGGTCTCGCCCGGCTCCAGCCTCGCGTTGTCGAACAGCATGTGCTCGACGGTCGAGAAGGTGACGGTGCCGCAGGCCGCCTCCTCCCACGGCAGGCCGTCCGGCACGCGCACCAGCAGGCGTTCCGGCATCACGACCAGGTCGCGGCAGAAGCCGTCGATGTGGAAGCCCATGACGCCCTGGACGTTCTCGCACAGGTTGTCCTGCCCCGCGGCGCAGGCGCGGCAGTGGCCGCAGGTCTGCGCGCCATAGGGGGCGGCGCGGTCGCCGGGCTTCCAGGCGGCAACGCCCTCGCCGACCGCCACCACCTCGCCCACCGCCTCCGCGCCCACCACGAGCGGCAGCGTGCGCTGCGCGAAGGCCATGCCGCGATGGCCCCAGACGTCGATGTGGTTCAGCGCCACCGCGCGGATGCGGAGCAGCACCTCCCCCGGCCCGGGGGCGGCGGGGTCGGGCACCGTCTCGAGCCGCAGGTCGCGGTCCGCGTGCAGGCGGAGCGCGCGCATCACGCGGCCTCGCCGAGCACGAGGCAGACGTTCTGGCCGCCGAAGCCGAAGGAGTTCGACAGCACATGCCGCACCCGCGCGGGCCGCGCGACATTCGGCACCACGTCGAGCGGGATGGTCGGGTCCGGCTCCTCGTGGTTGATGGTGGGCGGCAGCAGCTGGTGGCGCAGCGTGAGGAGGGAGAAGGCCGCCTCGATCGCCCCCGCGGCCGAGAGGGTGTGGCCGATCATGGACTTGTTGGAGGAGATCGGCGGCGGCCTCTCCCCGAACACGGCCCGCATGCCGAGGGCTTCCATCTTGTCGTTCTCCGGCGTGCCGGTGCCGTGGGCGTTGACGTAGTCGATGTCGGCGGGGGTGAGGCCGGCGTCCGCGATCGCGTTCCGCATCGCGCCGATGATCGCGCTGCCGTCGGGGTTGGAGCGGGTGCGGTGGAAGGAATCCGCGCGCTCCCCGCAGCCGAGCACGAAGCCGAGAACCTCGGCGCCGCGCGCGCGGGCGGCCCCCTCGTCCTCCAGCACCAGCGCCGCCGCCCCCTCGCTCATGACGAAGCCGTCGCGGGACTTCTCGAACGGGCGGGCGGCCTTCTCCGGGGCGTCGTTGCGGGTGGACAGCGCCGAGAGGAGCGAGAAGCGGATCACCGCCTCGGGCTGCACCGACCCGTCGGCGCCGATGGCGAGCGCCGCCCGCGCCTCGCCGCGCTGGATGGCTTCCACCCCGAGCTGGATCGCGGAGGCGCCGGTGGCGCAGGCGGTGGTGAGCGAGATCGGCGCGCCGCGCGTGCCGAAGCGGGCAGCGAGCCGCTCGCCGATGCCGCCGAAGCAGAACCGGTCGTGGATGTCGGGGCGCGAGAGGGCGGCGAGCGTGATCTCGCGGTAGGACGCCCCGCCATTCGCCGCGCGCGCGAGCTCGAGCCGCTGCGGCCATTCCGTCTCGACGGGCGGCATGCCGAGGAAGAGGGGCCCCGGGAAGGCGCCGGGCGCGCCGAGGCCGGCGGCGGCGAGCGCCTCCTCGGCGGCGAGGACGGCCATGCGCTCGACCCGCTCGGCCGAGGAGAGCGGCGCGCCCGGCCTGTCCTCCGGCAGGTCCACGCAGCCGGCGATGGTGGTGCGCAGGTGGTCCACCGGGAAGCGGGAGATGCGGCGTATGCCGGACTTCCCCGCCGTCAGCGCCGCCCAGTTGGCGGCGACCCCGAAGCCGAGCGGGCTGACGATGCCGATGCCGGTGACGGCGACGCGCGGGCGGCTCATCGCTCCTCCTCCGCGGGCAGAAGCAGGGCGAGCGCCTCGCCCCGCCAGTGGCCCACACCTGTGACGAGCACGGCGGCCGGCGCGCCGCTGCCGGAATCCGCCGGGTCGCAGGGGGCGAAGAGCGCGCGCTTCGACAGCGCCAGCGCGCCGAGGGCGATGTTGGCCGGGAACGCCGCCTCCATCCCGTGGCCCCAGAGCGAGGCCGGGGTGCGCAGCGCGGCAGGCGCAAGCGCCGAGAGGAAGCCGCGCTCCTCGGCCGTGGCCGGCGCCGCGCCGGAGGCGCCCGAGATGACAGCGAGCGGACCCGCCGGTGCGGCGGCCGCCATGCCCTGCCACAACCCCTCGAGCGAGGCGCGGATGGCCCCCGGCGCAGCGCGGCGGGACGCGTCGGTGGCGACGGCGGCGATGCGGGCGAGCGGGGCCGCGCCGCGCGCGCGGGCGTGTTCCGCCGCCTCGATCACCAGGAAGGCGTTGACGCAGCCGAGCACCATGCCCGTCCGCGCCGAGACGGGCGCGAAAGGCCCGCGCAACAGCCCGCCGCCCGCGCCATACAGAAGCAGTATGTCCCACCGCGCGCCGAGGAAGGCGCCGCCGACGAGGAACACCTCGCCCCGGCCTTCCGCCAGCCGCGCGCAGGCGATCCGCACCGCATCCGCCGCCGCGCTCTCCTCGCCCATGAAGGTGCGGGAGGAGCCCGTCACGCCGTGCACGATGGAGATGTTGCCGGCGAGCAGGTTGGACAGTTGGGCGAGGAACAGGGTGGGGCGGAGGCCGGTCTGCAGCCTCTCGTTCAGCACCGGCCCGGCCTGTTCGGGGGGCAGGCGGGCGATCTCGGCGGCCACCGCCTCGTCGAGCGCGATGTCCCGCTCGCCGCCGCCGGCGGCGACGATCATGTGCATGTCGGAGACGAGGCCGCGCGCGCCGGCGGAATCGAGCGCGAGGCCGGCGGCATAGGTGCCGGCGCGCTGCCAGGGCTCCATCTGCCGCTGGTCGCCTTTCTTCGGGATCTGCCGGTCGAGATCGAGCGCGGGCGCGGGGTGGACGGGGAAGGGGGCGAAGGCGGCCTCGTCCACGCGCGGCGCGGTGCCGGCGGAGAGCGCGGCCCAATGCGCCTCCGCCCCCTCGCCGAGCGAGGTGACGAGTCCGATGCCGGTGATCCAGGCGTCGCGCGCGCTCATGCCGGCACGGCAAGTCCGATCGCGGCGGCGCGGGCGCGCATCGCCGCCTCGAGGTCGGGGGCGGGGAAGGGCATGGTGCGGAGCGTGATCTCGGCGTCGCAGATCCGCTTGCCGGCGGATTCGATCCGGGCGGCGGCGACGGCGTAGCCCGAACCGTCATGGATGCGGCGCGCCGTGATGGCGAGCGGCGCGCCCGGCCCGACGAAGGCGCGGAACTTCGCCTCCTTCACCGAGGCGAGGAACGGCATGCGGCTGAAGCCGTTGAGCGCCAGCAGCAGCCAGCCTGCCGCCTGCGCCATGGTTTCCACCAGCAGCACGCCCGGCATCAGCGGATGGCCCGGGAAATGGCCCTCGAACACCGGGGAGGTGTCGGGGGTGGTGGATTCGGCGCGGATCTCCTCGCCCTCGATGGCGAGGATGCGATCCACCATCAGGAAGTGTTCGAGCCGCACGGCCGGGCGCTTACCCCTGCCCCTTGGCGGCGACCAGCTCCTCGATCCGGGCGGCGAGGTTCTTCATCACGAAGTACTGCTCGGCCGGGGCCTTGCCGGCGTTCACCTCCTGCGTCCACTGCTCGACCGGGACCTTGATGCCGAACTCCTTGTCGATCGCGAAGACGATGTCGAGGAAGTCGAGGCTGTCGATTCCGAGGTCGTTGATCACGTGGCTGTCGGGGGTGATGTCCTCGCGCTTGACCTCGCTGTTCTCCGCGATGATGTCGGCGATACGGTCGAACGCGGAGCTCATGGCTGTCTCCTGGCGGGGCGGGGAGGAGTTGGTCGCGCGGGCGCGCGTCGGCCGGGCGTGATGCCCGGAACGGGCCGGGATGTCCAGGGGTGGGGCCCTTGCTGACCGCTCCTTGGGGCAGCCGCCACGCCAAACCTGCCTTCGCCGCCGGGATGGGGGCGTTCAGAACCGCGGCAGCAGCCGCTCGAGGTAGTCGAGCTCCGGCTTCGGGCGCTGGCGTTCCGAGGCGCGTCGGCGGATCTCCTGCTGGAGTTCGCGCGAGCGCAGGCGCTCCGCCTCGTCCGGCACGCGCACATCGCCCCCCGTCTCGGCGCCGCCGGCCTGTTCGCGGGCGCGGCGGCCGAGCGGGTCCCGCCCCTGGCCGAGCGCCTGCATCTGGTCCTGCCCCTCGCCGCCCTGTTCGCCGCCCTCGGCCAGCCCCATGCCCTCGCCCTCGCCGTCCTCCTCGCCCGGCTCGCCCTGCTGGTCGCCCATCTGGCGGCGCAGGGCCTGGGCCATCTGGCGGGCGCCCTCCGTCAGTTCGCGGATGGCGCGCGCCTGCGCCTCGCGCGAATCCCGCCCCTGGCCAAGCGCCTCCTGCGCCGCGCGCATGGCCTGGTCGGCGCGGCCGAGGGGGTCGGGGATCTCGCCCGTCAGGTCGCCGAACTGCTGCATCACCTCGCCGAGCGCCCGGCGCAGCGCCCGCTGGCGCGCCGCATCGCGCTCGGCCTCGGCGCGGGCGGCCTCGCGCTCCTGCTCGTGGCGCTGGGCCATCGGGCTGTTCGGCAGCCGCGCCTGGGGCGGGGCGCGGCGTTCCTCGGCGCGGCGGCGTTCCTCGGCCTCGGCGCGCTGGTGGGCGCGGTCGAGCAGCTCTGCCTGGCGGCGGACGATGTCGCCGACCGCGCCCATCTGCTGCTGGCCGCGTTCCCGGCGCTCCCGGCGCTCGCGCGGCTCGGCGCGGGCCACCCGGCCCTCCTCCAGGGCATCGAGCATCCGCTCGAGCTCGGCCATCTCGCGTTGCGCCTCCTCGATCCGGCCCTGGCGGGCGGCCTCCCGCATGCGTTCGGTGCGGCGGTTGAGGTCGCGCTGGTCCATCAGGCGGTTGGCCGGGTCGAAGGGCAGGCTCTCGGCGTTCTCCTGCCGCAGCCGCTCGGCCAGCGCCTCGAGGTGGCGGCGGATCGCCTCGCGCAGCTCCTGGATGCGGCGTTCGAGCTCGGCGCGGGCCTCGGCGTCAGGCGGGGTGCGCTCGGCCTCGGCGAGTGCCTCGCGCAACGCCTCCCGCGCCTCGGCCAGCGCGCGTGCGGTGCGGGCGTCCCGCCCCTCCTCGAGCGCGAGCGCCGTCTCCCACAGCATCTGCTGCACCTCCTCGACCGCCTCCGGCCGCTGGTCGCGGGCGATGCGGGCGCGGGCCGCGCGCAGCACGAGGAAGGTGCGGAGGTCGTCCTCGAAGGCCGCGGGGTCGCTGCTGATGCGGTCGAGCTCGGCGCGGGGGGTGGCGCGGTCCTCCGGCGCGACGGACATCTGCCGGCGCAGCGCCACCAGCGCCTGCGCCACGGGGTGGCGGAACTCGCGCTCCGGCAGCGTCACCCGCAGGGTGGCGGAGCGGCCCTCCTGCCCGGCCCCGTCGCGGGCGACGAGCGTGACCTCGACCGGCAGCCCCGCCCAGGGATGCGCCGAGAGGTCGGGCTGCGCCGTGCCGCGCGCCTCGCGCGGGGCGGCCGAGGGCAGCGTGATCTCGACCGCGAGCGGCGGCGCGCCGGGGCGCGGCTGCAGCCGCAGCTCGGCGCGGAGCGACACCACGCCCCAGTCGTCCTGCGCGCGCCAGGGCAGGCGCAGGGTCAGGCCGCGGGGGGCGCGCTCGGGATCGGCGGTGAAGGCGGCGGAGGGCGGCAGGTCGGGGCGGATTGCGATCTCCCAGCGCAGGAGCTCGGCGCCGCTGCGGCGGACCGAGAGGGTCCGGTCCGCGTCCAGCAGAACCTCGGCGCCATAGGCCCCGGGGCCGAGCGGGCGGAAGCCCGCGCCGGCGGGCGCGCCGTGCAGCGCCGGCTCGCCGCCGATGCCGCCGGAGAGGGCGAGGGTCAGGCGGCTGCCGGCAGGGACGGTGGCGCTGCCCCCCTCGGGCGGGAGGAACAGGGGCGCGGCGCCGGTGTAGGCGGGCGGCGTCACCCAGGCCTCCACACGAAGCGGGGGCGCCTGCGGCAGCGCCACGGCGAAGGCGGGGGAGAGGGCGCGGGCAACGCGCTCGGGCGCCTCCGGCCCGGCGATGACGAGGCCGGAGACCACAGACAGCACCACCGCCGCGCGCAGGGCGCGCCGGTCGCGGCGCGGCAGGCCGGGGCTGGGCGGGGCGAGGCGGAGCTGCGTCAGCTGCGCGGCGGCGCGGGCTTGGTGGGCGCGCCAGAGCGCGAGCGCCACCGGATCGGCGGTGGCGGGGCGGTCCTCGATGGCCGAGATCGGGCGGTGCCGCAGCCCGGAATCGCGTTCGAGCCGGCGGGCGGCCTCGGCGCGGCCGGGGCGCGGCAGGCGGCGGAAGCCCCGCCACAGGGCGAGGGCGAGCAGCAAGGCGACGGCGGCGAGCAGCGCGGCATGGGCCGCGCCCGGCAGCAGCTGCGGCAGCCCGAGCAGGGCGGCGGCGAGGAACATCCCGGCCAGCCCGAGCGGCGGCCAGAGCGCGGGCCAGATCGCCTCCCACCAGAGCGCGAGCCGGGCGAGGGCGAGCCGGAGCCGCATGCCGTCAGCCTCCGAGCCAGTCGGGGATGCGCTGGCCGCGCCAGAGATCGGCCTCGGCCTGGCGTTCGCGGATCAGCGCCAGGCGCGCCCCCTCCACCAGCACCTGCGCGGCGAGCGGCCGGGCGTTGTAGGTCGAGGACATCACCGAGCCGTAGGCGCCGGCGTCGCAGACCAGCACGAGATCGCCCTCGCCGAAGGCGGGCAGCAGCCGGCCGCGGGCGAAGGTGTCGGCGGTCTCGCACACCGGGCCCACCACCTCGGCCGGCGAGAGCGGCGCCGACAGCCGCGCCGGCGAGACGGGGAGGATGCCGTGCCACGCGTCGTAGAGGGCGGGGCGGAGCAGGTCGTTCATCGCCGCGTCCAGCACGACGAAGCGCCGGCCGCCGCTGCGCTTCTCGAGGATGACGGAGGCGAGCAGGAAGCCGGCCGGGCCGGCGATCCACCGCCCGGGCTCGACCATCACCGGCAGCCCGAGCCGGCCCACGGTCGAGGCGATGGCGCCGGCGAAGGCCTCCGGGGTGGGGGGGATCTCGTCGCGATAGGGGATGCCGAGGCCGCCGCCGCAATCGAGCCGCGGCACCGGCAGGCCGCGGCCGAGCAGCTCGCGCGCGAGGTCGGCCAGCCGCGCATAGGCGGCGCGGTAGGCGGCCATGCCGGAGGTGATCTGGCTGCCGATGTGGGTGGCAAGGCCGGCGGGGCGGATGCCCGGCATCCCCGCCATGCGGGCATAGAGGGCGGCGGCCTCGGCGTAGGCGACGCCGAACTTGTTCTCGGCCCTGCCGGTGGTGATCTTGGCGTGGGTGCGGGCATCCACGTCCGGATTGACGCGCAGCGCGACCGGCGCGGTGTGGCCGGTGGCCGCCGCCACCTCGGAGATCATCGCGACCTCCTCGGCGGATTCGGCGTTGATCTGCATCACCCCGGCGGCCAGCGCGGCGGCGAGTTCGGCCCGCGTCTTGCCCACCCCGGAATAGACGATCCGCGAGGCGGGGATGCCGGCGGCCTCGGCGGCGCGGAGCTCGCCCGCCGACACCACATCCGCCCCCGCCCCCTCCGCCGCCAGCACGCGCAGCACGGCCAGCGTGTCGTTCGCCTTGGCGGCGTAGTGGACGCTGGCGGCGAGGCCGGCGGCGGCGAGCGCCCCGGCCAGCGCCCGGTAGCGCCGGCGCAGCGTGCCGGCCGAGACCACCCAGGTGGGTGTGCCGTGCAGGGCGGCGATGCGGGCGAGCGGCACCTCCTCGACCAGCAGGCCGGAGGCCGGATCGAGCGACAGCGCCGGGCGGCCGGCGATCAGCTCGGCGAAGGTCGGATCATGCGCCGGATCGGGCGCGGGGCGGGCTTCGGCCATCGGCTGCAGAATGGGGCCGGCGCGCCGCCGCGCCAAGAACCGTAACATGGCGCGCGGGCGGCACGGCCGCGCCCTGCTGCCCGCGCCCCGGGCAGGCTGCCTCCGGCCGCCGCCGCCCCCGCCTTGTTTGCGCCGCAGCGGCGTGGCAAGCGCCCCCGGCCCGCCCCCTCCCGCGAAGGATGCGCCCCCGTGGAGATCCCGTTCCTGCGCCGCGCCTATGCCTGGATGCTGCGCGCCGCCGCCCACCCGAAGGCGCGCGGCATCCTGTTCGGCGTGTCGGTGGCGGAAGCCTCGGTCTTCCCCATCCCGCAGGAGGTGATGATGGTGCCGATGGTGGCGGCGCAGCCGGCCATCTGGTGGCGCGTCGGCGTCATCGCCACGGCGGGCAGCGTGATCGGGGGCCTGATCGGCTACGTGATCGGCTGGGGGCTGTACGAGGCGGTCGCCGTCCACATCATCAACCTCTACAATCTCCACGCCGCCGAGGCGCGGTTCCGCGAGCTCTACGAGCATTACGGCTGGCTTGTGGTGGCGATCGCGGCGGTGACGCCCATCCCCTACAAGATGGCCACCATCGCCTCCGGCATGGTCTTGATGCCGCTGCTGCCGTTCCTCGTGGTGTGCCTGCTCGCGCGCGGCTTCCGGCACCTCGCGGTGGCGTGGATCGCGGCCCGCTTCGGCCCGCCCATCCTCGCCGTGGTGGAGAAGCGGCTGGCGCTCTGGACGGCGGTCGGGCTTGTCGTGCTGGTCGGCGGGTTCCTGGTGCTCAAGGTCCTGTAGCCGCGCCCGGCCGACGGGCCGGCCGCCGCTACCGCGCCGGATAGGTGCGCGGGTGCGTCACCTGCTCCTGCGGCCCGGGCGGGCGGATCGGCCCCACCTTGCCGCAGGCCGCGGCCAGCAGGGCGGCCGCGAAGAGCAGCGCGAGCGCCCGGATCACGCGAGCCTCTCCCGCCAGTCCTCGGCCATGCGCCGCACATTCGCGGGCGCCGTGCCGCCGAAGGACCGCCGCGAGGCGACCGAGGCCTGCACCGTCAGCACCCCGTACACCTCGGCATTGATCCGCGGCTCGACCGAGCGCATCGCCTCGAGCGGCAGATCGGCGAGGTCGCAGCCCCTCGCCTCGGCCATGGCCACGAGCCGCCCCGTCACGTGATGCGCGTCGCGGAAGGGCAGCCGCAGCTCGCGCACCAGCCAGTCGGCCAGATCCGTCGCGGTCGAGAAGCCGGCGCCCGCCGCCGCCGCAAGCCGCGCCGCATCGGGCCGCATGTCGCGCACCATGCCGGCGGTGGCGGCGAGGCACAGCGCGAGGGTCTCCGCCGCGTCGAACACGCCCTCCTTGTCCTCCTGCATGTCCTTGCCGTAGGCGAGCGGCAGGCCCTTCATCACCGTCAGCAGGCCGATCAGCGCCCCCGCCACCCGCCCGGTCTTGGCGCGCACCAGCTCCGCCGCGTCGGGGTTGCGCTTCTGCGGCATGATCGAGCTGCCGGTGGTGAAGGCATCCGACAGCCGCAGGAAGCCGAAGGAGGGGCTGGTCCAGATCACCACCTCCTCGGCGAAGCGGGAGAGGTGGGTCGCGCAGATCGCCGCGGCCGAGAGGAACTCGAGCGCGAAGTCGCGGCTGCCGACCGCATCGAGGCTGTTGCGCATCGGCCGCTCGAAGCCGAGCGCGCGTGCGGTGAAGTCGCGGTCGATCGGGAAGCCGGTGCCGGCGAGCGCCGCCGCCCCGAGAGGGCATTCGTTCAGCCGCCTGCGGCAGTCGGCGAAGCGCCCGCGGTCGCGCGAGAGCATCTCGACATAGGCGAGCAGGTGGTGGCCGAGCGTGACGGGCTGCGCCGGCTGCAGGTGGGTGAAGCCGGGCATCACCGTCTCGGCGTGCTCGGCCGCGCGGTCGGCAAGTGCCCGCATCAGGTCGCGAAGCTGCCCGTCCAGCCCGTCTATCGCCTCCCGCACCCAGAGGCGGAGATCGGTCGCCACCTGGTCGTTGCGGCTGCGCGCGGTGTGCAGGCGCTTGCCGGCCTCGCCGATGCGCTCGGTCAGCCGCGCCTCGATGTTCATGTGGATGTCTTCCAGCGCCTCGCTCCAGGCGAAGCGGCCCTCCGCGATCTCCGCCGCGATGTCGGAGAGGCCCTGGCGGATCGCGGCCTCCTCCTCGCGCGTCAGGATGCCTACATGCGCGAGCATGGCGGCATGGGCGAGGCTGCCTTCGATGTCCTGCCGCCAGAGCTTGCGGTCGAAGCCGATCGAGGCATTGATCGCCTGCATGATCGCCGAGGGGCCTTCGGCGTAGCGCCCGCCCCAGCTCGAGTTCGTGGCCATGAGAGAGAGGAGGCCCCCGTTGCGTTTCACCCGCCGAGACACGCTCCGCGCCGCGGCCCTCTGCACCTTTGGCGCCTCGGCGCTGGCCCCGCAAGGGGCCGCCGCCGGGGCGGGGCCGGAGCGGCTCCTGCGCACCGGCCCCCGCCCGCTGCCCGAGTTCCTGTTCCTCACGGCCGACGGCGCCGAACGGCGGGTTGCCGACTACGCCGGGCGGGGGCTGGTCATCAACCTCTGGGCCACCTGGTGCCCGCCCTGTGTCGCGGAGATGCCGGCGCTCGACCGGCTGCACGCGCTCCTCGCGCCCGATGCGATCGAGGTCCTGGCCCTCTCGTCGGACCGCGGCGGGGCGGCGCAGGTGGCGCCCTTCTACGAACGGCTCGGGCTGCGCAACCTCGCCATCCTGCTCGATCCGCTGGGCCGGGCGGCGCGGGCGCTGGGGGCGCGAGGGCTGCCCACCACCGTCGTCGTCGGGCGCGAGGGGCAGGAACTCGCGCGGCTCGAGGGTGCGGCCGAGTGGGACCGCCCCGACATGGTGGCGGCGCTCGGCGCCCTGATCGGCCCGCTCCCCGGCCGGCCGGCCGACCGGGCCTGAGGGGGGGGCCGCGGCCGCCGCCCGGCCGCAACATCCCCGAGGTGGACAGCCCTCGCCCTGCCGCGCCACCCTTCGCCCGCCACCGACGGGAGCACAGGCGCATGGCGGACGAGACCGACACCAGGATCGAGATCGAGGGCGACAGCGAGGCGGCCGTGGCGCTGGCGCTGACGCGCATGCTCCTCGCCGCCGAGGACGCGCCCGAACGCCCGACGCAGGAGGACATCCTCTCCGCCTACCGCGCCGCGCTGGCCGCCGTGCGGGGCGAGGAGTGGATCGAGATCGAGGAGGAGGACGAGGACGAGGACGAGGACGAGGAGGAGGAGCGGCCCGCGGCGCGGTGACGCATCGCCTCCTGCCCGGCGAGCCCCGGCCCCTCGGCGCGACGCTGCTGCCCGAGGGGGTGAATGTCGCGGTCTTCTCCGCCCACGCCACGCGGATCGAACTCTGCCTGTTCGATCCGGCCGGGCGGCGCGAGATCGCCCGCCACGACCTGCCCGAGCGCACCGACGAGGTGTTCCACGGCCTGCTGCCGGTCGGGGCGGGCGGGCGCGCGGGCCTCGTCTACGGGCTGCGGGCGCACGGGCCGTGGTGCCCGGAGGAGGGGCACCTGTTCAACCCGGCCAAGCTCCTGCTCGATCCCTACGCCACGCTGCTCCGCGGCGGCTTCGCCTGGAACCCGGCGCTGCTCTGCCGCGCCCCCGGCGGCGGGCCGGATCCGCGCGATTCCGCCCCCTTCCTGCCCAAGGCCGTGGTGGCCCCGCCCGCGCCGCCCCGGCCCGAGCCCTGGCGCCCGCGCGTGCCCTGGGCGCGGAGCGTGATCTACGAGGCGCATGTGAAGGGCTTCACGCGGCTGCATCCCGGCGTGCCGCCGGCGCTCTGCGGCACGCTCGCCGCGCTCGGCGAGCCGGCCGTGATCGGGCATCTCCGGCGGATCGGCGTCACCACGCTCGAGCTGATGCCGGTGAACGCCTTCGCCCCTTCGCGCTTCCAGGCCGAGCGGGGCCTTGCGCAGTACTGGGGCTATTCGCCGCTCGCCCTCTTCGCCCCGCATCCGCCCTATCTCGGCCCCGCGGGGGATGCGGCGGAGGAGGCGGCAGCCGCCCGCGCGCGCGGGGCCATCCGCGCCCTGCAGGAGGCGGGGATCGAGGTGATCCTCGACATCGTGCTGAACCACTCCTGCGAGGGCGACGAGGAGGGGATCGTCGTCTCCTGGCGCGGGCTCGACAACGCCTCCTACTACCGGCGCGGGGCGGACACCACGGGCTGCGGCAACGCCTTCGATTTCGGCCACCCGCGGGTGGTGGCGATGGCGCTCGACGCGCTGCGGCACTGGGCCTCCGCCTGGGGCGTGGACGGCTTCCGCCTTGACCTCGCCGCCACCCTCGGCCGCGGCCGGAGCGGCGCCTTCGAGCCGGAGGGGCCCTTCCTGGCGGCGCTGCTGCAGGATCCCCTCCTGTCGCGGCTGAAACTGATCGCCGAACCCTGGGATGCCGGCCCCGGCGGCTACCGCCTCGGGGGCTTCCCGCCCGGCATCGCCGAATGGAACGACCGCTTCCGCGACACCGCCCGCCGCTTCTGGCGCGGCGATCCCGGGCAGCGGGGGGAGCTTGCCGCGCGGCTCGCCGGATCGGCCGACATCTTCGACCATCGCGGCCGCCGGCCGCATGCCGGCATCAACTTCATCACCGCCCATGACGGCTTCACCCTCGCCGATCTCGTCTCCTACGCCCGCCGCCACAACGAGGCGAACGGCGAAGGCAACCGCGACGGCCCGGCCGAGAACGTCTCGGCCAACTGGGGCGCCGAGGGCCCGACGCAGGATCCGGCCATCCGCCGCACCCGCGGGCGGGTGGCGCGCGCCCTGCTCGCCACGCTCTTCGCCGCCCAGGGCACGCCCATGATCCTCGGCGGGGACGAGATGCTCCGCACCCAGCGCGGCAACACCAACGCCTACTGCCAGGACAACGAGATCTCCTGGCTCGACTGGTCGCTCGCAGCCACGCCGGAGGGGGCGGAGATGCTCGGCTTCGTGCGGCGCCTTGCGGCGATCCGCGCCGCCCACCCCTCCCTCCGGCACGACGCCTTCCTGCACGGCGCCGCCGAGCCCCTGCCCGGCATCCCCGACATCTCCTGGTTCGGGGCCGAGGGCGAGGCGCTGTCGCCGGAGGCGTGGGCACGGCCGGAGGAGCGCGTGCTTGCGCTGCGCCGCCTCGTTCGCGAAGCGGGGGTGGTGGATGCGACCCTCGTGCTGGTCAACGCCGGGCCCGAGGCGCGGGAGATCCGGCTGCCCGCCCCGCCCCTGCCCTGGCGGCTGCTGCTGTGCAGCGCCGAACCCGACGCGCCCGAGGCCGAGGTGGGTCCGACGCTGCCGCTGCCCGCGCGCGCGCTCCGCATCCTCGGCGCCGCGGTGCCCGCGGCATGAGGCGGGGGGGTCGCGCGCGCCC
>JANWXJ010000026.1 GCA_025055335.1 Acetobacteraceae bacterium
CCGCCGCCGCGGCGGCGGGGGCCGCCGGCCCGGTGCCGGCCGGGGCGATCGCCAGCCGGGAGGAGGCGCTGCGCCAGCTCGAGCGGATCGCCGAGTTCTTCCGCCGCACCGAACCGCACAGCCCGCTCGGCTACACGCTGCAGGACGCGGCGCGGCGCGGACGCATGCCGCTGCCGGAGCTGCTGGCCGAGGTGCTGGCCGACGAGACGGCGCGCACCGCCATGCTGACCGCGCTCGGCATCCGGCCCGAGCAGCCCGGCTGACGGGCGCGGCGTTGACGCGGGGTTTCGCGCGGCGTTAGCGTGCCATTGCGCGGAAGCACCGGCCGCGGCCATGGCGCCGCGCTCCGGCACGCCCGAGGGGGAAAGCCGATGGCAAGCGTTCACGACAAGCTGGGGCGCGTGCGCAAGCCGCGCGTGCACATCTCCTACGAGGTCGAGACGGGCGATGCCACCGTCGAGCGGGAGTTGCCCTTCGTCGTGGGCGTGATGGGCGACTTCGCGGGCGATCCGGCCGAGCCGCTGAAGCCGCTCGCGGAGCGCAAGTTCGTGCAGATCGACCGGGACAACTTCAACGACGTGATGGCGCGCATCGCGCCGGGGCTGAACCTCAAGGTGGAGAACACCCTCGCCGACGACGGCAGCCAGATGTCCGTCAGCCTGAAGTTCCGCTCGATGGAGGACTTCGAGCCGCAGAACGTCGCCCAGCAGGTGCCGGCCCTCAAGGCGCTGCTCGAGACGCGGGCGAAGCTGCGCGACCTGATGAGCAAGGCGGACCGCTCGGAGGAGCTCGAGCAGCTCCTCGAGCAGGTGCTGCAGGACGAGAAGAAGCTGAAGGAGCTGTCGTCCCAGCTCGGCCTCGACAAGCAGGAGGGCTGAGCGATGAGCGCGACCCAGGGCCAGACCCAGGCGGCCGGCGCCGCCGCCGCCGAGGCCGAGGCGGGCGGGCTTCTCGAGGCGGTGATCGGCGCGACCAAGCAGACCGAGCGCGACCGCGCGCAGGAGCTGATCAAGGCGCTGACCGAGGAGGCGCTGAAGGGGACGGTGCGGTTCGACCGCAACCTCGTCGTCACCTTCAACCGGGCGATCGAGGAGATCGACCGCCGGATCAGCCGCCAGCTCAACGCCATCATGCACCACGAGCGGTTCCTCAAGCTCGAGGGATCGTGGCGCGGGCTGCACTACCTCGTGAACAACACCGAGACGAGCACGACCCTCAAGCTGCGGGTGCTGCAGCTGTCGAAGCGCGAGATGGCGCGGGACCTGCAGAAGGCCGTGGAGTTCGACCAGAGCCAGCTGTTCAAGAAGATCTACGAGAACGAGTTCGGCACGCCGGGCGGCGAGCCCTACGGCGCCCTGATCGGCGACTACGAGTGGAGCGCGCACCCGGAGGACGTGGAGACGCTGCGGCTGATGTCCAACGTGGCCGCCGCCGCCTTCGCGCCGTTCATCTCCGGCGTCTCCGCCGCGATGTTCGGCTTCGAGGACTGGCGGGAGTTGTCGAAGCCGCGGGATCTCGCGAAGATCTTCGAGACGCAGGAATACGCGAAGTGGCGCGCGTTCCGCGACACCGAGGATTCGCGCTTCGTCGCGCTCGTGATGCCGCGGGTGATCGCGCGCCTGCCCTACGGCAAGGCGACCAAGCCGGTCGAGGAGTTCGGCTACGAGGAGGCGCCGCTGAACCCCGACGGCAGCCAGGGGCAGATGGCGCACGAGCACTACTGCTGGATGAACGCCGCCTACGCCTACGCCACGCGGCTGACGGACGCCTTCGCCCAGTACGGCTGGTGCACCGCCATCCGCGGCGCCGAGGGCGGCGGCAAGGTGCTGAACCTGCCCACCCACGTGTTCCTGTCCGACGACGGCGACATGGACGCGAAGTGCCCGACCGAGATCGGCATCACCGACCGGCGCGAGGCGGAGCTTTCGAACCTCGGCTTCCTGCCGCTCTGCCACTACAAGAACACGGACTACGCGGTGTTCTTCGGCGCCCAGACGGTGCAGAAGCCGAAGAAGTTCGACCGCCCCGACGCCACCGCCAACGCCGCGATCTCGGCCCGCCTGCCCTACATCATGGCGACCAGCCGCTTCGCGCATTTCCTGAAGGTGATGGCGCGCGACAAGATCGGCTCCTTCATGGAGGCGCCGGACGTCGAGATGTGGCTGAACCGCTGGATCCAGAACTACGTCAACCCGCTCGAGGGCGCGGGCCAGGAGAGCCGGGCGCGCTACCCGCTGCGCGAGGCGCGGGTCGAGGTGAAGGAGATCCCAGGCCGCCCGGGGTCGTACAACGCCGTCGCCTATCTGCGGCCCTGGCTGCAGATGGAGGAGCTGACGACCTCGATGCGGATGGTGGCGCGCATCCCGGAGAAGGCCTGACGCCGGGGCGTCGCGCCATGGCGCTGCGCGATCTTGTCCTGTCCGGACGCGTCGCGCATCCCTCCGAACGAGAGGCGCTCGAGGCCTGGGCGGCGTGGCGGTCGGCGCCGCCCTCCGGGCGGGAGGAGGCGGGTCGGTTCCTCTCCCGCCTCGGCTCCGCCGCCGTGGAGGCGCTCGGCCATTGGCTCGCGCTCGCGGACCGCGCCGGGGCGCTGTCGGCGTGGTTCGGCCGGGAGGCGCTCCGCGCCATGGCGGCCGCGCCGGAGGCGACGGCGCGGATCGAGGAGGCGCTCGACCGCGACATCGCCGCCCTCGACGCGATGATCTCCCGCCAGCTCGACGCCGTGCTGCACGCCCGGCCGCTGCGGCGGCTGGAAGGCTCCTGGCGGGGGCTCTACTGGCTGGCCCGGCAGCTGCCGCAGGACCGCAGCGTGAAGCTGCGCCTCCTGCCGATCTCCTGGCGGGAGATCTGCCGCGATCTCGAGCGGGCGGCGGAGTTCGACCAGTCGCAGCTCTTCCGCAAGATCTACGAGGACGAGTTCGGCACGCCGGGCGGCGAGCCCTACGGCCTGCTGCTGGTGGACCACGCGGTGCGCCACGCCCCGGGCCCCGGGAGCCCGACCGACGACGTCGCGGCGCTGCTCGGCCTTGCGCAGGTGGCGGCGGCGGCCTTCGCGCCGCTCGTGCTCGCCGCCTCGCCGGAGCTCCTCGGACTCGACTCCTACGCCGAGGCCGGGCCGGCCTTCGACCTCGCCGACGCGCTGAAGCTGCAGGACCGGGCGCGCTTCCAGGCCGTGAAGGCGCGCGAGGACACGCGCTTCCTCGGGCTTCTGCTGCCGAGGGTGCCCGGCCGCCCGGCCTGGCAGGACGACGGCACGCGGCCCGACGGCTTCCGCTACCGCGAACATGCGCCGCGGCACGACACCCGGGTCTGGACCTCGCCCGTCTATGCCTTCGCGATGGTCGCCGCCCGCGCCTTCGCCCGCTACCGCTGGCCGGCCGAGATCCGCGGCGCCGAGCCGCAGTGGGAGGCGACGGGCGGGGTGGTGGACACGCTGCCCGCCGAGCGCTTCCCCTCCGATCCGCCGGGGCCGCCGCCGCGGCCCCCCGTGGAGCTCGCGCTGACGGACGAGCAGGAGCGGCAGATCGCCGACGCCAACCTGATCGCCCTCGTCGGGCTCGAGCTGCTGCCGGAGGCGACCTTCGGCGCGCTGCCCTCGCTGCATCGTCCGCCGCGGATGACGACGGAGGCGGCGAACGCCACCCAGCGCCTGTCCTCGCAGATCAATAACATGCTTTGCGTGTCGCGCTTCGCCCACTGCATCAAGCTGATGGGCCGGGACATGATCGGGGCCTACAAGACGCCGGAGGAGGTCGAGTTCGCCCTAGGGCGCTGGCTGTCGAAGCATGTCTCCGGGCTGGTCGGCGCGGATTCGACCGCCGCGCGCTACCCGCTGCGGGATGCGCGGATCGAGGTGCGCGAGCGGCCGGGCAGGCCCGGCGTCTATGGCTGCGTCATCCACCTCCAGCCGCACTACCAGCTCGACGATGTCGGGGCGGCCTTCCGCCTCGTGACCGAGATCGCCGCACCGAGGGCCGCCGCATGAGCACGACCGTGACCGACGCATTCCGCCGCGGCGACCTTGCGGGCGCGATCGCGGCCGCGCAGGCGGCGGTGAAGGCCGCCCCGCTCGACCAGTCGGCCCGCTGGCTGCTGGCCGAGCTGCTGCTGTTCGCGGGCGAGGCGGAGCGCGCCGACAGGATCCTCGACGCTGTGGCGCTGGACCGGCCCTTCCCCGCGCTGCTCGAGTTCCGCAGGCTGCTCCGCGCCGAGGTGATCCGCGGCCAGGTCTGGCACGAGGGGCGGGCGCCGAAGTTCCAGGGCGGCGACGCCACGCCCGCGCAGCGGGCGGCGCTGCGGGCGCTGGTGTCGGCGCGGATGAACGATCCGGAGGGCGCCGCGGCCGCGGCGGCCGAGGCCGAGGAGCTGCGCCCGCGCGCCCCCGGCCGCTGCGAGACGGCCGACGGCACCTCCTTCGCGTTCGAGGATTTCCGCGACGCCGACGACCTGATGGCGCCGAACCTCGAGGTGCTGACGACGGCGGGGGACCATCTGCTCGTGCCGGTCGAGCGCGTGCGCGAACTCCGCTTCGATGCGCCGAAGCGCCCGCGCGATCTCGCCTGGCGGCGCTGCGCGATCGAGCTCAAGGACGGGACCGAGGGCGTCGTCTACATGCCGGCGATCTACCCCTGGCGCGGCGAGGAGGTGCCGGTCGAGGCGAAGCTCGGCCGCGTCACCACCTGGTCCGAGGGGCCGGGGCCGGTGCGCGGGGCCGGGCAGCGGGTGTTCCTCGCCGGGGAGCGCGACCCCGCGCTCGGCGAGATCGCGGCGCTGCGGTTCGCATGAGCGACCGGCCGGGCGGGGCGGGCCGTGCGCCGGGCCTCAGGGTCCGGCTGCCGCTGCTCGACAGGCTGCTCGATGCCGATCCGGGCGCGCCGGCCGATCCGCCGCTGACGCCGGCGCTCGCCCTCGATACGCTGCGCGCCGCCGTGCGGCGCGACCTCGAGGCGCTGCTCAACGCCCGCCGCCGGCGCTGGCCGCTGCCGCCGGGGCTTGCGGAACTGCCGGTCTCGCCGCTCGGCTACGGGGTGCCGGACGCGACCTCGGGCGCCTACGCCTACGAGGAGCGCCGCCGCGCCCTCGCCGAGGAGGTCGAGCGGGTGATCCGCCGCTTCGAGCCGAGGCTCTCGAACGTGCATGTCGAGCTGCGGGAGGGCGGCAACGAGCTCGACCGAACGCTCCGCCTCGTGGTGGACGCCGTGCTGCGGGCCGACCCGGTGCCCGAGCACATCGCCTTCGAGACGGTGGTCGAGCCGGTGACCCACGAGGTGCGGGTGGCCGAGACCGGATGAGCGAGAGCCTGCTTCCCGCCTACAACGAGGAGCTGGCCGCGCTGCGCAGGCTGGCCGGGGAGTTCGCCGCCGCCTTCCCGAAGGTGGCCGGGCGCCTGCGCATCACCCCCGACGGGGCGGTGGACGATCCGCATGTCGAGCGCCTGCTCGAGGGGGTGGCCTTCCTCGCCGCGCGGGTGCAGCACCGGCTGGATGACGAGCTGCCCGAGATCACCGACACCCTGCTCGAGCTGCTGTCGCCCCATCTGCTTGCCCCCGTGCCCTCTATGACGACGGTGCGCCTCTCGCCGCGGGCGGAGGCGCGGGGGCCGGCGGTGGTGAAGCGCGGCACCCCGCTCGATACCGAGCCGGTGCGCGGCGAGAGCCTGCGCTACCGCACCTGCCACGACGTGACGCTGTGGCCGATCGCGATCGAGAGCGCGAAGCTGTCCGGCCTGCCGCTCGCCGCCCCGCCGAACCCGCGGCTGCCGGGCCGGGCGGCCGGCAGCCTCCGGCTCGTGCTGCGGACGGCGGCGCCGGACCTCTCCTTCGCCGAGATCGGGCTCGACCGGCTCCGGCTGCATCTGCGCGGCGGCGGGCCGGTGCCGGCGGCGGTGCACGAGCTGCTCGCCACCGCCACCCTCGGGATCGCGCTGGCCGACGGGCCGGCCGATCCGCAGCCGACGCTGCTCGACGCCTCGGCCCTGCAGCCGGCGGGCTACGCGCGGGAGGAGGCGGCGCTGCCCTGGCCGCGCCGCGCCTTCGACGGCCACCGCCTGCTGACGGAGTGGTTCGCCTTCCCCGAGAAGTTCCTCTACCTCGACATCTCGGGGATCGAGGCGCGGAGCCTGCTGCAGCAGTCGGACCGGCTCGAGATCTTCGTCTATCTCGCCCGCTCGGTGCCCGAGCTCGAGCGCACGCTCTCGGCCGAGTCCTTCGCGCTGCATTGCACCCCGGCGGTCAACCTGTTCCCGCAGCGCTGCGAGCCGATCGCGCTCGACGGCACGCGCGCCGACTGGATCGTGCTGCCGGACGCGCGGCGCCCGGCGGCGCTTGAGGTGCATTCCGTGACGGAGGTGCGCGAATCCCGCCCCGACGGCGCGCGGCGCACGGTGCAGCCGTTCTTCCGCCTCGGCCGCAGCGCCGAGGAGGAGGATGCGGCGGCGCCGCAATGGGTGGCGCGGCGGCTGCCCGCCACCCCGCCGCTGACCGGCACCGAGACGCGGCTTTCGCTCCGCGATCCCGCCTTCGATCCGGCCCGGCCCGCCCATGCGGTGCTGACGGTCGAGGCGCTCTGCTGCAACCGGGACCTGCCGGACCTGCTGCCCTTCGGCGGCGGGCAGCCCGCGCTGCGCATCGCCGATCCGGCGGCACCGGCGGATGCGGCCGAATGCCTCTCTGCGCCGACCTCGACGCTGCGGCCGCGCCTGCGGGACCGCAGCGCCTGGCACCTCGTCTCCCACCTCGCGCTCAACCACCTCGGCGTCACCGGGGGGGAGGACGCGGCGGCGGCCCTGCGCGAGATGCTGCGGCTGCACGACCTGCGCAACGCGCCGGAGACGCGGGCGGCGATCGCCTCGCTCGTCGCCGTCGAGGCGAGGCCGGGGCTCGCGCGCATCCCGCAGGCGCGGCCGGGCGCCTTCGTGCGCGGCCTCGACGTCGCGCTGACCTTCGATGCGCAGGGCTGGGCGGCCGGGGGGCTGTTCGGGCTGGCCTGCGTGCTGGAACGGTTCCTCGCCCTGCAGGGCACCGTGAACGGCTTCGTGCGCACCTCCGTCGGGCTGCGCGGGCGGGCCGGGATCATCGCCGCCTTCCCGCCGCGCAGCGGCACGCGGACGCTGCTGTGACCGCCCCGGCGTCCGCCCCGCAGCCCGGGTCGCCGCTCGCCCGGCTGGCCGCCGATCCGGGCCGCTTCGAGCTCGAGCAGGCGGCGATGCTGCTCGCCCCCGGGGGGGATCCGCTGCGCCTCGATTTCCGCACCCTGCCGCGGCTCGGCCTGGCGCTCGCCGAGATCGCGGCGGCCGACGTGGCGGCGGGGCGGATCACCGCCACCACCTTCGGCCTCGTCGGGCCGGGCGGCGTGCTGCCGCGGCACTACACCGCGACGGTCGGCGCCGAGCTCCGCAAGCGCTCCGGCGCGCTGCACGCCTTCCTCGACCTGCTCGCGCGGCGCTTCACCGCGCGCTGGATCATGGCCGGGGCGAAGTACCGCCCGGCCCGCAACCCCGAGCCCACGGCCCGGGCGCTGGCCGCGGCGATCGGGCTCGCCACGCCGCATCTCGCCGAGCGGCTGTCCGCGCCCCTTCCCGCGCTGCTCTACCACGCGGGGAACCTCTCGGCCCGCACGCGCAGCGCCGAGCGGCTGCGCGCGCTCCTCGAGGAGGAGGCGGGCTGCGCCGTCGAGATCGTCGAGTTCGACGGCGGCTGGATCCGCGTGCCCGAGGGCGAGCGGACGCGGCTGCCCGGCCGCGCCGGGCCGCGCGGGCAGGGGCGGCTCGGGGTGGACGCGATGGCCGGCGCGGCGGTGTTCGATCCGCAATCCCGCGTGCGGATACGCTTCGGGCCCCTGCCCGCGGAGCGTTTCGCCGAGTTCCTGCCCGGGCGGCCGCTGCACCGGCGCCTTTCCGAGCTGGCGCGGCTGTTCCTCGGGCCCGAGCTCGATTTCGTGTTCAACCCCGTGCTGCGGGCGGAGGCGGTGCCGTCGGCCTCGCTCGGCCGGACGACGCGGCTCGGCTGGACCTCCTGGCTGGCCCCGCCCCGTCCGCGCCGGCGCGACGCCGACGAGGCGGTGCTGGTGCCGCTGTCCTGAGGCCGCGAGAAGGGAAGGCATCCGTCATGAACGACTGGTCGCGCGGGTATGTCGCCGACGAGCCCTACACCGTCTCCTACCAGGCCGAGCTGGCGCCGGCGCATCTCGATCTCGCGTGCCGGATGATGGGCGCGGTGTGGGAGCCCGCGCCCGACATGGCGATCTGCGAGATCGGCTGCGGCCGGGGCTACGCCGCGCTGCTGCTGGCCGCGGCCGACCCGCGCCGCACCGTCGTCGGCATCGACTACAATCCGGCGCACATCGCCGAGGCGCGCGCCTTCGCCGCCGAGGCGGGCATCGGCAACGCCGTGCTGCTCGACGCCGACCTCGCCGAACTCGGCGAGGCGGAGATCGCCCGGCTGCCGGACTTCGACCTCGTGTACGGCCACGGCATCTGGACCTGGGTCGGGGATCCGGTGCGCGAGGGCATCATCCGGCTGCTGCGGCGCAAGCTGAAGCCGGGCGGCATCCTGCACCTGACCTACAACGCCCTGCCGGGCTTCGCGCGCGACCTGCCGCTGCAGCGGCTGATCCGCTCCGTCGCGTCGCTGCTGCCGGGCGGCAGCATCCCGCGCGTGCAGGAGGCGATCGAGGTGGTGCGGGCGCTCGCGGATGCCGGGGCGGTGCAGCTGCACGACACGCCGCTGCTGCGGGAGGTGCTGAAATCCGCGGATTCGCTCGAGCCGGCCTATCTCGCGCACGAGTTCCTGCCCGAGCACTGGCGGCCCGCGTTCCACGCCGACGTCGCCGCCGACATGGCGCGCGCGCAGCTTGCCTTCGTCGGCAGCGCGACGCTGTTCGAGAACGTGCCGGAGCTCTGCATGGATCCGGCCCAGAAGGCCGTGGCCGAGCGCATCCCGGCCGGGCCGGTGCGCGAGCTGGTGAAGGACATCTGCCTCACCCGGCCGTTCCGGCGCGACATCTTCATGCGCGGGGTGCGGCGGGCCGACCGCACGGCCCTGCTCGATCCCGTGGTGCTCGGGCTGCAGGTGGAAGCCCCGTCCCCGCCCAAGCTGTCCGTCCAGGTCGGCACCGCCGAGTTCGGTCCGGAGATGGCGGAGCCGATCATGGCCGCCCTGGCCGAGGGGCCGCAGACGGTGGGGCGGCTGCGCAACCTGCCGGAGGGGCGCAAGCCGAACGCCGCCGAACTCTGCGTGCTGCTCTGCGGCACCCCGACCTGCCTGCCGATGCCGCCGGGCAGCCGCGACGTCGCGGCCGCGGTGCGCTTCAACCGGGCGGCGGCGGCGCGCTACGGCTACGTGAAGGGGCCGAGGCTCGGCATCTGCGCGCCCGGGGCGGGGGCGGGCATCGCCGCCTACGCGCTCGAGGTGGCGATCGCCGCCGATGTCGGCGCCTTCCCGGACGACACGCCGGGGCAGAGGGCGATGCGGCTCGCCGCCGACACCTCGGAGGCGAGCCTGCGCGACGCCACCGCGACGATCGAGCGGGTGCTGCGCGACCGGCTTGCCGTCTGGCGCCGCTTCGGCGTGGTTCAGCCGTGACGGCGGCCATGCTAGGGTTTCGTTCATGGCACGGAGGAAGCACGCCATGGCACGCCCGCTCGTCCTCGCCACCGTCCTGGTCGCCGGCCTTGCCGCCGCCGGCCTGCCCGCGCCCGCCGCGGCCCAGTCCGATCCGGCGGCGCAGGAGCTGATCGAGCGGCTGCGCCCGGGCGGGCAGACCCGCGGCATACGCCTGCCCGGGCAGCAAACCCCGGCGCCGGCCGAGCCGACGGCGACCGGGCCGACCCTGACGCCGGCGCAACCGGGCGGCGTCGCCCCGCCCGTGGCGGCGACGCCGGTTCCGGCACCCGCCCCGCGCCCGACCTCGGTGCAGCCCGCGACGACGGCGCCGCCCGAACTGCCGGCGGTGTCGCTGATGATCACCTTCGCCTCGGGCTCGGCGCGGCTGACGCCGGAGGCCGAGCGGACGCTCGCGAGCCTCGGCCGGGCGCTTGCCTCGCCCGAGCTGGCGCCGTTCCGTTTCCGCATCGAGGGCCACACCGACACCACCGGCCCGCGGGAGATGAACCAGATGCTCTCCGAGGCGCGGGCGGCGACGGTGCGCGACTACCTGATCAGCCGCTTCGGCATCGCCCCGCAGCGGCTTGTCGCCGTCGGCTACGGGGAGACGCAGCTTCTCGTGCCGACGGCGGACGAGGTGCCGGAGGCGCGCAACCGCCGCGTGCAGATCGTGAACATCGGGAACTGACGGGGGCGGGCCGCGGGGTGGCGGTGTGAGCGACAGCGACAGCACCGTCCGCCTCCGCGCGCCGCCGCCGGCGACGCCTCCGCCGACGCGGCGGGACTGGCGGACGGTCGTGCTCGTTCTCGCCGGCTGCGCAGCGGCGGGGGGAGGGGTGGCGATGTGGCTGCTCGTCTCCCGCCCGGTGCCGCCGCCGCCCGGGGGCATCGCCATCCCGGCGGTGCCGCCGCCGCTGCCGGAAAGCCAGCGCCCGCTGCCGGTGCCCGCGCCGCCGGACCCGGTGCTGCCTACGGTGCTGCCGCGTCCGCCGCCCGTCGTCGCCGGGACGCCGCGGCGATCCTTCCGCGAGATCCTGGCGCAGCGTGTGGAACAGCCCACCCTGGTTCGGCTGGCGGAGAACCCGCGGATCTTCGTCGGCGATTTCCCGACGCTTGCCGCGCAGGCGGCGGCGCTCAACCGTGTGGCGGCCTTGATCGAGAAGGCGCACGCCCCGCGCGACCGCGTGCTGACCGAGGAGGAGCTCTCCCGCCATTTCGCGGCGACCGGCACCCTGCCGGAGGAGTACTATTTCGGCCACAACTACCGCGGCAGCGATCTTGCCCGCTTCTTCGCGCAGGCCGCCCGGCAGGGCCTGCCGCTGCGGCCGGAGGAGGCCCGGATCGAGGCCTGGCTGGCGGAGATGCGCCGGCAGGAGCCCGAGGGAGAAGTGGCGCTGATCACCGTGCCGCGCGACGGGCGGGGGATGGACGCCGCGGCGCGCGAGGCGATCCTGCGCCACGAGATCGCGCACGGCTTCTACTTCGTGGACCCGGTCTTCGCCGGCTATGTGCGGCGGAGCTGGGCGGAGCGCTTCAGCCATGCCGAGCGCGAGGCGTTCCGCCGCTTCCTCGCGCGCGAAGGCTACGACGTCTCGATCGAGGATGTCGTCGTCAACGAGGTGCTGGCCTATCTGCTGTTCACCGACGACCCGCGGTTCTTCTCGCCCGCCATGGTCGGGATGGACGAGGCGTCGGTCGAGCGGTTGCGGGCGCTGTTGCGGCCGGGCGTGCCGGAGGCGCTCGCGCCGCTGATGGTGCCGCCGCCGGCCGCGGCGTCGCCGGCGGCGCGGTAGGGCGCGGGCGTCCCCGGCGGCTACCGCTCCGCCGTCTCCACCACCACAGGGCGGACCGCGATGCGCGCGCCCTCTCTCCGCGCGCCCTCCAGCGCGGCGCCGAGCGCGGCGAGATAGGCCTCCTGCGGCTCGACCATCGGGCGGCGGCCGGGAAAGAGCGGCCGTTCCGAGGCGACCACCACCATGAGGTCGGTGCCGAAGGGCTCGTCCACCTCCCAGCCGGGGAAACCCGGGGCAGGATCGCCGAGGCGCACCCGCGCTCCCGCCGGTCGCCGCTCGGAGGGCACGAGATGCGCGACCTCTCCGGATTTCATGAAGTAGGCGACGTAGAGATGGGCGGGCCAGTCCGGCATCCGGACCTCGAAGCGGAGGAGTTGCCCGCGGCGCAGCGGCATGGTGCCGTCGAGTTCGACGCGCGGCCCCTCGTCCGGGCCGGCCAGCACGCGCCGCAGAAGTGCGGCGGCCTGGCAATAGGGGCCGTCGAAGGGCTGGACCTGCACGCGCGCCGCCGGGTCGGTGGGAGGGATGGCGCGGGCGGAGAGGGCGGCTGCGATGGCCTGCGTTTCGTTCCGCGGCGCCACGCCGAGGAGCTGCAGGCCGGAATCGCTGGCGGCGGCGGCGATCAGGCCGCAGGGGGCGGCCGCGACGGCGGCGGTTGCGGCCGCGCGGTAGTCGGGGCGCACGGGGATGAGGAGGGCCGTCTGCTGCTGCGGCGGGGTGACGTCGGTCGGCTGCGGCGGGGTGAGGGTGGCGGGCTGCGGCGGGGTGACGTCGGTCGGCTGGGGCGGGGTGACACCGGTCGGCTGCGGCGGGGTGACGCCGGTCGGCTGGGGCGGGGTGAGGGTGGCCGGCTGGGGTTGGCTGGCGGTTGCCCCCTGCTGCGGCGTCTCCGCCTCCAGACGGAGCGCCGTCGTCGTTGCCGGCTGGGGTGGGGGCGGCGGGGGCGCCGGCTGCATCACGAACACCGCCGCCGCTGCGGCGATGCCGGCGGCGGCGAGGCCGCCCCCGATCAGCGCCCAGGGCGGCCCGCCCCGCCGTGCCGCCGGACCGGCCGCCGGGGCCTCGGCAGGTGGGGCGGAGGGCTTCGCCGCCACCATCGTCGCGTCGGCGTCGCCCGTCCGCGGCGGGGCGGTGGAGGCTTGCGCGCCGCTCGCGGAGGCGCGGATCGCCTCGGCGAAGGCCGCCGCCGAGGGGTAGCGATCCTCCGGGCGCTTCGCCAGCGCCTTCGCCACCACCGCATCGAAGGCCCTGGGGCAGGTGACGGACAGCGCCGAGGGCGGCGGCGGTTCCGTGTGCAGCACGCGGTGCGAGAGGGCGACGAAATCCCCCTCGAAGGGCTTGGCGCCGGTCAGGAGCTGGTAGAGCAGCACCCCGGCGGCCCAGATGTCGGCCCGCAGGTCCACCGGCTCGCCGCGGAGCTGTTCGGGCGCCATGTAGGAGGGCGTGCCCATGACCGTGCCGACCTGCGTCATGGACGAGTTCTCGATCCGCGCGATGCCGAAATCGGCCAGCTTCACCTGCCCGCCTTCCCCCAGCATCACGTTGGCGGGCTTGATGTCCCGGTGCACCACGCCGCGCTTGTGCGAGTAGTCGAGCGCCTCCAGCACCTGCGTCATGACGCGGACGATCTCGGCGATCGGGAAGCGTTCCTTGGCGTCCAGCCGCTTCTTCAGGCTGCCGCCCTCGACCAGCTCCATCACGATCCAGGCGGCGGTCTCGTCCTCCCCGTAGTCGTAGACGGCGACGATGTTCGGATGCTGCAGGCGGCCGGCGGCCTGGGCCTCGCGGCGGAAGCGGGCGTGCGCCTCGATCGCGTCCGGGTCGTTGCCGCCCGGCCGGCGCACCACCTTGATGGCGACGCGCCGTTCGATCAGCCTGTCCCAGGCGTCGTACACGACGCCCATGGCGCCGGCGCCGAGCGTGCCGCGGATCTCGTACTTCGCGGTGAGGCCCGGCGGAATCGCTTGTCCGGACACGCGCGCCTCCTGTCCCTGCCGGGAGAGTTTTGCACGAGGCCGGGCGCAGCCGAAGCCCCGTGCGGGGGCCGCCGCCGCTTGCGCCGCCGCGGCGGGGCAGGCAAGGTGCGGCGCAAGAGTCCGCGGAACGACGGCATCGGGAGACGGACGGGGGCAGGGTGGCGGACGCGATCCTGGAGACGGAAGGGCTGACGAAGGAGTTCCGCGGCTTCGTCGCGGTGTCCGACGTGTCGCTCCGGATCGCCCGCGGCTCCATCCACGGGCTGATCGGCCCGAACGGCGCCGGCAAGACCACCTGCTTCAACCTGCTGACGAAGTTCCTGCAGCCCTCCCGCGGGACGATCCGCTACGAGGGGCGCGACATCACGCGCCTCAAGCCGGCCGAGGTGGCGCGCCTCGGCCTCGTGCGCTCGTTCCAGATCTCGGCGGTGTTCCCGCATCTGTCGGTGCTCGAGAACGTGCGGATCGCCCTGCAGCGCAGCCGCGGCGCCTCCTTCGACTTCTGGCGCAGCGACCGGGTGCTCTCCCGCTACCACGACCGCGCGATGGAGCTGCTCGACGACGTCGGGCTCGCCGATTTCGCGCCCGTCGCGGCCGGGCTGCTGCCCTACGGGCGCAAGCGCGCGCTCGAGATCGCGACCACCCTTGCCCTCGAGCCGCGCGTGATGCTGCTCGACGAACCCACCGCCGGCATGACGCACGAGGACGTGGACCGCATCATCGCGCTGGTCAGGCGCGTCGCCGCCGGGCGGACCGTGCTGCTCGTCGAGCACAACATGAAGGTGGTCTCGGGGCTGTGCGAGCGCATCACCGTGCTCGCGCGCGGGCAGGTGCTGGCCGAGGGGGACTACGCCGCCGTCTCGCGCGATCCGGCGGTGATCGAGGCCTATATGGGCAGCGAGGCGCCCGCCCATGCCTGAGCCGATGCTGAAGCTGGAGGGGCTGGAAGCCTGGTACGGCGAAAGCCACGTGCTGCACGGCGTCGGGCTCGAGGTGCGGGAGGGCGAGGTTGTCACGCTGCTCGGCCGCAACGGCGCCGGCAAGACCACGACGCTCCGCGCCATCATGGGCCTCGTGCCGCGGCGGCAGGGCTCGATCCGCTTCGAGGGGCGGGAGCTGATCGGCGCGCGATCCGACGCGATCGCCCGCGCCGGCATCGCCTACTGCCCGGAGGAGAGGGGCATCTTCGCCTCCCTCAACGTGACGGAGAACCTGTTCCTGCCGCCCGTCATTCGCGCGGGCGGCATGACGGTGCCCGAGATCCACGCGCTGTTCCCGAACCTGAAGGAGCGCGCCCGCAGCCCGGGCGCCAAGCTCTCGGGCGGGGAGCAGCAGATGCTGGCGATCGGCCGCATCCTGCGCACCGGGGCGCGGCTCTTGCTGCTCGACGAGCCGTCCGAGGGGCTCGCCCCCGTGATCGTGCAGCAGATCGGCCGCACGATCCGAGAGCTGAAGGCGCGGGGCTTCACCGTGCTGCTGGTCGAGCAGAACTTCCGCTTCGCCCAGACGGTGGCAGACCGCCACTACGTGATGGAGCACGGCCGGGTGGTGGAGATGGTGGCGAACGCCGACCTTGCCGCCGCCATGGACAGGCTTCACGAATACCTCGGCGTATGAGGCGCCGGGGCGACAGGCAACGAAGGGAGACGATCCATGAGCCTTTCCCGCCGCAGCGTGCTCGGGGTTGCCGCCGGCGCGCCCCTGCTCACCACCAGCCTCAGCTTCCGCAAGGCGCGCGCCCAGGCGCAGAACACCATCCGAATCGGCGTGCTGAACGACCAGTCGGGCGTCTACCGCGACCTGTCGGGGCCCGGCTCCACCCACTGCGCGCGCTACGCCGTGCGCGAATCCGGCATCACCCAGGCGGGCGTGAACGTCGAGGTGATCGAGGCCGACCACCAGAACCGCCCCGATGTCGGCTCGACCGTCATGCGCCAGTGGATGGACCGCGACGGGGTGGACGTGATCCTCGACGTGCCGACCTCCTCGGTCGCGCTCGCCGCCAACACGCTGGTGCGGGAGCGGAACAAGGTCTTCCTCTGCTCGGGCGCGGCCACCTCCGACCTGACGGGCCCCGCCTGCTCGCCCAACACCATCCACTGGACCTACGACACCTGGATGCTGGCCAACTCCACCGCCCGCGCGATGGTGGCCGCCGGCGGGCAGACCTGGTTCTTCGTCACCGCCGACTACGCCTTCGGCCATGCGCTGGAGCGCGACACAACCGCCTTCATCACCGCCGCAGGCGGGCGGGTGCTCGGCAGCGTGCGGCACCCGTTCCCGAACACCGACTTCTCCTCCTTCCTGCTGCAGGCGCAGGCCTCTCGCGCGCAGGTGATCGGGCTGGCCAACGCGGGAGCGGACACGACGAACGCCATCAAGCAGGCGGCCGAGTTCGGCATCACCCGCCGCGGCCAGCGCATCGCCGGGCTGCTCGTGTTCATCACCGACGTGGACGCGCTCGGCATCGAGACGGCGCAGGGCCTCGTGCTGTCCGAGACCTTCTACTGGGACCTCAACGACCGCACCCGCGCCTTCACCCGCAACCTCGGCACCATGCCGGGGAACATCCGCCCCTCCATGGTGCAGGCGGGCTGCTATTCGGCGGTGCTGCACTACCTCAAGGCGGTGCGCGAGATGGGGGTGGCGGCGGCCAAGGCCAACGGCGCCGAGGTGGTGGCGCGCATGAAGGCGATGCCGACCGACGACCAGGCCTTCGGCCAGGGCAGCATCCGCGCCGACGGGCGCAAGCTCCACCCCGCCTACCTGTTCCAGGTGAAGACGCCGCAGGAATCCTCCGGCCGCTGGGACTACTACCGCCTGCTCGGCGAGACCCCGGCCGACCGCGCCTTCCGCCCGATGGCCGAGGGCGGCTGCGCTCTGGTGCGTTCCTGATCCGCTGACGCGGGGCGGCCCTGCGCCGCCCCGCAACCGGAGAGCCCACGCGCATGGACATGATCTTCGGCGTGCCGGCGCCGCTCCTGTTCGGGCAGCTCGTGCTCGGGCTGATCAACGGCGCGTTCTACGCGATGCTCTCGCTCGGGCTCGCCGTGATCTTCGGGCTGCTCAACATCATCAACTTCACCCACGGCGCCCAGTTCATGATGGGCGCCTTCGTGGCGTGGATGCTGCTGACCTATCTCGGCATCGGCTACTGGTGGGCGCTGCTGATCGCCCCCGTCGTCGTCGGCCTGAGCGGCATCGTGATCGAGCGGCTGTTCATCAGCAGGCTCTACAAGCTCGACCACCTCTACGGCCTGCTGCTCACCTTCGGCCTTGGCCTCATCATCGAGGGGACGTTCCGCAACCTCTACGGCTCCTCCGGCCTGCCCTACCGGATCCCGCCGGAACTGACCGGGGCGTGGGATCTCGGCTTCATGTTCCTCCCCGTCTATCGCGGCTGGGTGGTGATCGTGGCGCTTCTCGTGTGCCTCGCCACCTGGCTCGTGATCGAGAAGACGCCGCTCGGCGCCACGCTGCGCGCCGCCACCGAGAACGCCGCGCTGGTGCAGGCCTTCGGCATCAACGTGCCAAGGCTCGTCACGCTCACCTACGGGGCGGGGGTGGGGCTCGCGGCGCTCGCCGGCGTGCTGGCGGCGCCGATCTACTCGGTGAACCCGCAGATGGGGGCGAACTTCATCATCACCGTCTTCGCGGTGGTGGTGATCGGGGGCATGGGCTCGATCCTCGGCTCGATCGTGACGGGCTTCGTGCTCGGCGTGGTGGAGGGGCTGACGCGGGTGTTCTATCCGGAGCTTTCGTCCACCGTCGTGTTCATCATCATGGCGATCGTGCTGCTGACGCGGCCGGCCGGCCTGTTCGGGCGGGCCTGAGCGATGGCCGGTCCGGTCCTCGAGCCTGGGCAGGCGCAGGAGGGCAAGCCGGGGCCCTTCGGCTTCACCCGGCCCCAGTTCGCGCTGTTCTCTGCCATGGCGGCGTTCTTCGCCGCGGCGCCCTTCCTCGGCCTCTACGAGGTGTTTCTCGCGAAGATCCTCTGCTTCGCGCTCTTCGCCTGCGCCTTCAACCTGCTGATCGGCTATGTCGGGCTGCTCTCCTTCGGGCATGCGGCCTATTTCGGCATGGGGTCCTACGTGGCCGGGCACGCCGCCAAGGTGTGGGGGCTGCCGCCGGAACTGGCCATCCTCTGCGGCGGGCTGATCGGCTTCGCGCTCGGGCTGCCCTTCGGATGGCTCGCCATCCGCCGCAGCGGCATCTACTTCGCCATGATCACGCTCGCGCTCGCCCAGATGGTGTTCTTCTTCTGCCTGCAGGCGCGCTTCACCGGCGGCGAGGACGGGATCCAGGCGATCCCGCGCGGGGTGCTGTTCGGCGTGGTGGATCTCGGCCCCGACCGCAACGTGTACTTCTTCGTCCTGGCCGTGTTCCTGGCGGGCTTCCTGCTCGTGCACCGCATCGTCCATTCGCCCTTCGGCCAGGTGCTGAAGGCGATCCGCGAGAACGAGCCGCGCGCGACCTCGCTCGGCTACCGCACGGACGACTACAAGCTGATGGCCTTCGTCCTCTCGGCCACGCTGTCGGGCATCGCCGGCGGCACCAAGGCGATCGTGTTCGGCATCGCGACGCTGACGGACGTGCACTGGTCCATGTCCGGCGAGGTGGTGCTGATGACGCTCTTGGGCGGCCTCGGCACCGTGTTCGGGCCGGTCGCGGGGGCGGCGATCATCGTCACGATGCAGAACTACCTCGCCGGCTTCGGCGCCTGGGTGACGATCGTGCAGGGCGCGATCTTCGTCGTCTGCGTGCTGGCCTTCCGCGCCGGCGTGATCGGCGAGATCGGCAAGGCGCTGAAGCTCAGGCTGTGAACCCGCGCTCCGAAAGGCGGCGGAACAGCCGCCCGAGGAACCAGCCGATCAGCACGAAAGGCAGGCCGGAGGCGACGAGGATCACCGGCACGAGCCAGGTCTCGAGGAAGCCGAGGGTGCGGATGCGTTCCGGTGCGGCGGGGTCGTAGCGGATCGGCACCATCTCCCCGACGCGGGGCGGGTGCGTGGTGGCGACGGCAGGCTCGAGGCGCACCGCCCGGCCCTCCGCCGTGGTGAAGCCGAGGACCGGCGTGTAGAGCACCTGCCCGGCGCGCGAGGCAGGCTGGCGGACCAGCGACAGCACCCGCGCCTCGGCCGGGGCGAGGCGCGACAGGTCCCACGCCGTCCATCCCGCGAGCGCGGCGCCGCCCGCCATCGGCAGCAGCCCCGAGAGCAGCAGGAGCAACGGGATCAGCCGCAGCGCGCGCATCCGGCCTCAGCCCCCGCCGCCGTCATCGAGCCGGGCAGCCTCATGCCCTGCAAGGCGTCGGCCCAGACGCGCTGCGGCGCGTTGGGGTCGCAGCGGAGGTCCCGGACCGCGCCGAGGCGCGGCGGCCGGCAGGGTTCGAGCTGCGGCGACGCCTCGACCACGCGGCCGTCGGCGATGGCGAAGCGCAGCCGCACGGCGAAGCCGCCGTCCTCGACCTGCCGCACCGCGATCGCCTCCGCCCGCGCGAGGTGGGAGCGGGCGAGATCCTCCCCCGTGTCTCCTGCCCGGCCATCCAGCCGCCTCCGCGCAGCCCGACGCCGACCAGCAGCCGGACGGCGAGCGTGGGCGGCGCGGGAGGTTTGTTTCATCCCCGGCCCGCCTCCACCGCCGCGCGCGCCAGCGCCTCCACCCGCGCGGCGTCGCCGAGTTCGGCGGCCAGCAGCAGAACGAGGCGCGAGAGATAGGGCGCGGCCCCGTCCGGCGCCGCGTCGGCGCCGCGGGCGATGGCGGCGAAGAGGCGTTCGAGGTCGCCTTCGGTCAGCGCGCTGCGGGCGGGCGAATCGCGCCTCATGCCGCGGCGCTCCGCGCGGACTGTTCATGGCCGAGCGCGCGGGAGAGCGCGGCGGCGACCGGCGCCGCCTCGGCCGAGGCGAAGCGCGCCGCCACGTATTCGTCCGGCCGCACCAGCAGCACCGGGCAGGCATCGCCCGTCAGCTCCGGCAGCGGCGGCAGGTCGAGCGCCGCCGCCCCCGCGACGCGCGGGGCCGGCACCCCGCAGCCGAGCACGGCGAAGCCCCGCCGCGGCAGCCGCGCATGCAGCCGGCTGCCGTCGGGCAGCGGCAGGTCCGGCAGCGGCTGCCCGGCGGCAACGCCCGCGCCCGGCGCGGGATCAGGCGTGGTGAGGGGGCTGTGCGTGTAGGCGAAGGGCGCGCTCTGCCGCGGGTTGATCAGCGGGCGGAAGGCCGGGTGGTCGCCGGCCAGCGCCACCGCGGCGTCTCGCAGCAGGCGGAAGCCGGGGGAGGGGGGAGACATGAACCAGGTGGATTTCGTCGCTTCCGCGATGTTGTGGCGCGTCGCCGCCACGCGTTCGGCGGAGTAGGAGGCGAGGAGCCCGGGGCCGGCCGAGCCGTCCAGCAGCGCCGCCAGCTTCCAGGCGAGGTTGTGCGCGTCGTCGAAGCCGGAGTTCAGCCCGCGCACGCCGAAGATCGGCACGAGATGCGCGGCATCCCCGGCGAAGGCCACGCGGCCCGAGACGTAGTCCGGCAGCGTCAGGCAATGGGCGCGGTAGAGCGAGGACCACAGCAGCCGCCACGGCTCGCCCGCGAGACCCAGCATGGCGAGGTGCCGGCCGATCCGCGCCGACAGGCGTTCGGGCGAGAGTTCCGCCTCGGCGTCGTCCTCGTCCGTGAGCTGGAAGTCGAGCCGCCACACGCCGTCGGGCTGCACATGCAGGATGGTGGTGGAGCCGGGGTTGGAGGGCGGGTCGAACCACACCTGGCGTTCGACGGCGCGCGGGGCGCCGATCTCGATGTCGGCGATCAGGTAGCGGCCCTCGTAGGAGGTGCCCTCGAGCCGGAGGCCGAGCAGATCGCGCAGGCGGGACCGCCCGCCATCGGCGGCGACGACATAGGCGGCGGAGAGGCTGCCCCCGTCGGCCAGGGTCAGCGTCGCGCCCTCCGCGCCCTGGCTGAGCCCCGTCACCTCGGCGTTCCAGCGGATGGCGGCGAGCCCGGTGTCTGCCAGCGCCGCGAGCAGGAAGCTCTCGGTCCAGAACTGCTGGATGTTGACGAAGGGCGGGTGGCGGTCCGCCGGGCCGTGCGGCATCTCGAGGCGGAACACCGGGCGTTCGCGGTGGAAGGTGGTGCCGCTCGTCCAGCCGAGGCCCTTGGCCGCGATGCGTCCGCCCTCGCCGATGCGGTCCAGGATCTCGAGGCTGCGGCGGGAGATGCAGATGGCCCGGGAGGTCCAGGCCACCTGCGGTTTCATGTCCAGCACCACGGAGCGGATGCCGTGCCGCGCGAGGTCGAGCGCGGCCGCAAGCCCGACCGGGCCCGCGCCGACGATCGCGACCGGCACCCGCTCCGCCCGGTCCATGGCCGGCCTCAGCGGCGCGGCATGATCTCGGTGATGCGCAGCACCGCCGGCTGCGGCCGGCCGCGGCTGAAGGTGCCGACCCAGATCCGGTACTCGCCCGAGGCGGGGCGCTGGATGACGATGCCGGGATTGAGGCCCTGGAAATCGTCGTTGCACAGCCAGCGCCCGTCGGGGCCGAGGATGACCAGCGTCGTGTCCTCGCGGCTTTCCACCAGGAAGATCAGCGGGAAGTTCCCGGCGGTGTAGTTCAGCGTCACGTCGGGGCGCGTCGCGTCGATCCAGCCGACGCAGCCCTGGCCGAGCCGCGCCGCGCCGGCATCGAGTTCGCCGCCCGCCTCGACGCGGATCTCGTGCGGGTCGGGCATGAAGCCGGCCCGCAGGCTGACCGTCGCGTAGCGCGCCGGGGCCTGGGTGTTCGGCCCGCCGCCGCCGCCCTGGCCGGTCGGCAGGACCTCGCTGATCCGCAGCGTCGCCGGTTCCGGCCGGCCCTGGCTGAAGGTGCCGACCCAGATCCGGTACTCACCCGAGGCCGGCCGCTGGATGACGATGCCGGGGTTGAGGCCCTGGAAATCGTCGTTGCAGAGCCAGCTGCCGTCCGGCGCGCGGATCACGAGCGTGGTGTCGGCGCGGCTTTCGGCCGAGATGAACAGCGGGAAGTTGCCGGCGCGGTAGTTCAGCGTCACGTCGGCGCGGGTCGCGTCGATCCAGCCGACGCAGTCGGCCCCGAGGACGGCGGCGTCCAGCTCGCCGCCCGCCTGCACCTGCACCTCCCGCGGGTCGGGCAGGAATCCCGCCTGCAGGTCGAGCGTGGCGTAGCGCGCGGGGGCGGTGACGTTCGGGCCGGCCGGGGCCGCGCCGTCCTTGGATTGCGCCAGCGCGGCGCCGGCGGCGAGCGCCAGCGACAGCCCGGCGGCCAGGGCAATTCCTCTCATCGGTCGGTCTCCCGTCCATGTTCCGCGCGGCGATGCGGCCGCGCGGGCCGGCAGCGTGGAACCGATCCGCTTCCGTGTCAAAGGGCGTGATTGTGGCAGCCTCCTGATGCCACGCCGGCGCTTGATCGGCGCGGCCGGCGGGCCGATCTTGCGGCCCATGCTGCATGCGCCCACCTCGCCGCCCGCGCGTCCCTCCTCTCCGGACAGCCCGACCGACCCGGGCCAGGCCGTGCCGCGCCGGCTGGGCGGGGTGCTGCTGCTGGCGGGGACGGTGTGGATCGCCTCCCTCGCCGCGCTCGGCGCCGCGGTGTGGGGGCCGATCGCCGGCGTCCTCGGGATGTTCAAGTGATGGCGATGCCGCCTGCCCGCGCCTGGCGGGGGTTGTCCCTGCTGTTCTTCCTGCTGCCGCTCGTGCCGGCGGCGCTGATCAACCTGCTCTCGGGGCAGATCCGGCAGCTTCTCGGCACGCTGCTCGGGCTCGGGCTCGGGTTCCTGGCGTTCCGCATGTTGCGCCGGGGCGGGCCGCGGCGGGAGACGGCGGCGGTCGCGCTCGTCGGGGTGGCGACCGGGCTTGCCGCCGGGCTTGCCGCCAACCTGCATCCGGTGGGCGCGCTGCTGCTCGGCCTCGGGGCCGCCTGGGGCGCGAAGCTCGCCTACACCGACCCGAAGCCCGCCGCTGCGATCGAGGGCGTCGCCGCGCCGCCGCCCGATCCGCTGGAGGCCGCCGCCCCGCGCATCGCCGCGCTCGCCCGCAGCGCGCCCCGCCTGCCGGTGCCGAAGGTGGCGGAGGCCGCCGAGGCGCTCGGCGCGCTGATGGTCGAGCTGCGCGCACGCCCGAACCGCCCCGAGGACGCCCGCCGCTTCCTGCTCGTGATGCTCGACGGGCTCGAGCGCATCGCCGCGCGGCTCGCGGCCGGGGCCGAGCCGCCGCCGACGCTGCCGGCGCTGCTCGAGGACATGATAGAAGGCGCGGGCGACATGCGCCGCCGCCTGCGCGAGGCGGAGACCCTGGCGCTCGATGTGCAGGTGAAGGTCCTGTCGGACCGCCTGCGGCAGGAGGGACTGGCATGAGCGGAACCGAGCCGGGGCGCACGCCCCCCGTGATCGAGGGCCTGGCCGAGCCGGCCACGGGGGACGTCTCTCCCGGCGTCCCGGGCGCCGAGGCGGTGCCCGCGGCGACGCCAGAGGAGGCGCGGATCGCCGAACTCTCCCGCCAGATAGACCTTTCCGACCCCGGCACCATCCTGCGCTTCGGGGCGGAGGCGCAGAACCGCGCCGCCGCCGCCGCCGACGCGATGCTCGAAGGCTCGAAGAGCCGCGTGACCGGCGAGGCCGGGGACGCGCTGCAGAACCTGCTCGCCACGCTGCGCGGCTTCGACGTGACGAAGCTCGACGAGAAGCCCGGCTTCTTCGCCCGCCTGTTCGGCCGCGCCGGGCAGGAAGTGAACAAGATCCTGATGCGCTACGAGACGGTGAAGGGCCAGGTGGAGGAGATCGCCATCCGGCTCGACAACCACCGCACCCAGCTGCTCGAGGATGTCGAGAAGCTCGAGCGGCTCTATGGCGCCACGCTCGAGTGGTTCCACGCGCTTGCCGAGCACATCGCTGCCGGCGAGGCGGTCTTGAGGCGGGTGGACGAGGTGGAGATCCCGGCCGCCGTCGCCGCCGCCGAGAACCCGGAGGACGACCTCGCGCCGCAGCGCCTGCGCGACCTGCGCGCCGCGCGCGACGAGCTCGAGCGCCGCGTGCATGATCTGCGCCTGACGCGCCAGGTGGCGATGCAGGCGCTGCCCTCGATCCGGCTGATCCAGGAGAACGACAAGGCGCTGTCGGCCAAGATCCACTCGGTGCTGGCCAACACCGTGCCGCTGTGGCGCACCCAGCTCGCCCAGGCGCTGGCCATCCAGCGCATGCGCGATGCCGGGCGGGCGGTGAAGGAGGCGACCGACCTGACGAACACCCTGCTGACGGCGAACGCCGAGACGCTCCGCCGCGGCAACCAGGAGGCGCGCACCGAGCTCGAGCGCGGGGTGTTCGACATCGAGGCGATCAAGAAGGCCAACGCCACGCTGGTGGCGACGATCGAGGACTCCTTGCGCATCGCCGAAGAGGGCCGCGCCCGCCGCGCCGAGGCGACGGCGGAACTCGCCAAGGCCGAGGAGGAGATCCGCCAGGCGCTGATCGCGGCCCGCGCGTCGGCCGAGCGGCGGGCCTGAGGCGCGCTAGCCGGGCGGGGTGCGGGAGAGGATCCGCACCCTGTCCGGCGCCTCCACCTCGTAGGTGATTCCTGCCCAGGCGATCCGGCGGGAGAAGGCGCTCGCCGCCCAGCAGGCGGCGCGGAAGCCGACGGCGAGCGGCGTGAGCAGCCGCCCGAGCAGGATGGCCCGCTCGAGCGGCGGCAGCGCCTCGCGCGGCAGCACGCGGGCGAGGATCGCCCGCCGCAGGGACAGCCGCAGCTGCAGCGACAGGAAGGCCACCAGCGCCGCCGCCGCGGCGCCGGGGGCGCCGGCCAGCAGCAGCAGGGTGCCCAGCACCGGCAGCAGGCTGAAGGCGCCGAAGACCGCCCACAGCCGCGGCAGGTGCAGCCGCAGGAGGCGCATCTGCCGCACGCCGAAGCGGAACGCCTCCGGCACCGACAGCGCCATGGGCGAGGGCAGCAGCGCAGCGTGAACGCCATGGATCGCGACGCCGAGTCCGCGCGCGCGGCGGGTGAGGGTCAGGTCGTCCGACAAGGCGCCCTTCCACAGGCGCGGCAGGTCGAAGCCAGGCAGGATCTCGGCGCGGATGGCGGTGGAGCCGCCGGACAGCACGCCGATCGCCCGCATGCGCGGGAAGGTGGAGATGCCATGGTCGGCGAGGGCGACCAGCAGCCCGCCCGCCGAGCCCGGTTCCGGCACGACGATGCGGTAGCCGCTGGCAAGGTCGGCCACGCGGTAGAGCAGCGGCCTGAGCAGCGCGCGCAGGAAGCCCCGGGGCGCGATGGCGTCGGCGTCGAAGAACACGACGAAGCGGTCCCCGAGGCGCTGCAGCGGCAAGGCGGCGAGGAGGTTGTGCACCTTCTGACCGCGCCGCTCCGCCTCTCCGGCCACGACGACGGTGATGCGGGAATCCCGTTCGGCCGCGGCGGCGGCCACGGCGTGGGCCGGGTCGGCCTCCGATTCCACGCTGACGACGATGCGGAACTCGGGCCAGTCCTGCGCGAGGAGCGAGTCGAGCACCTCGGGCAGGCGCGGCGCCGGGCCGCGCACCGGCACGATCAGCAGCGCCCGGCCGTCGGGCTCGGGCTGCCGGAGCGGGCGGACGCGGTGGAGGTAGAGCGCCGTCAGCGCCGTCGTCGCGACCGAACAGCAGGCCCACAGCAGGGCGATCAGGATCGCGACGGAGGTCATGGATAGGCTCCGGCTAGCGCCTGCGCGGTCGCGGCGCAAGACGGCAAGGCCCTTCCCGCCGGCCGCGCGAGGGGCCACAAGAGCGTGGCATGGAGCCCGATTTCGTGCCGCCGCGCCCGCTGCCGCCCGACCGCCAGCCCGGGCTGCTGCGCGCGCTGTGGCTGCTGCAGCGGGATGCGCTGAAGGCCCTCCCCGCCTCGGTCTATCGGCAGCAGATGGGCTCCCTCCGGGCGTTCCGGAGGCTGTTCCTGATCGTGAACGACCCCGGCCAGATCCGCGAGGTGTTCATCGCCCGCCACGCCACCTATTCGGCCAAGAGCCGCTTCATGGAACAGGCGCTGCGGCCGGTGCTCGGCACCTCGCTGTTCATCAACCACGGCGAGGTGTGGGCCGAGCGGCGGGAGGTGGTGGCGCGGCTGCTGCATCCCTCCCGCCTGGCCCTCTTCCACCCGGCGATGACGGAGGCGGCCGAGGCGCTGTGCGACGCCTGGGCCGCCGGCGGCGTGCGCGACGTGGCGGCAGACCTGTCGGAGGCGACGACGCGGATCATGCTCCGCACCGTCTTCGGGCAGGGGGCGCGGCCGGACTCGGCCAGGCGGATCGCCTCGCTGCTGTCGCGCTACCAGGAGGTGGTGCGGCCGGTGGATGTCGGCTGGCTGCTCGGCCTGCCGGAGCGCTTCACCGGGCTGCAGGGCCTGCGCGCGCGGGCGACGGCGCGGGCGCTTCGGGCCGCGATCGCGGCGGAACTCGCCGCCGCCGGGGCGGGGGAGGGCGGGCTGCTGCCCGCGCTGCGCGCCGCGCGCCGGACGGACGGCACCCCCGTGCTGGACGAGGGCGCGTTGCTCGACGAGGTCGGCATGCTGCTGCTCGCCGGATCCGAGACCTCGGC